>NC_021288.1:300276-600553 GCF_000402035.1 Caballeronia insecticola
CGTTCACACCTTCGTTCGTGCTCGACGGCGAAGTGTTCCGCATCGTCAATGCGGCGCAGGATGCGCGCGCCACGCTGGGCGTCCTGCGCGGCACATACCTCTTGTCCGTGCGAACGGCGGTCTATCTGCAAACCGCGTATTTGTCGAACAGCGCCCGCGCACGCTATTCGGTGAGCGCGGGCGGCGGCGGCACGACGCCATCGGCTGGGCAAGGACAGCTCGGCGTGATGGCGGGCATCCGGCAGAGCTTCTGACAGTTGATGGAAACACCACGGCAAACGACGCTTCGCGCGATGTAACTGGCGATCGACTATTACTCGAATGGCAGTCAGGAGACGATTTCATGGACAGAATAAACGTGCAGGAAAAGGTCGATGGCGCGAGTTTCAACCGCTTCCATTTGGTCGTGTTTCTGTGGACTTCACTTGTCGTCGTGCTGGACGGCTACGACCTCGCGGTGCCGGGCGTCGCACTTCCCGCCATCATGGCCAACATGAAGGTCAGCGCGGCGGCCGCCGGTTTCATGGCGAGTTCGGCGCTCTTCGGAATGGCATTCGGCGCGATCGTACTGGGCGCGGTGGCCGACCGCATTGGCCGTCGCAAGGTGTTTGCGATCTCGATCTTCCTATTCAGCGCGTTCACGCTGGCAGCGGGCTTCTCGACCGAACCGCTGTTGTTCAGCGCGATGCGCTTTTTTGCGGGCGTCGGTATTGGCGGTGCGTTGCCGAACGCGGTCGCGCACATGTCGGAATACGCGCCGCGCCGCAGCCGTGGACGGCTCGTCGGTCTGATGATGTGCGGCTATACCATCGGCAGCGTGCTGGCGGCGCTCATCGGCAAGGCGTGCATCGAGGCTTACGGCTGGCGCTCCGTTTTCATCGTCGCGGGTGTGCCGCTACTGATCATTCCGTTCGTCATGACGTGGATGCCCGAGTCGCTCGCCTATCTCGTCAGGACCAACAAGCAGGACGAGTTGCGCGAAGTGCTGCGGCGCATTCTGCCGGATCAGCGCTTCGCACCGGACGCGGTGTTCGTCGGTCAGACGGCGGCGCGCGGCGCTCGCACGCCGCTCGGACAATTGTTCGCGGACGGGCGCGCGCAGAGCACGGTGCTGATCTGGGTCGCGTTCTTCATGGGTCTGTTCATGTTGTACGCCATGAGCACGTGGCTCGTGACGTTGCTGACGCGCTCGGGCCACACGCTCGGCGCTGCGCTCACGTTCCTGCTCGTCTATAACGCGGGCGTGATTATCGGCACGATCGTCGGGGCTTGGGTCGGCGACCGCTTCAGCCTGAAATGGGTGCTCGCATTCTTCTACGCGATGGGTGCGGCGTCGCTCGCGGCGCTCGGCTACGCGCCGAATCAGCCGGCGTTGTTCGTGCTGATCGCGATAGTGGGGGCGTCGGTGGTCGGCACACAGAACCTGTGCTACGCGTACACGGGACAGTTCTATCCGCTTGCATCGCGTTCGGTTGGGCTGGGCGCTGCGGCGGGCGTGGGACGCGTCGGTGCGATCGTCGCTCCGCTTCTGATCGGCGCGCTCGTCAGCCTGAATCTGCCGCCGACGACCTGCTTCATGGCAATCGCGGTGGCGTCGGCGATCGGCGCGTTGGCGATCACAGGGGTCAATCATCGGCGCTGTGCATCGGCGAATCCCGGCAACGGCAACCTTCAGTTCGATACGCCGGATTGACCTTTGCACCGCTTTCAATCACGCCTGTTCGGAGCCTGCGCATGATCGATGAAACCGGCGAAGTAACGGATGCGGCAGACAGCGAGCGCGACGCGTCCTCGTGCGTTCCCGCGCGCGAGAGCCGCCCGTTGCGCCGCGATACGCACTATGACTGGATGGACTTTCACAGCATCCCCGAGTTGTCGCGCGAATGGTGACGCAATGAAACTCATCGACAACGTGCCGCGCTCTGATCGCAAGCCATGGCGCGTGCATTTGACGAGCGTGCGCGAGACGTGGGTCGTCGCGATGATGCAGCGTATGTGCGTCGATATGCCGTTGCTCATCGATAGTTTGCTCATGGCGCGCGATCACGCACTCGACGAAAGACGCAGCGAGGCACGCAATGACTGAGCGCGAACAAATGAATCTGTTGGCGTTCTTCCGGCCCACGACGATTCACACGGCCGGATGGCGCTTTCCTGGTGCGAATCCACGCGCAAACTTCGATCTTGCCGAACTCACGCGTGCTGCAATCAAACTCGAAGAGGCATGTTTCGATGCGCTCTTCATGGCCGACCATCTGGCGCTGCTCAACATGCCGATCGATGGACTGAAGCGCAGCCACACGGCCACGTCGTTCGAGCCGTTGACGCTGTTGTCCGCGTTGTCGTCTATGACGCGGCGCATCGGACTCGTCGCGACGGGATCGACCACGTATGACGAGCCGTTTCACATTGCGCGCCGCTTTGCATCGCTGGATCATCTGAGCGCGGGGCGCGCGGGCTGGAACATCGTCACGACGGCGAACCCGGAAGCCGCACGCAACTTCGGCTTCGAAGACCTGCTCGGTCACGATGAGCGTTACGATCTGGCGCGCGAGTTCGTACATGTCGTCACGGGGCTGTGGGATAGCTGGCAAGACGACGCATTCGTCTGCGATGCCGAGGAGGGCGTGTTCTTCGATCCGCGCAAGATGCACGTGCTCGATCATCACGGGCGATTTTTCGATGTCAAAGGCCCGCTCAATATCGCGCGGCCGCCGCAGGGCTGGCCCGTGCTCGTGCAGGCAGGCGCGTCGCCGGCGGGCATGCGGCTCGCTGCCGAATCCGCCGATGTCGTCTTCACGGCGCAGACTACGCTGGAAGGTGCGCAGTCCTTCTATCGCGACATCAAGCGTCAGGCGCTCGCGGCAGGGCGCGCGAATACGCAGTGCAAGGTCATGCTCGGCACGCTGGTGGTCGTCGGAAGAACGGAAGAGGAAGCGCGTGAAAAGCGCGCGATGATGGATCGTCTCGTGCATACGGATAGCGCGCTCGCATCGCTCTCGGTCGCGTTGGGACACGATATGTCGATGTTCGATCCGAACGGGCCGCTGCCCGATCTGCCTCGCACCAATCAGGGCGTAAGCAGCCAGCAGCGCGTGCTCGATATCGCGCGACGCGAAGGTCTCACGACGATCCGCGATATCGCCCGGCGCGTGGGCGGTTACTTCGGGCACGAAGTCGTCGGCACGGCGGAGCAGGTTGCCGAGCAGTTCGCATACTGGTTTGGCGCGCAGGCGTGCGACGGCTTCATCGTGATGTTTCCGTACTTGCCGCAAGGTCTCGACGATTTCGTCGATCACGTCGTGCCGATTCTGCAAGCGCGCGGAATCTTTCGAGCGCGTTACGAAGGCTCGACGTTGCGTGAACATCTCGGTCTGAATCGGCCGGCGAATCGATATTTCTGAACGGACCAAAACGCTTGTGAATAGGTGCGTTGTCACGTAATATGAGAATCGGGTTCGTCAATTGGCAGAGATTGCTCCATGCACGCACGTGTTCAAACTCAGAAAACGAAGACCGGTCCGGAGGAGAAGTTCGATCTGGTTTCGCAATGCGCGCTCTTCGACGTGAACCGGCTGTCGAGGCTGCTGACCGGCCTCTATAACGCGAAGATGAAGGACGTTCCGCTGTCCATCTCGCAGTACACGCTGGTCGTCAATATCGAGGCCCTCGCGCCGGCGCGCGTCACCGAAGTGGCGAAGGCCATGCTTATGGACCGCACGAGCATCACGCGCCTGACCGAACCGCTGATCACACGCGGCCTGCTCAAGATCGAACAGAGCGAAGAAGACCGCCGGGTGAAACACCTGACGGTGACCACCAAGGGCCGCAACGCGCTGCGTGCCAGCGAACAGGCATGGCAGGACGCACAACTCGATTTTTATGAGGCCGTCGGGCCGGAGCAATGGAAGCTGCTGCGCAAGACATTGCGCGACACCGTTCATATGTTCCGGGCGCACGCGCGCATCGAAGACGTTTCAGAGCCGGAATGAATCCCTCTGAAGAGATGTCTGCAACCCGTCGATCTCCCTGAAGATAAAGTGCGGGTCGCCAAGCATGGCGACCCGTTTTTTTGTGCGCGCGCGATTCACTCAAACGCGTTCGAAGACCGCGGCAATGCCTTGCCCGCCACCGATGCACATCGTCACGAGCGCGTATTTTCCGCCGATCCTATGCAGCTCGTGAATCGCTTTGGTCGAGATGATCGCGCCGGTCGCGCCGATCGGATGGCCAAGCGAGATGCCGGACCCGTTCGGGTTCACGATAGCCGGATCGAGTTCCAGTTGCCGTGTGACGGCACAGGCCTGCGCGGCAAACGCCTCGTTGGCTTCGACCGTCGCAACATCGGCGCTCGACAGGCCCGCACGCTGCAATGCCTGGCGCGCGGCCGGCACCGAGCCGATGCCCATGATGGTCGGCTCGACACCCGCATGGCCATAGCTGACGAGTCGCGCGAGCGGCTTCAGCCCATGTGCCTTCACTGCACTGGCCGAGGCCAGCACGAGCGCGGCCGCGCCGTCGTTGATGCCCGACGAGTTGCCCGCCGTCACGCTGCCGTCCTTGCGAAACGCCGGCTTCATTTTTGCGAGCGTCTCCACGCTCGTATCGCCCTTCACGTGTTCGTCGATGTCGAATGTCGACGCCTGCCGCGACCTGACGATCGGCACCGGAACGATCTGGCTGCGAAAATAGCCGCTCTCCGTGGCAGCCGCCGCGCGGCGATGACTTTCCGCTGCGAGCGTATCCATGTCGAGGCGCGACACATCGAACTGATCGGCGACGTTTTCGGCGGTGACGCCCATGTGGATCTTGTGCACCGGATCGTGCAGAACCCCCACCATGTAGTCGAGCAACTGCGTGTCGCCCATGCGTGCGCCCCAGCGTGCCGCCTGCATCAGATACGGCCCGCGCGACATTGATTCCGCGCCGCCTGCCACGGCGATGTCGCAATTGCCGAGCGCAACCGACTGCGCGGCCGACACGATCGCCTGCACCCCTGAGCCGCACAAGCGATTGACGTTGAACGCGGGTGTCGATACCGGCAAGCCGGCCGAGAGTGCGGCGACACGGCTCAGATACGCGTCGCGCGGCTCGGTCGGAATGACGTTGCCGATCACCACATGACCCACGCGATCCGCGGGCACGGCGGCCCGCGCAAGCGCCTCCTTGACGACGAGCGTCGCGAGTTCGTTGAGCGGCGTGTCCTTCAGGCTGCCGCCATAGGTGCCGATAGCGGTACGCACCGCACTGACCACAAAGACTTCCTGCAAAGCTGTCATCGAAAATCACCTGAATTCAAGGATGGATTGAGTCCGCGCCGACCGCGCATCACGGCGACGCAAGACAAGACAGAAGTGCTCACGCTTTCGCGAGCAGCTCCTCGACATAGGGAACGCGGTCCTGGCCGAAGAACAATTGCGTGCCCAGGAAGATGGTCGGGGCGCCGAACACGCCGCGCTCGATCGCCTCCTGTGTGTCCGCTTTCAGCTTGTCCTTGATCTGCGCGTCCTGCGTCGCCGCGACGATGCGTGTCACATCCAGATCCGCTGCTTGCAGCACGTCACCGATCACGCCCGGATCGGCCATGTTGCGCGGGCGGCCCCACATCGCGTCGAAGACTGCATCGGAATAGCGGTCGAGAAAGCCTTCGCGTTCAGCGAAAATTGCGCCGCGCATCAGCACGAGTGTGTTGATCGGGAAAAACGGATTGAGCTCGAAGGGCACGTTGTAGCGTCGCGCGAAGAAGCTCAGATCGTTGACCATCCACTCACGCTTCGCCGGAATGTCCATGGGCGACTGATTTGCCGTCTGCTGAAAGACGCCGCCAAGAAGAATCGGTCGATAGTTGACGCGCGCGCCCGTGCGATGAATCAGGCCGGGCATCTGCTTGTAGGCGAGATAACTGCTCGGACTGCCGTAATCGAAATAAAAGTCGATGCTGCCGGACATAAGGACTCCCTTGTACGACGTGATTAGAAGTTAGTGACCACTTCAAGAAAAGGACGGATATCCAACTCGAAGGTCCATGCGCTGCGCTTTTGGGTGTGCAGAAACCAGTAGGTATCGGCGATATCGTCGGGCGCGAGCAGGCCATCGGCGGGACGTTCGGCGACGAGTTCGGGAAAGCGTTCACGCACGAAAGGCGTGTCGATAGGACCGTCGATCACCGGGTGCACGATGTGCAAACCCTGCTTGCCGAATTCGCGCGCCATCGACTGAGCCAGCGAACGCAGGCCATGCTTGGCACCGGCGAAGGCACAGAATCCTTCCGCGCCACGAATGCTGGCCGTCGCGCCGGTGAAGAAGATCGTGCCCTGACCGCGCGGAGCCATGTAGCGTGCCGCTTCCCGACCGGTCAGGAAGCCCGCGAAGCAGGCCATTTCCCAGACCTTGTAGTACTTCTGTGCCGTGGTTTCGCGCACGTTGAATTGAATGTTCGCGCCGATGTTGAACACGACGATGGCAAGCGGACCGATCTCCTTTTCGATTTGCCCGAACAGCGCAACGACTTGTTCCTCCTTGCGCGCATCGCAGCCGAAGGCATGGACGGTGCCGCCCGCTTCGCGAATCTCGTCGACGAGTGGTTGCAGTTGCTCGGCGTTGCGTCGGGCGATGCATACGGTCATGCCTTCGCTGGCGAAGCGCCGCGCGAGAGCGGCGCCGAGGCTGTCGCCCGCGCCCATGATGAGCGCGGTGCGCGGGGCAGACTCAGAAGCGATGAGGGTATTCACGGGTGGGTGTCTCCTTGCAATTAGGTGTGGACACACGTATCGTAGTTCCACCGCTTCAGATTTGCAAATCGGTAATAGCACGAAGCCCGGCGCAAGGCCGCAGCGACACAGCACTCAGACGGAGCAGCGATGAACAGGACATCGAAGAAGGTGGCGGTCATAGCAGGGGTCGGAGAGGGACTGGGACAGGCGATCGCACGGCGTTTCGCGCCGGACTATCACGTCGTCATGTTTGCCCGCGATCTGGAGAAGTTGCAGGGCTACGCCGCGCAGTTGCGCGAGGCGGGAGGCGAAGCCACCGGCATGAAGGTGGACTTGCGCGTGGAGCGGGAAATCGTCGAGGCGCTCGCGACGATCGAGCAGGAGATCGGGCCGATCGAGGTGGCGGTGTATAACGCGGGCGCGCAGCATCGCAAGCCGTTGCTGGAGATCAGCGGCGACGCCTTCGAGAAAGTCTGGCGGCTGGGGGCATTCGGCGCGTTCGTGTTCGGACGCGAGGCGGTGCGGCACATGGAGCCGCGCGGCAAGGGCACGATTCTTTTCACGGGCGCGACATCATCGCTGCGCGGCGGGGCGAACTTCGGTGCGTTCGCGGCGGCGAAATTCGCGACCCGCGCGGTGATTCAGAGCATTGCGCGCGAGTTCGGACCGAAGGGCATTCACGCGGCGACCGTGATCATCGATGGCGCGGTGAACATGCCGGCGATCCATCGGCTGTTTCCGGATCTGGCCAAAAGCATGCCGCCCGACGGCATGTTGTCGACCGATGAAGTGGCTGAAACGTATTACCAGATTCATCGGCAGCATCGCAGCGCGTGGACGCTCGAAGCGGATCTGCGGCCTTATAGCGAGAAGTTCTGACGGGAGCGCGTCATGGAGGAGACAGAGCTGACCCTGTGGGGCATGGGCACGGTACGTAATCTCAGAGTCCACTGGATGCTCATGGAGATGGGACTGGATTACACCTTCTACCCGGTACATCCGCGCAGCGGTGAAACCTACACGGATGAATTCCTGAAGATCAATCCGCGTCACAAGGTACCGGTGCTTCGGCATCGGGATGTCGTGGTCACGGAGAGCGCGGCCATTATCGGCTACGTCAGCGAAGCGTTCGCACCGCCGCCCGGCATCTATGTGCCAGCTAATCCGCAAGCGCGCGCCAAGCTGAACGAGTGGTGCTTTTTCATCATGACGGAGTTCGACGCGCACACGCTCTATGTGATCCGTCGCCATACGACGTTTTCGAGTCTCTATGGCGAATCGCCGACTGCGTGCAAGGCTGCGAAGGAATACTTCATGGACCAGTTGCGGGCGATCGCGCCGATGATCGACGACAACGGGTTCCTACTCGGCGGCAAGCTCAGTTGCGCGGATATTCTTCTGACCACGTGCATCGACTGGGCGATCGAATATAGCTTCGAGTTGCCGCCGAATATCGTCGCGTATCACGAACAGCATTCGAATCGTCCTGCCTACAAGGGCGCGTTCAGAAAGACATTCATGGATCCCGCAAGCATTCCCGATCTCATGCGCATCCCGAGATAGCGCGCGGATGTGCCTGCGGCAATCGGCTTATGGAAACGTGTCATTCATTGGAGAAGATGATGTCCGGACCTCTTAGCGGCGTCACCATACTGGATATTTCGACCGTGGTGGCCGGCCCGCTCGCCACCATGCATCTCGCCGATCAGGGCGCGAACGTGATCAAGGTCGAGCCGC
Source organism: Caballeronia insecticola (assembly GCF_000402035.1). Taxonomy (GTDB): domain Bacteria; phylum Pseudomonadota; class Gammaproteobacteria; order Burkholderiales; family Burkholderiaceae; genus Caballeronia; species Caballeronia insecticola. Next base: position 308,727 of record NC_021288.1, read on the forward strand.
CCGGTGGCGATATCAATCGCCGCAGTCGTCAGAAAGTCAGCGAAAACGGGCAGTTTTCCGCGCTTTTTATTTCGACCAATCACGGCAAGCGTTCGATTGCGCTGGATCTGAAGAATGCGGAAGCGATGGCCGCGTTTCGCAAGCTGCTTCTGAAAGCCGACGTGCTCGTGCAGAATTTTCGTCCCGGCACGACCGAGAAGCTCGGCATCGGCTGGGAAGATGTTCGCAAGATCAATCCACGCACGATTTATGTGTCGATCACCGGCGTCGGCGACGATGGCCCGTATGTACGAAAACGCATCTACGATCCGATGATTCAGGCGCTCTCCGGCATGGCCGACATTCAGTCGGAGCAGACCACACGACGCCCGCAGATGATCCGTACGATTCTCGCGGACAAGACGACTTCGATCTTTGCCGCACAAGCGATCACAGCCGCGCTTTTCGCGCGTGAAAAAACCGGGCTCGGTCAGCACATCAGGTTGTCGTTGCTCGGCACGATGCTGTCGTTCCTCTGGCCCGAAGCCATGATGCAGTACACGGTGGTCGGCCGCGAGAGCACCGCGGCCGCAACCAATGTAGGACCGGATCTCGTGTTCGAGACGCGCGACGGTTTCATGACGGTCGGAACGATTTCGGATGCCGAGTGGAAAGGCTTCTGCGATGCAGTCGAACGTCCCGAACTCAAGGAGGATGAGCGCTTCGCCACGGCTGAATTCCGCAATCTGAACAGCACCGAGCGCATCAACATCATGGCGGCGATTCTGCGTGAAGGTGAACGCGACGAGTGGCTGCGTCGTCTTGATCGCGCAGACGTGCCTTGCGCCCCCGTATTGCGGCGCAACGAGATCATCGACAACGAACAGGTCCGCGCGATGCATCTGGTGCAGACGCTCGAGCAGCCGTTCGTCGGCGAGGTGCGCCAGCCATCGCCTGCTGCGCGCTTCGACGATACGCCTTCTGCCATTCGCGGACCCGCGCCCGGTATCGGCCAGCACACGCGCGACATCCTGTCCGAAGTTGGACTGAGCGACGCGCAAATCGAAGGGCTGATCACATCGGGGGCGGCGCGAGCGGGCTGAGTTTTCCGCGCACGCGCTTGCGCTTGTACGTTTGGATTGGCTTGATCAACTAAGGAGCCTGGATATTGATGAAGATACTGATTCTCGGCGCCGGTGCAATCGGCGGTTACTACGGGGCGCGCTTGATCGAAGCAGGCGCAGACGTGACGTTCCTCGTCAGGCCGAAGCGCGCTGAGATCTTGCACGCGACAGGGCTTAACGTAAAAAGCGAACTGGGCAATTTCAGCGGGAAGGTGAGAACGGTCACGCATGACGAACTCGATTCCATCTATGACGTCATCCTGCTCGCGTGCAAGACCTACGATCTCGACGCCGCCATCGATCAACTCGCACCGGCTTGCGGCCCGCATACGATCGTTCTGCCTTTGCTCAATGGCATGCGCGCGTATGAACGTCTGGACGAACGATTGGGTCGGCGTCACATCGCGGGCGGCGTCGCGTATATCGCAACGATGCTCGATTGCAACGGCGAGATCATTCACTTCGGTTCGGGCGACACGTTGACCATCGGCGCGCGCGACGATGCGCAAGCCGAGATCATCGGCGCGCTGCATAGGCTGATGGCGACCACGCCGGGCGTCCGTCAACAATCGCCTTATGTCGTACAGGCACTCTGGAACAAATGGGTGATGATTTCGGCGGGCGCCCTCATGACTTGCCTGATGCGCGGCACGGTGCGCGATATTCTCGCGACAGACAACGGCTTTGCGTTGATGGAACGCGCTATGCGCGAGTGCATGCAAGTGGCGCGGCTGTCCGGTTATCCGTTGCCCGAGCACGCAATCGATGCGATGCGCGAACGCTTGCTCGATCGATCGTCCGCTTGGGCAGCCTCGATGATGCGCGATATCGATCAGGGACAGAAACGTCTTGAAGCAGAAGATATTGTGGGTGACATGTTGCGTCGCGGAGAGCGGCATGGCCTCGATATGTCGCTCGCGCGCAGTGCACATTGCCATCTTCAGGTGTACGAGGGACAACGTGCCGCTTCATGACGATTGACGCGGGCTCGGAGCTCAATCGTCGAATGCGCGCATTCCTCGCGCCACCGAAGGCCGCTTCATGGCGGCTTCATACCAGCGTCTTAATGCGGGCAACGCATCCCATTCCAGCTCACGTTCGTACGCGTGAACGATCGTGACCGCAGCGATATCCGCCAATCCAAACGTGTCTCCACCGAGGAACGCATTCTCCGATGCAAAGCGTTCAGCGAGACGAATCGCGTGCATCGCCCGGTCGTTCAGGATTCTTCTCGCAACGTTCGCGGAGTCTTCAGTGCGAAGCCAGAACGCGGCGTGGCTTGGCAAGATCACGTCCGTGAGAAAGAAGAAGAATCGCTCATGCGCGCGGGGGCGCGACTCGCGCGAGCCGAGCAATCTCTCAGGCGCGAGATCGGCAAGGTGGTACAGGATGGCGTTCGACTGTGTAAGGACCAGCGGTGCGTGCTCGGGGCCGCGACTGCGGTCGATCATGACCGGCACCTTCCCAGAAGGGTTCAATGCCATGAACTCGGCGGACTGATGCTCCTTCTGCTTCATATCGACGAGCCGGATCGTATAGGGAAGCCCGGCTTCCTCGAAGGCAATGGCAACCCGAATACAGTTTCCTGTGCGGGCACCGAACAACTCATAAGGAATGTGCGTCATGTGAACTCGCTTCGTGCATGGCGTTGCACGTATGTTGATTCGAAATAGCGAGAACAGTCAACGGCGTTATCTCATCAGCTTGCCTTGCCGAGATCACGCAGGCGTTTGCCGGCCATCAGATCGTTGCCGAGCTTTTCGAGCGATACGCCGCGAGTCTCGGGCACATAGAAGAACACGACGATCCCGAAGATCACGTTCAAGATCGCATACAGCACGAACGTGTTGGCTTCGCCGACCGTGGACAGCAGACTGAGGAACGTGGCCGCGACGACCATGTTGGCCACCCAGTTGACGAGCGTGGACACGGCGATGCCGAAGTCGCGTCCCTGCTGCGGTTGAATCTCCGAGCAGAGAATCCAGACGAGCGGACCGGCTGACATCGCGAATCCGGCGATGAAAAGCAGCAGTGCCGCGACGGCCAGACTCTGTGCTACGAGGCCCGCCACACCGGCATGCAGCAGAATCCCGAGCGAGCACATGCCGAATGCCATCACGGCGCAGCCCGCATAGAGGATCGGCTTGCGGCCCCAGCGATCGACGAAGGCAATCGCGCCGAACGTCGCCACGACATTCACGAGTCCGACGATGACCGTCGCCCACAATTGTTGCTCGTGCGTTGCGAAGCCGGCCAGCTCGAAGATGCGCGGCGCGTAGTACATCACCACGTTGATGCCGGTGAGTTGCTGGAACACTTGCAGCACGATGCCGAGCATCACCGAACGCCGAAAGTTCAGATTGCTGCGCAGCAGACTCCATCCACGTTGCGGGCGCGTGTTGTCCTCGTTGACCTGTTCGAGTTCGGCCTGAACGTCGGCCGGATTGCCGTAGAGACGTTGCAGCACGGCGCGTGCTTCGTCGCCGCGGTTTCGCTGAAGCAGCCAGCGCGGACTGTCGGGGAGGGCGAGTACGCCCATCAGAAAGAACGCAGCGGGGATTGCGATGACGCCCAACATCCATCGCCAGTCGGCGATATAGGAAAGCCCGATGTTCGACAGAAACGCGGCCAGAATGCCGACGGTAATCATCAGTTGATAGGTTGAGATCATGGCCCCGCGCACCTGTCGCGGCGCCACTTCCGACAAGTACAGCGGCGCGGTGAACGACGCCATGCCGACCGCGAGTCCGAGCACCAGACGCGCGGCGATCAGATGAGCGGGGTTGACCGCAAAGCCCGACCACAACGACCCCACGATGAAGAGCACGGCCGCGATCGCCAGTGCATAACGGCGTCCGAGACGATACGAGAGCCAGCCCGCGCCGAGCGCGCCGATCGCCGCGCCCACCATCATCGAACTGACGATCCATTCCTGCGAGCGGTCGTTCAGCACGAAGTGTTTCGCGATGAAGGGCAGCGCACCCGAGATCACGCCGATGTCGAGTCCGAACAGCAAACCGGCCAGCGCCGCCATGAGGCAGACGAATAGACCGTAGCGTTTGGATCGTGATTGGGTGAGGACAGTGCTGTCGTCGAGCGTGCTCATGTGAGATGTCTCCAGATTTGTTTGTTCGGACCGGTCGCGGCGGCTGGATGTCTTCGCTCCAAACGTCCCATCGGTGCTCATCATGATCGAACACGAGAATTAGCGCTGGATGAGTGCCGTTTTGAAAGGAAGAAGCCTTGCCCGACGGGCGTGCAAGGCAATAAAAGACTTCGCAACGAAGCCGACGATCGGCTCATTCGACGCTCATTCACGGGGCTTAATCTGCTTCACATCTTCTACCCTTCACCCGTTAAGGAGCACATCATGTTTGCACTTCTCTCTCATCTCCTCGGCAAACTCGTTTCCAGCGACGATGTCCCGTCGCACAACGCCTACCTCGCGTACGGCACGTCGTTTTGCAGTGCGATATCGCGCGATCAGAACGCCTTTGCGTCGGATCATTGAAGTCAGGAACAAGCGCATCCGCCAGATCAGGGTAAACATCCGGTACAGCAAGAAGCGCTTTTAAATGGTTGGTGTACGGAGTATATTTCTCATCAACCCGATCGACACTGATCGATTGATCGATACTGACTGGAGCGAGACCCCATGCAATTTCATCTCAACGGATTCCGCGTCGGAGACCCGACGATCGAGCCCGCCGCCGATGGCGCGCCGCAAGTCGATATGCCCGAGACGGTCGATGTGCTTATCGTCGGCAGCGGCCCGGCCGGGCTCGTGCTTGCCGCTCAGTTGTCGCAGTTTCCGTCGATCAATACGCGTATTGTCGAGCGGCGTTCGGGACCGTTGTTGATGGGACAGGCGGATGGCGTCGCGTGCCGGACCGTCGAGATGTTCAATGCATTCGGCCTGAGTGATCGTCTTCTGCGCGAAGCCTACTGGGTCAACGAGACCGTGTTCTGGCGCCCGGATGCGAACGATCGCGGCGCAATCAAACGCACCGGACGTGTTCAGGATACCGAAACAGGCATGTCGGAGTTTCCGCATGTCATCGTCAATCAGGCGCGCGTGCAGGACTATCTTCTCGATGTCATGCGCCGTTCCGCGCAACGGCTCGAGCCTGATTACGATCTCGAGGTCGTGAATGTTCAACGCGACGATGCGCACGCATACCCGGTCTCCGTCACGCTGCGTCGCACGGATGCGGCGCGGCTCGGTGAAGAGGTCGCCGTGCGTGCGCGCTATGTCGTGGGTTGCGATGGTGCGCGCAGTTGCGTGCGAACGGCCATCGGTCAGAAGCTTCATGGCGATGCAGCCAATCATGCATGGGGCGTGATGGACGCGCTCGCAGTCACCGACTTTCCGGACATCCGCCTCAAGACGGCCATTCAGTCCGGCAGCAAGGGCAATCTGCTCATCATTCCGCGCGAAGGCGGCTATCTCGTGCGCTTTTATGTCGATCTCGGTGAAGTGGCGCCCGACACGCGCGATGCCATCAAGCACACCAAGGTCGATCACATCATTCAGACCGCGCAGCAAATCCTGCATCCCTATACGCTCGACGTGAAAGAGGTCGCATGGTTCTCGGTGTATGAAGTGGGGCAGCGTCTGGCCGATCGCTTCGACGACGCCATTGCCGCGGACGGTTCATCGCGCGAGCCGCGCGTGTTCATCGCGGGCGATGCATGTCATACGCATAGCGCGAAAGCCGGTCAGGGCATGAACGTATCCATGCAGGACGGTTTCAATCTCGGCTGGAAACTCGGTGCGGTGCTTCGGGGACACAGCGGTATCGACCTGTTGCGCACGTATTCCGATGAACGTCAGCCGGTCGCGCAAGAGTTGATCGAGTTCGACAAGGAATGGTCCAGCATGATGGCCGCGCCGCCGAAAGATCCCAGCCGGCCCGAAGCCGGTGGCGTGGATCCCGCGGAATTGCAGGCCTATTTCGTTCGCGCGGGCCGCTATACGGCGGGCGTCGCGACGCATTACCGTCCGGGCGCGCTGACGGGCGACGCGACACATCAGGCGCTCGCGCGCGGCTTCACCATCGGCACGCGCTTTCATTCGTCGCCCGTCGTTCGTCTCGCCGATGCGAAGCCGATGGAACTCGGCCACGTCGCACGCGCAGATGGCCGCTGGCGCCTGTACGCCTTCGCCGACGCGAGCCGCAACGCGCTCGATGCGCTGTGCGAGCATGTGTCCTCGTCGCCGGATTCGATCCTGCGCTTCGTCGCGACCGAGCATGCGGATGCGGACAGCGTCTTCGATGTGCGTGCCGTGCTGCAACAGCCTCATCGCGACGTGCGGCTGGAAGACCTGCACCCGCTGTTGCTGCCGCGCAAGGGGCGTCACGGTCTCATCGACTACGAGAAGGCATTTACGAGTGACGCGGTGACTGATATCTTCGATGCGCGCGGCATCGATCGCAAGCAGGGCGCGCTCGTCGTGGTGCGCCCGGATCAGTATGTCGCGCATGTATTGCCGCTGAATGCCTACGCTGATCTGCATGCTTTCTTGCGGCCCATTTTCCGAACCACACGCTGACTTTCCGACGTCCAGAAATTGCCGATCCAACACGACGAGCCCGACGCGCTCTCCAAATTCACGGGCAGCCTCGTGCGCCGCGCCCAGCAGCGCCATGTTTCGGTATGGCTCAGCGAAGTCTCGGCGGAAATCACGAGCGTCCAGTACGCGGCGCTCGAAATCCTGCATAGAAAGCCGGGCGTCAATCAACGGCAACTCGGCGATGACCTCGACGTCGACCGTTCGACCATCGCCGATCTGGTTGCGCGCATGGTGCGTAACGAGCTGATCAAACGCTCCGACGATCCGGTCGACAAACGAAGCTATGTGCTCTTTCTGACGCCTGCGGGCAAGAAGCAGCTTGCGACGTTGCGGCCGCGTGTCGAGGAAGTCGAGCGCATTCTCACCGCGAGGCTGACGCGGGCGGAGCGGCTGGAACTGCGACGTCTGCTCGCCGCGCTGCTGCCGTCGGGCGAATAGTAGGACCGGGCGTCGTCATCGAATCACTCGGCGTGTGCGCGGCGTTTCGGTCCGCTTACGGCAGCCATTCCGGCACCTGACTCCATGGTTCAAACCGCGCTCGCCGTGGCGTCGTGCCACGTTGCGCGCGATATCGACAGCGCGCATAGACAGCGCGCTTGGCCGCGCATTATCCATTCCGTTAATCGCGTTGCACGACATCCGGGCAGTCGTTATACTGCGTCGGCGGTGTTTGGCCTGACCACTTCAATTGGCCTGACCGCACGACGAAATCGCAAGACGAATCGCAAGACGAAGCTCGAAGCACCTGTTTGAAAGCAAGACGTTGGCAACGGCCAATGCGCTAACAAGAGGCATGCTCATGATGATGTCGTTTCTCTCGCTCAGCCGGGGCGCTCGCCCCGCACACCCTCCGCATGCGCACGCGCGCACCGCGTTGTTCATACGCAATTGCCGCGCATCACGCCATCGGCGACACGCATAACGCTTCCGATAAATCGAACCCTCAGGAGACGACGAGATGTTCCGTAATGGAATGCTGGCCGCAGCCGGTCTGCTCGCATGCATGAGCGCGACCGCCGTGCACGCGCAAGTTGCCACCGGCGACACCGCGCAGAAAAAGATCGCGCTGTCCAACAGCTTCGCGGGCAACGCGTGGCGGCAGTCGATGTTGAAGAGCTGGTCCGCGGTATCGCAGCAGGCCGTCAGCGACAAGAAAATCGCCGCGGCACCCGCGTTCACGACCGCCGAGAATCAGGTGACCGAGCAGGCGCAGCAGGTGCAGAACCTCATCCTGCAAGGCTATAACGCGATTGTCATCGACGCGGTGTCGCCCACTGCGCTCAACGGCACGATCAAGAAGGCCTGCGCGGCGGGCGTCGTGGTGGTGTCGTTCGACGGCATCGTCGATGAGCCGTGCGCGTATCGCGTCAACTTCGACTTCAAGGGCTGGGCGGAGCAAGGCGTCGACTATCTCGCGCAGCATCTGAACGGCAAAGGCAATATCCTCGAAGTGCGCGGCGTCGCGGGCATCTCCGTCGACAACCTCATGCATGAAGGCGTGCTCGAAGGGATGAAGAAGCATCCCGGCATGAAACTGGTCGGCTCGGTCAACGGCGACTGGACGCAATCGGTTGCGCAGAAGGCCGTCGCGGGCATCCTGCCGACGCTGCCTCAGGTCGATGGCGTGGCGACCGAAGGCGAGATGTCGTTCGGCATCGCTCAGGCATTCAAGGCGGCGAACCGTCCTGCGCCGCCGATGATCATCGGCAGCACGTATCCCGAGCTGCAATGGTGGAACGAGCAGACGAAGAGCGGCTATCAGTCACGCTCGTTGTCGAATCCGCCGGGCGCGGTGAGTTTCGCATTCTGGGTCGCGCAGCAAGTGCTCGCGGGCAAGAAGATCCCGAAGGACGTGACCATCAACGTGCCGTTGCTCGCGATCTCGCAGCAGGAGTTGCCGGCGAAGCTCGCGGCCACGCCGCCGGGCGGTATCGCCGATGTGACGTACACGCTGCCGCAAACGGTCGCGCTGCTCGACAAGAAGTAAGCGCGCGTCCGCAGGCAATTCGACGCCACGCATGGAGGCAGGTGGATGGCCGCAACATCGAATGTGAGTGAACCCGGCACGCTGATTCGCTTCGAAGGCATCGGCAAGAGTTTCGGGCGCGTGCGCGCGCTGGCGGAGATCGATTTTTCGTTTTCGCAGGGCGAATGCGTGGGCATTGCCGGGCACAACGGCGCGGGCAAATCGACCTTGATGGCCGTGCTCGCGGGCGTGTATCCGCCGACGCAAGGCAGCATCGAGGTCGATGGCAAACCCGCGCCGCATTACGACGCCAACGCCGCGCGCGTGGCGGGCGTGCGCTGCGTGTTCCAGGAGCTGTCGCTGTGCTCGAACCTGAGCGTCGCGGAGAACATGTGCGTCGTGCATCCGAAGCTGCGCGGACGCGGCTGGCGCCGGCGCGCGACCGCGTTGATGCGCGAACAGCTCGAAGCCATCTTTCCCGGCAACGGCCTGAAGGGCAACGAACTCGTTTCCGATCTCACGCTTACGCAGCAGCAGATGGTCGAGATCGCGCGCGGCTTCACCGTGACCGACACGCCCGTGCGTCTCGTGATTCTCGATGAACCGACATCGTCGCTCGACGCCCACACCGCCGACCAGTTGCTCGCGTTCGTGCGCCGCGCGGCGCAGAGCGGCATTACGTGCGTGCTTATCACGCATATGCTGGGCGAGATCGAGCGCGTGGCGGATCGCGTGATGGTGATGCGCGACGGCGGCATCGTCGGGGTATTGGCGCGCGAGCAGTCGAGTCGCGAGTCGATCATTCAGGCGATGGGGCAGCATCTCGACGCCGACGCGACGCCCGGCATCGCGCGCACGCGAGCCGGGCACGATGGCGTGCGGCCGTTCCGCTGGCAGGTCGGCGCGGGACGAAACACGGCTATCGAGGCGGCGCGCGGCGAGATCGTCGGCTTTGCGGGACTCGCGGGGCAGGGACAGACCGAGGCGCTGCTGTCGATCTACGAAGCGGCGACGGGGCACGGCGCGGGCCGCGCAAAGGTCGCGTTCGTCGCGGGCGATCGTGGCCGCGACGGCGTGTTCCCCGTCTGGTCGATCGCGCAGAATCTCGACCTGCGCTGGCTATTCGGTGGCCCGAAACGGCGGCGCGGTCTCGTCGATGCCGTTGCCGCGCGCGAAGTGGCCGAGACATGGCGCGCGCGGATCGGCATTCGCGGCGCATCGATGAACGCGGGCATTCTCTCGCTGTCGGGCGGGAATCAGCAGAAGGTGCTGTTCGCGCGCGCGTTCGCCTCCGACGCCGATCTCATCCTGATGGACGATCCCACGCGCGGCGTCGATGTCGGCACCAAACGCGATATCTATCAACTCGTGCACGACGAAGCCGCGAAGGGTCGAACGTTTGTCTGGTACACGACCGAGAACGAGGAACTGTCGCACTGCGACCGCACTTACGTGTTCCGCTCGGGCGCCGTCACGCGCGTGCTGAGCGCCGACGAATGCACGGAGGAGAACCTGCTCGCAGCCAGTTTCCAGGAGCAGGCCGCATGACACCCACTTTCACGCCCGCCCGCATACAGGCGCGCTTGCGCAGCATGCTGCCCGCTATTTCGCTCGTGGTGGTGCTGGTGCCGATTCTCGTCATGCAGCCCGCGGTGATGAGCTATTTCGGTTCGAATCTGCTGCTCAATCTTGCCGTGCCGATCGTCCTCGCCACGCTGGCGCAGCTCGCGATCATCACGGTGAACGATCTCGATCTGTCGATCGGGCCGTTCGTGAGTCTCGTCGCGTGCATCGGTGCGACGCTGCTCGTGAAGCAACCGTGGCTCGGTGCGCTCGCGCTCGCCGGGTGCGTGCTCGCGTATGCCGCGGTCGGCGCGCTGATCGAGTTGCGGCAGATTCCGTCGATCGTCGTGACGCTCGGGCTTTCGTTCGTGTGGAGCGGCCTCGCGATCGTGCTGCTGCCGTCGCCGGGCGGCACGAGTCCCGCATGGCTCGGCGCCGCGATGAGCTATCAGACGCCTTTCGTCGCCGCACCGATCGTGTGGTCGGTGCTGATCGCCATCGTCGGACATCTGTTGCTGATGCGCTCGTCGGCGGGCGTGCGCACGCGCGGCGCGGGCGGCAATCCGCGCGCGATGCGCCGCTTCGGCTGGTCGCTCGTGCGCAGCAAGGCGACGCTCTATGGCGTAGCGGGCGTGTTCGGCGTGCTGTCCGGCCTGTCGCTGCTCGGCCTCACGACATCCGCGGACGCCAACCTCGCGCTGCGCTACACGCTGCTGTCCATCGCGGCCGTGATCCTCGGCGGCGGCGAGTTCATCGGCGGGCGCGTATCGGTGATCGGCGCGGTGCTGGGCGCGATCACGCTGACGCTCGCTGCGTCGTTTCTCGCGTTCCTCAATATTTCGGCGGACTGGCAGGTCGGCATGCAGGGCGCGATTCTGATCGTGGTGCTGTCGCTGCGCGTGTTGCTGCAACGCGGAGAGCGGCGATGAATCAGCGGACTTCCAGCGAGCGCATCGCCGACGAAGCGAGCCTGTGGACGCGGCTCAGAAGCATGCAGGCGCCGTGGGCGTGGTCGTTCGCGGGCGCCGTGCTCGTGTGGCTCGCGATCGTCGTGCTCTTCGGTTTCGGGATCGCGAGCAACGTCGCGCAGACGGCGCTGACCTACGGCGTGTTCATGGTGCTCGTCGGGCTCGGACAGATGCTCGTCATCACGTCGGGTGTCGGCAACATCGACTTGTCCGTGCCATCGACGATCGCGCTCGCGGGTGTCGTCGGCATGCACGTCATGCAGGCGCAGAACGGACTGATTGCGCTCGGCATCGCGGCGGCGCTCGGCGTGGGCGCGGTCGTCGGACTGGCGAATTACGCGCTGATCCGCCTGTTGCGCATTCCGCCGATCATCGCGACGTTGTCTTCGAGCTTCATCATTCAGTCGGTCGCGATCACACAAGGGCGCGGGCTTCCGCCGCCGCCGCCCGCGCTCGGCGCGTTCGCAACGGGCCGCGTGCTGAACGTACCGTATATCGCGCTGGTGGCGCTCGTATTGTCGCTGGCGCTCGCGGTGCTGCTGCATCGCGCGGTGTATGGGCGCAGGCTTTCGGCGATCGGCCAGAACGCGCGCGCGGCGTGGCTCGCGGGCGTCGATGTGCATCGCACGCGCTGCCTCGCTTACGTGCTTTCGTCGATGATCGCGGCGCTCACCGCGCTGCTGCTCGCGGCCGTGTCGGGCGGCGCGTCGCTCGATATGGGCGTCGAGTACATGCTGATCTCGATTGCCGTCGTCGTGATCGGCGGCACGCTCGTGACGGGCGGCAAGGCGACCATCACGGGCGTGTGGGGCGCCTCGATGTTCCTGTTTCTGACCAACGCCGTGCTCAATGCAGTGGGCGCGGATGCGGGCGTGCGCTCCATCGTGTATGGCGTGCTCATCATCGCGGTCACCGTGGCGGCCGGCGGCAAGACGCCGCGCTGATGCACCGCACATCAACCTGTCATCACATAAGGACGAGGAGACATGAAGTCCAGCGATTTCGAAGTGCACGATGCGCGTTTCAGGCTCTTGCTGCAGCCGAACGCCTTCCTGACGAAGCTGACCGGCGAATGCCTGTGGGCCGAAGGGCCGGTGTATTTTCCGGCGGCCGATCTGCTCATCTGGAGCGACATTCCGAATAACCGCATGTTGCGCTGGGCGCCGGGCATGGGTGTCGGCGTGTACCGCGCGCCATCGAACTACAGCAACGGCAACACGCGCGACCGCGAAGGGCGGCTCGTCAGTTGCGAGCACGGCGCGCGGCGCGTCACGCGCACCGAGCACGATGGCAGCATCACCGTGATTGCGTCGCACTTCGAAGGCAAGCGGCTCAATTCGCCCAACGATGTGATCGTGGATTCGAAGGGCACGATCTGGTTCACCGATCCCGACTACGGCATTCTGAGCGACTACGAAGGTTATCGCGCCGACAGCGAGATCGGACGCTGCAACGTCTATCGCGTGGCCGCGGACAGCGAGCACGTGCAACTCGTCAGCGACGACTTCGTCAAGCCCAACGGGCTCGCATTTTCGCCGGACGAATCGCGCCTCTATATCGCGGATTCCGCCGCATCGCACGACGAGAATGCACCGCGTCACATTCGCGTTTTCGATGTCACGAGCGACGGCGCGTTGCGCAACGGCCGCGTGTTCATCGCGATGCAAAGCGGCGTCCCCGACGGCCTGCGCACGGACGAACAAGGCAATGTGTGGACGAGCGCCGAGGACGGCGTGCATTGCTACGCACCGGACGGAACGCTGCTCGGCAAGATCCTCATACCCGAGGTGGTGGCGAATCTGACCTTCGGCGGCTTCAACAGAAACCGCCTGTTCATTGCCGCGACGTCATCCATCTATTCGCTGCATGTGGGCGTGAGAGGCGCGGGGCGCTGAGATACCCGATAAATCAGGAGACAACTCATGCATACACGCAAGCTGGTTTTATCGTTGACGATGATCGCGCTGTCAGCCGCAGCATCGACCTCGGCATTGGCGCAGGTCGCGACGGGCGACACGTCCTCGCTCAAGATCGCGCTGTCGAACAATTATGCGGGCAATAGCTGGCGTCAGCAGATGCTCAAGAGCTGGTCCAATGTCGCCGATCCCGCGGTCAAGCAGAAGGTTGTCGCGGCGGCGCCGAGCTTCACGACCGCCGAGAGTCAGGCGACCGAACAGGTCCAGCAGATTCAGAACCTGATCCTGCAAGGCTACAAGGCCATCGCGGTGGATGCGGTGTCGCCCACCGCGCTCAATGGCGTGATCAAGCAGGCGTGCGGCGCGGGCGTGACGGTCGTGTCGTTCGACGGCATCGCGACGGAGCCGTGTGCGTATCGCATCGCCGTGGATTTTCAGGGCATGGGCCGCATGCAGGTCGATTATCTGGCCAAACGTCTCAACGGCAAGGGCAACCTGCTCGAGATTCGCGGACTGGCGGGCGTCTCCGTGGATGACGAGATTCATCAGGGCATCGTCGACGAACTGAAGAAATATCCGGGCATGAAGATCGTCGGTTCCGTGCATGGCGACTGGACCCAGACGGTCGCGCAGAAACAGGTCGCGGGCATTCTGCCGACGCTGCCGCAGATCGACGGCGTCGTCACGCAGGGCGGCGACGGTTTCGGCGCGGCTCAGGCCATCAAGGCGGCCGGACGGCCCACGCCGATCATCATTCTCGGCAACCGGCAGGAAGAGCTTGCATGGTGGGCCGAGCAGAAAAAGACCGGCTACGAAACGATGTCGGTGACCATTCCGCCGGGCGCGTCGTCGTTTGCCTTCTGGGTCACGCAGCAGATACTGGCGGGCAAGAAGGTGCCGCATGACATCCGCATGCCGGTGCTCGAAGTCAAGCCGCAGGAACTCGACGCCGTGCTCGCGAAGACGCCGACCGGCGCGCTCGCGAACAAGGAATACACGCGTGAGGAAACGGTCGCGGTCGTCGACGGGAAGAAGTAACGACTGCGACCCGGTGGCGCGGCCTTTGCTACGACGAGAGGTCATCTTTCACAGGAGATCGATCATGACGATCCACAAGAACCTCTCGATGGTCATGCTGACGGCCGCGCTGCTCGCCAGTCGCGCGGCGCTCGCCGACGCACCGGGCGCTGACTGGATCACGAATCAGCAGGCCATACAGAAGCTCACCGAACAGGGCTACGCCAACGCCTACCTGAAGGCCGACGACGGTCACTGGGAAGGCGAGGCGACGAAAAACGGCCATATCTACGAGTTGCATGTCGATCCGCATTCGGGCGCGATCACGAAGAGCGAACGCAAGCACTGAGCTGACCGCGCCGGTTTGCTCCGTGCATACCATCGGATACTGGAAATTCGGGTCGAGATGAACAAACATTGAGAAGCGATCTGTCGCCAGACACGAGAACACATTCGACGATTCGGGCAGGCTCAACGGAGCGATACGGTGTTCGCAGCGATTCTCAATGGCCTTTTGCCGGTCGCTTTCGTCATCTTCCTCGGGTGGATGTCGGCACGAATCAAATGGCTCAAGCACGAGGACGCTAAAGTCCTGGCGACGCTCGTCATCAAATTCGCACTGCCGTTCGCGCTGTTTTCAGGCGCGGTCAGAACGTCGCCCGACAAGTTGCAGCACGCCGGCTTTGCGTTGACGCTGGCGCTGGGACTGATGGGAACGTACTTCATTGCGCTGTGCATCGGGCGCTTCGTCTTCAGGCATGATCTGCGCACGTCCACGATACAGGCGCTGGTCTGCGCGTTCCCGGACATGGCCTATTTCGGCGCGCCGATTTTGTCGGCCTTGTTCGGCCCCGAAGGATTTCTTGCCGTGCTGGTCGGCAACCTCATTACCAGCATCGTGATGCTGCCGCTCACGATCGTCCTGACCGAGAACACGGAGCACAGAAAGCCGAACGACACGGCTTTTTTGCTTTTTCTCCGAAGCATAGGCGGCGCGATCTCGAATCCGATGGTATGGCTGCCGGTACTCGGCATTGTCATCAGCATGGCGCGCGTGCCGATACCCGGCCCGGCGCTCAGGTCCGTCGATCTCATTGGCACGGCCGCAGGCGGCACTTCGCTGTTCGCGCTGGGCCTCATGCTCTACGGCGAACCTTTCCTGATCAACCGCGATGTTCTGACAAACCTTCTGCTCAAAAACTTCGGCCAGCCTTTGCTTATGTTTCTGGGCGCGGCGATGTTCGGACTCTCGGGTTCCATGGCGCATCAGACGATCGTGACCGGCGCCGTTCCGACCGCCACCGCCGCGGCGATGTTTGCCCTGCGCACTCAGACGTACACGGCGAATGCCACCGCGACGATTCTCATCAGCACCTTGCTCGGGATCGTGACGGAGGCTTTGCTGATCGCGGCGATGTTTCACTAACGCGCGAGAAGCCCGCGCTAACCGCTCGGCAATTGCCTTTGCGAGCCGTCCGGCACAACGTCGATGTAACGCTCGAAGCCATGCCACAGGCGACGTGCTTTTTCAGCCCGTCATGGCCACGAAGATGGGGGCTGTTGGGTCGTCCGGTAGGTCGTAATCGCGATGTCGTCTCGATCGCGTACGCCGGTTGAACGCGAATAGCGCAGAATAGATGTTTTCAGCGCCGTTAAACACGCGTGACCACCTTGCCGCAGAGCGATCCATGAAGAAAGGAAAGACCAAACTGACCCGTCACGATGCCGAACGGCTCTTCGAAGGGCTGCCCGCCTCCAGCGCGAGAGTGTCGAGCCGGCCCGAGAACCCGTTCGGAGACGACGCGCCGCAAGTTGCGCGACGAGTCGACGACGAAGCGAAACTCTGGAAAGACAACCTCATCACGCTGCCGCTTGCGATCGAGTTGCCTGCCGGTTACGAATCGTTGCCGCGTCTGCGCGAGGCGATGGTGCGGGCCTGGCGCGTGAAATGGATCAGGGAAACCACAAACGAGGTCGTCACCGACTTTCCCGAAGGCTGGTGTGCGGTTCGTCCGGAAAGCGGGCCTATCGAGTTGCGCGATCCGTCCGGCGTGGTTCGCGCCGTGTACGGATGGGCCAAAGATGCCGAACTCAGGATTCTGCCGCGCTATCTGGTCGAGTCCCAGTCGAACAGTACGAGCGGCTTAGGCAGCTTGCTCGTGCGCGATCGCGGTAACGGCCAGATCCTCGAACGATCGTCGAACTGGTCCGCTAAAACCGGTGTCAACCATCCGGACTGGACGCGGCTCTCGACGTGGCTCGGCGCGCGCTATCCGCAGCACCGCGATCCGCTGCGGTACTGGGAGGATTGCGAGGCCAACATGCGGGACTGAAGCTTTTCCGGGCACGCGTTCCGGAACGAAACTTCGTCGCCTTCGGGCATCGCGGGTTGCTCTCGAACCGTGCGACGCGAATACCCCATGGAATACGCCTTGCTGTGATTGCTCGACTACAGGAGCAATCAATATGGATCACCCCGTGGACGACCCCGATCACGCCCGCGACTATCCGTATTCATCAGGCGGCTGGGGCTCCGTCAAAGCCGTCGCCAAGATACTGGCGCAGGAGAAAGCGCCGCTCAAGGGCGCCACGGTACTGCTGCATCAGAACAAGACCGGTGGTTTCGCCTGCGTGAGTTGCTCGTGGGCCAAACCCGCGCATCCGCACACATTCGAATTCTGCGAAAGCGGGGCCAAAGCCACGGCATGGGACACGACGTCCAAGCGCGTGGGCCCCGCGTTTTTCGATCAGCACACTGTCGCGGAACTCAACCAATGGCACGATCACGATCTCGAAGAGGCGGGCCGGCTCACCGCGCCGCTGCGCTATGACGCCGTCAGCGACAAGTACGTCGAGGTGAGCTGGGACGAAGCGTTCGAGGATATCGGCGCCGAGTTGCGGGCGATGCATCCGGATGCGGTCGCGTTCTATACCTCGGGCCGCGCGTCGCTCGAAACCTCGTACATGTTCCAGCTTTTTGCGCGCATGTATGGGACCAACAATCTGCCGGATAGCTCGAACATGTGTCACGAGAGCACGAGCGTCGGCTTGCAGAAGGCGATCGGTTCGGGCGTGGGCACGATCCGGCTCGAAGACTTCGAGAAAACCGACCTGATGTATTTCTTCGGACAGAACGTCGGCACGAACAGCCCGCGCATGCTTCATCAATTGCAGGACGCGCGCAAGCGCGATGTGCCCATCGTCACGTTCAATCCGCTGCGCGAGCCGGGCTTGTTGCGCTTCTCCAATCCGCAATCGCCAACGGAGATGCTCACGCCCGCGCACACGCAGATCAGCACGCAATATCACCAGTTGAAGGTCGGGGGCGATACGGCTGCCATCGTCGGCATGTGCAAGGCGGTGATCGCCGCCGACGATCGCGCCATCGAACACGATCTGCCCCGCGTGCTCGATACGGCGTTCATCGCCGAACACACGACGGGCTTCGACGATTTCGCGCGCTATGTACGTAAGACGTCGTGGACCGACATCGAGCGCATCAGCGGCCTTGCTCGCGACGACATCGAAGCGGCGGCGCACGAGTACACGAAAGCTGCCGCCGTGATCGTGCATTACGGCATGGGGCTTACGCAGCATCGGCTCGGCGTGCAGAACGTGCGCATGGTGTGCAACCTGCTCTTTCTGCGCGGCAATATCGGCCGGCCGGGCGCCGGTCCTTCGCCGATTCGCGGCCACTCCAACGTGCAGGGTCAGCGCACCGTGGGCATCACCGAGAAGCCGGAGCTTGCGCCGCTGGATGTGCTCGCGAAGCAGTTCGGCTTCGAGCCGCCGCGCAAGAAGGGCATGAATATCGTCGAGACGTTCGAGGCGATGATCGAGGGCAAGGTCAGCGCGGTCATCAATCTGGGCGGCAATCTGGTGCGCTCGGTGCCGGACCGCAATCGCATCGAGCCGGCGTGGCGAAGCCTGCGTCTCACGGTCAACATCACGACGAAGCTCAATCGCAGTCATCTCGTACATGGCGCGAAGTCGTACATTCTGCCGTGCCTGAGCCGCATTGAAATCGATACGCAGGCGAGCGGCGATCAGACCGTGTCGATGGAAGACAGCACCGGCTGCATGCATGGCTCGCGTGGTGTGACCGCGCCCGCGGCAACGGGTATTCGTTCGGAGCCGTCGATTGTTGCCGCGCTCGCGAAGCACACGTTGCGCGAACGTTCGACTGTCGACTGGGACCGCTGGTGCGACGACTATTCGCTCGTGCGCGACGAGATCGCGAAAACATGGCCCGAGACGTTCCATGATTTCAACGCACGTCTCTGGACGCCAGGCGGATTTCCGCGCGTGCTGCCCGCGCGCGAACGCATATGGAAGACCGAAAGCGGCAAGGCGGAATTCTTCGTGCCCGAGATGCTCGAGGAAGATCCGGACATGCCCGTGCGCGAGCCGGATGCGCTGCGTCTGACAACGCTACGAAGCGACAGCCAGTTCAATACGACGATCTATGCGCACGACGACCGCTTTCGCGGAATCAAAAGCAGCCGCATGGTCATTCTGATGAACGAACGCGACATGCGCGCAAGAAGCCTGCATGCGGGCGATGAAATCGCCCTCGAAACCATTGCCGACGATGGCGTAGAGCGGCGCGTCGCAAACCTGACGCTGGTTCCTTACGCGATTCCAGAGGGATGCATCGCCGGTTACTATCCGGAGTGCAATCCCTTGTTGCCGCTTTGGCACCATGCCAAGGAAAGCAAGGTGCCGGGCGCCAAGTCGATCCCCGTGCGGATGATCGCCGCTCGCAAGCGCGTGTAGCCGGGCTCGGTCATCGACCGCGCCTCAGATGATCGGCTTGCCACCCGTCACCGCGATGGTCGCGCCCGAGATGTAGCTCGCCTCGTCGGTGGCCAGCATCACATAGGCGGCGGCCAGTTCGGCCGGCTGGCCGGGACGCTTCATCGGCGTTTGCGTGCCGAAGTTCTCGACGCTCGATAGCGGCATCGTCGATGGAATGAGCGGCGTCCATATCGGCCCCGGCGCCACGCAGTTCGCGCGAATGCCGCGCTCGGCCAGCAGTTGCGCCAGTCCGCCCGTGAAGTTCTGAATCGCGCCCTTCGTGCTCGCATAAGCGATCAGACCGGGATTCGGCGCATCGGCGTTGACGGACGTCGTGTTGATGATCGTGCCGCCCGATTGCATATGCGCGAGCGCCGCTTTGGTGATGCGGAACATCGCGCCGATGTTGGTCGAATACGTCTTGTCCCATTCGTCGTCGCTGATATCTTCGAGCTTGTCGTAGCTGGCCTGATAAGCAGCGTTGTTCACCAGCACGTCGATGCGCCCGAACGCTTCGGCGGTCTTTGCGACGAGCGCCTTGCAATGCTCGCGATCGGTAATGTCGCCGGGCAACAGGAGCGCGCGCCGCCCGGCCTGTTCGACCCAGCGCGCGGTGTCCTTCGCGTCGTCGTGCTCGTCGAGGTATGCGATGGCAACATCCGCTCCTTCGCGCGCGTATGCAATCGCGACCGCCCGGCCAATGCCGCTGTCCGCACCGGTGATGAGCGCAATCTTGTCCGCGAGCCGGTTGCTGCCCCGATAGCTCGATTCGCCGTGATCGGGCTGCGGGTTCATCGGCGCGGTGAGTCCGGGGCGGCGATCCTGCTGTTGTGAGGGCAGGGGCGGGCGGGGATATTCAGAGACGGTCATGGTCTGTTCCTTTGACTGGATGCACGGTCGTTTGTGCTGGCTTGATCGCCTGGCAATGCAGGTCGATCAGTTGTTTACGCATCGAGCGATTTCCGTGATTCGGCTTTAGTCCTTGTGTCCGGGAAGCACGGCGCCGAGCACCTGTCTCGCGGTATCGACAATCACGTTGCCCTGTTGCGGATCGCCCTTCATGAGCGTGGTCGCGAACGCTTTGGCCTGTTGCAGCGTAATATGCGGCGGCAGCGGCGGCACGTTCGGGTCTGCCTTGACTTCGATGACGACCGGCCGGTCCGATGCGAACGCCTGGTCCCAGACCGCAGCGATGCGCTCGTCGTCATCGACATAAAAGCCCTTTAGCCCGATCATTTCCGCGAACTGGTGATACGGCACGGAAGGAATATTCTGCGATGCCTCGAACTTCGGATCGCCTTCCATCACGCGCTGCTCCCAGGTGACCTGATTCAAATCCTGATTGTTGAGGACCATGCAGATCCAGCGCGGATCGGACCATTGCTTCCAGTACTTGGCAACGGTGATGAGTTCGGCCATGTTGTTCATCTGCATGGCGCCGTCGCCGACGAGCGCCACGACCGGCCGCGACGGATACGCGAACTTCGCCGCGATCGCATAAGGCACGGCTGCGCCCATCGATGCGAGGCCGCCCGAGAGCGAGCACATCATGCCGCGCTTGACCTTCAGATCGCGCGCATACCAGTTCGCGCACGAGCCTGAATCGCAGGTGACGATAGCGTCGGCCGGCACGCGCGGCGACAGTTCCCACACGGTGCGTTGGGGATTCACGCCGCCTTTTGCGGGCTCCAGCGCACGTTTTTCCAGTGTCTTCCACCAGTCGCTCGTCCAGCCCTCGATGCGCTTGCGCCAGGCGTCGTCGCTCTTGTGCGTAAGCAGCGGCAACAGTTCGCGCAACGTCTCGGCACTGTCGCCTACGAGGTTCACTTCCATCGGATAGCGGATGGAGAGCATGTCGGCCTTGATGTCGATCTGCACGCCGCGCGCCGCACCTTCCTTCGGCAAGAATTCGGCATAAGGAAAGCCGGAGCCGATCATGAGCAACGTGTCGCATTCGTTCATCAGCTTGTAGCTCGGCTCGGTTCCGAGCAGACCGATGGAGCCGGTGACGAAGGGCAAGTCATCCGGCAGAACGGCCTTGCCGAGCAGCGCCTTTGCCACGCCTGCGCCGAGCTTTTCTGCAACTGCGATCACTTCATCCGTGGCATGCAGGGCGCCCGCGCCGACCAGAATCGCGACCTTCTTGCCGGCGTTGAGCACATCGGCGGCACGTTGGAGATCCTCGGCGTAGGGCACGACTTTCGGCGCCTCATAGCCGACTCCCGAATGCAACGTGCCATGCTTTCTGCCCGGAGACTCGTATTCGAGATCTTGCAGATCGTTCGGCAGCACGAGCGCAGTCACGCGCTTTTCCGACAGCGCGATACGCACTGCGCGATCCACCAGATGCCTGATCTGCTGTGGAACGCTCGCCTGTTGCACGTATGCGCCCGCTACGTCCTTGAGCATCGACGGTAAATCGATCTCTTGCTGATAATGGCCGCCCAGTGCGGCACGCGCCTGCTGGCCCACTATGGCGAGCACCGGCATGTGGTCGAGCCGTGCGTCGTAGAGACCGGTGATGAGATGGCTCGCGCCCGGCCCCGATGTTGCGATGCACACACCCAGTTCGCCCGTGAACTTGGCATGCGCCGACGCCATGAAGGCCGCCATTTCTTCATGCCGCGCCTGTATGAATTCGATCTTTCCCTGCGCGCGGTTCAGCGCCCCGAATACACCGTTGATGCCGTCGCCGGGATAGCCGTAAATGCGTCTGACGCCCCATGCATAAAGGCGGTCAACGAGAAAATCGCCGACAGTCGCTGCCATGATCGAAGCTCCGAAGAATGAATGGATGAAAGCAATGCACAAGATGGCTTTAGGCAAAAAGCCGCAATGCTCATGCCGGGCGGGCGAAGCGATCGGGCGTGCTCGTGGCAAACGAAAGCGCATCGGCCGCTAACGGCTTGCATCGCTTAAACGCATCACCGTAAAGCTTTCGACGACTTCGGTCAGGAGATGAAAATCGACAGGCTTGGAAAGAAAAGCGCTCCAGAGCACGGGTGCGCTCGCGGGCGGTTGGCCACCCGAAATGAGGATGACGGGGATGGTGCTGAGCGCCGGCGAGCATCGGAGTCGCTCGCAAAGCTGAATGCCGTCCAACTCCGGCATCTCGAAGTCCGTAACGATGATGTCGGGCACATGCTTGACCGCCAGCGAAAGCGCGGCTTTTCCATGTCCGGCCACGAACACGGTGAAACCGCGCGCTTCGAATACGAAACGAAGTGCGAGAAGAGAATCGTAGTCATCGTCGACGACCAGAACCGAATGCATTGCTTGCACCTGCTGAATGTGTCTCATCTTTCATAAGCGCACGGAGCGTGCCGGCGATGAAGGTGTGCAATCGAGTTTGGTCGGTATCGCTCGCGGATTACAAGTTCGATGCACACTCGGGCGCAACGGACAGGTAAGCCTGATTCGCGAGAAGGGCGCCGCGCATACACGGTGAGTCGGACATTTAGGCGCGTTCCGCCTGAACGCTCAACGTTGCTGCCCCGATGGCTTGGTCGTCAAAGGAATTCGCGCGATGAAGCGCGTTCCGTCGTCGTTCGAAGAGTACGCGTGGATCGTTCCGCCGTGCGCTTTCACGACCTGCTGGCATATATACAGTCCAAGACCCAGCCCCTGGTTTGTCGCCTTGCTGGCGGGGCGCCAGTACGGCTCAAATACCTTCGACAGCGCCTCTTGAGGAATGACATCGCCCTGGTTTGCGACCTGGATGACCAAGTCTAGATCATCGGTGACGACCGATACGGAGATGGGTTCCTCACTGGACCCGTGAGTCACAGCGTTGACGATCAGATTGGCAAGAAGCTGTTGCAGACGCGCCGGGTCGCAGCGGACATCTCGATCGATCTTCATCGTGAATTGGATCGAGCGCCCTTCGTTCGCTTGCGCTATTTCCTGCACGACCGCCTGAAGGTAGGCGGACAGATTTTCGACGCATTCGATGTGTGCTGGAATTCCATTCCCCAGCCGGCCGCGCGCGAAGTCCATGATGTCGTCGATGAGCCGCGACATGCGGGTCACGCTCGACTTGAGCAGCTTGCTGACGGTCAGTACTTCGGGTGTCGCCGGTCGAGCATGAAGATAATCGGCACTTGCGCCGATCGCCGCCAGCGGAGAGCGGAGATCATGACCGAGCACGGCAATGAATTCCTCGCGGAGCTTTGCCGTTTCACGCTCAGTCATCAACAGGTTTTCGGTCGTCGACTGTCGCTTTTCGCCGTCCAGCTGCATGGCGATCAGCTTCGCGAATACCTCGAACATGCGGACGATACGCGGCTCCGAGACCTTCATTGGACGTCCGTCGATTGCGCACAAGTTGCCGAAATACTCTCCATTGGACAGCACGATTGGCACCGAAATATAGCTGCGCAATTTGTAAATGGACGGCGTGTGATGGTTTCGATAAGTCGCATCGATGCTGAAGTCGTCGACCACGATCGGCGCACGGGCGCAGCGTGACTCGTGACAGAGCGTGCTGTGCAGTTCCAGCTGGCCCCCAGGCAGAAGGCCGAAATTGACGTTGTCCTTGACCGCACATGCAGTCCACGACAAGTCACTGACGCGCGCCACTGCGGCGAAACCCATCCCCGATTCGCTGCAAATCATGTCCAGCATCGACGGTACGGCCGAGATCTGAGCCACCGCGCCGACGTCGCGCAAAATCATCTCTCGCGACTCGAAAGTCTCACTCGAAGATATGGTCGGTCCAACGGGGCACTCGTGAGGAGCCTCATCGGGGACAGAATCCTTCGTCATTGTTGCG
Organism: Caballeronia insecticola; assembly: GCF_000402035.1. Classification (GTDB taxonomy): domain Bacteria; phylum Pseudomonadota; class Gammaproteobacteria; order Burkholderiales; family Burkholderiaceae; genus Caballeronia; species Caballeronia insecticola. The sequence goes on from NC_021288.1 coordinate 332,403, forward strand.
TAGCCTCGTTTCGATTTTTGCCAGTTCCGCGAGCAGGGCAATGAGGGTTCGAGCATGATTCCCGTCTGACAGTATCCGTCAAAGGAGGCGTCAAATGCGTTCTTTCACGTATCGCGGGTCGTGAGCGATGAACGCCGACGATGCCATTGTGAAGGCAACGCGTATCCGGATATTTTATTGGAGATCTCGGGCTAAGCCGCTTTTGCGGCTTTCGTAAGATGAATGTCGGGGCGACAGTGTGTAGATCAAGCAGAGCGACTTCGCCCGTGCGCCTGTTGCTGGCAGGTCAGGGCGCGCCTTCAACGAAGCGATCGGCATCGCCAAGGCGGTTCGTTCAACAAGGCGATGGCCGCTCAGAAGTAATCAGGTTTGAGGCTTGGCTCGTGTTTGCGGACGGGCATTGCCTGGCGGCGCTACCCGTCCGTTTCATTTCTATTTGAGCGTTCGTGAAGCGCTCCAAGCTATGCGTAACGCGCGTTATTGCGGGCGCATTTTGTGAATGAGCGTCTCCCGCCACGCACAAGCTCAACGCCGCGCGCGACGCTTCTTCGGCTTGCTCGGTGCAAGCGCCGCCGACCAGAAGTTGGAAACTTGTCGCTTTGCCTGCGCGGTAGCGCGGCCTCGCGTCGAACCGACCACCGCATTGGCGCCCGAGAGCCACATGCTCAGAAACGGATTCTTCTTCACCCAAGGGTTTTTCATAGGTCGGCTCCGGTGCGCGCAGGTTAGGGTCAATGCAGGCCCAGCGTGTTATCGCCGGCGTCTTTCGGGATCTTCGATTCCAGCTCGCCCTTGCGCCGTATCAACTCGCTGCCGAGTTCGTTCAGGTCGGCACCCGATTTGCGCAGCTTCGGGAACAGGTCCGATTCCTCTTCCTCGATGTGATGGCGCACCATCTCGCTCAGCACCTTGAACGTCGCGTCGAAGCCTGCTTCGCCTGCTCTGATCTGGGTGAATTTGTCGATCAGCACCTTCACGAGAAAATGCTCGACATAGGCTTCCTCGACATCCGGACGGTCGTCTTCGTCGAGCGCCTTTTGCGCGGCAGGATAGAGCAACTCTTCCTCGATCATCGCGTGAACGGTCAATTCTTCGCAGGCGCGTCGCACCAGCGTGGTCTTCGCGTCGAGATCTTCCTTGTCTGCCTTCTCGAATGCATCGAAGAGTCTTTCGACTGCGCGATGATCGTCCATCAGGACTTCGATCGCGCCCTGATGCGGCGCGGCTTGAGTCGTTGCGGTGGTTTTCGTTTGTGTGACGATTTGGCGGGCCATTGTGTGCTCCGGCATTAAGTGGGGTTCCACAACTCAGCAAGCCTTGGTCCCGGAAGCGTGGCGCTGTACGTTTGCAGTACAAGCGCAATTGGATCGATTTAAACGAGTCTTCCAGACAATCGATCCGACCCCGGCCGCACTCGTTCGATCAACCGTTAGAACTCTTCCTTCTGCGGATCGGGGCCGCGTGTGGGGCCTGTCGGCTGAGCGAGCTTGATTGCGCGCCCGGTACGCGCAGATTCGTAAATCGCCTCGATGATGCGCTGATCCTGCAAGCCTTCTTCACCCGGTGTGTGCGGCACGATGTCGTCTTTCACGCATATCGACATGTGATCGATCTCGCGCGCGAACTGATTCTGCGGATCGATCTGCACTTCGGTGGTCGCGCTCTTGCCGTCCAACAATGTGCCGTGCCGCAGGCGCAATCCGTTATAGCCGAAGGCCGGATCCATCTCCACCCAGCCTTGCGCGCCCTGAAGCCTGAAGAAGCGCGACTCGTGACTTGCATAACTCGACATGCACGTCGCCGTCAGTCCGCTCGGAAATCTCAGGATGAAGTGCACGGATGCCTCCACTTCGACAAAGCGCGGATCGGACACCGGCCGCTCCACGGTCGCGATGACTTCCTGCGGCTCCTCGCCGGTCAGGAAACGCGCGGCATTGAGACAATAGAGCCCGATGTCGGGCAATGCGCCGCCTCCCGCCAGCGCTTTCTTCAGACGCCATTGCAACGGATCGCCGACATTCTGTGAATTACCCGCGATGAATTCGCGCAACGGCCCGAGCTGCTGATCTTTCACCATCTTCGCGATCATGCGATCCATCGGCTCGTATTGGCTGCGATACGCGATCATGAGCTTGCGGTTCGCGCGCTTCATCGCGTCGATCATGGCCTGGCAGTCGGCGACGCTGTTCGCCATCGGCTTTTCGCAGAGCACGTGTTTGCCGATTTTTGCGGCGCGTAGAGTGAATTCCTTGTGCATGCCGTTGGGCAAGACGATGTAGACGACCTGCACACGCGGATTGTCGGCGAGACGCTCGAAGCTCTGATAGTCGTGAACGTCGGCTTCCTGCACGCCGTATTGACGTGCGACGCGCAGCGCTTTTGTGCGATCGCCGGAAACCAGCGCCGAAACCTTCGAGTACTTGCACTGCGCGAGCGCGGGCAGGATCTGGTTAAGCGACAGGCGCCCGAGTCCGACGATCGCATAGCCCACGCGATCGTCGGGCGGCAGACTGGCGTCTGGTGTTTCTTCCTTTTGCTCGGTGTTCGGATCTTGAATGAGCGGGAGTTTTACCTGATTGGCGTCAGCGCCGGACGGACCTGCTGCCCACGCACTGCCGGCCGAAGCAGCGGTAAGTGCGGCCGCGATGCCCGCGCTTCCGCGCAATAGAAACGAGCGTCGGCCGGTTTCCGACGGCGCGGTGGCTGCCTCGGGTTCAGCAAGGGGAGGTTGACTGCGGACGGGCATCGGAGGCTCCTGGGATGGACGTGGCGCCGCTTGCGTATTCCGAATGACCGTCGGCCGCCGCGGTGTGCTGTGACGGTTACAGCATCGACCATGCCGCTTAGCCTTTACACGAATCAACGCATGCCGATGACGCACCATCGCATAGGCCACGAATGCGCGAAGATGCAGAACAGACCGACTAACCGGCGCCCGAAACCAGACGCCGGCGAGACCGCTTCTGAGCCTTTAAAGCGGATGAAGATCGCGCACCGGGCTGACGCTCTCGAGTACCGACGCGAGGTGAAGCACCGTCGATTCCGCGAACCACGTAGACACCAGTTGCACGCCGATGGGCAGGCCGTCGCTGCTGGTTCCGAATCGCATCGACAAGCCCGGCAGTCCCGTCACGCTAAGCGGCGCAGTGGCATCCATCACATGAAGCGATGACACCGACTGACCGTCGATGACGAATTCCGCGGCATCGTGCGCGTGCGCCGGGACTGGCGTCACCGGACAAAGCAGGGCGTCGTAGCGTTGGAAGAAATGAGCGAAGCCATCCCGCATCGCTTCGATCTGTTGCTCGGCTTCGACAAAATCTTCGATGGAAGTATCGGGTGTGTCGAACACGGCCTGGACATGCTTGTAGATCTTGTCTTCGTGCCCGGCGGTCGCCTTTCTGAAGGCGGGCTTCGTCTCCATTGCCTGAAGCTTCCAGAGCAACTCGAGCGCGTTGATCTGCTCCAGAACGGGGATGCGCACCGGCTCCACGATAACGCCAGCCCCCTTCAACGCCTCAGCAGCAGCCTGTACGGTAGCCGCCACTTCTCGATCGATCAGTCCGAAGCCGGGTTCGACGAGCCAGCCGACTCGCACCGGTCGTTCGGGCTTCGCACCGAGACCTGCGTCCAGTCGAAGCGGACTTGTCGAGAAACCGTCGGCGCCGTCGGGTCCGGCCAGCAGCGAGTACGCTAGCGCGATATCGCGAACCGAGCGAGCCATCGGGCCGACATGCCAGAAGCGACGAGGCACACGCGGCCAGATACCGGTCATCGGGATACGGCCATGGGTCGCTTTCAAACCGATCACGCCCGTCAATGCGGCCGGACCCCGAATCGAGATGGCGACGTCGGTAGCCAGACCCATCGGCGACATGCCCGCCGCGATCGCAGCCGATTCTCCTCCACTCGATCCGCCCGGTGTACGTTCCGGATTCCATGGGTTCAGAGTACGGCCCGACAGTAAATTGTCGCTCTCGATCCAATATGAAAACTCGGGCAGGTTCGTCTTCGCCAGCAAGATGCCGCCAGCCTGCTTCATACGGGCGACAGTGGGCGCGTCGGTGCTGGGAATGCGCCCCGCGAAAATCGGCGAGCCCAGTTGGGTTAGTACGCCTGCGGTATCGATCGAGTCTTTTGCCGTAAAAGGCACACCATGCAGCGGGCCTAGCTTTGCACCGGAAAGAACAGCGCGTTCTGCGAGCTTGGCGGCGTTCAACGCATCGTCCGCGACAGCAACGATGGCATTGATCTTCGGATTGACGGCGGCAATGCGATCGAGATGTGCCTGCATGACTTCTACCGGCGACACCTCTTTGGTGCGGATCAGTTCTGCGAGTTGCGTAGCGTCCAGACGAACGATTTGAGTTTCCATGACATGCCCGAATGTTTGTCGAAAGAGGGGATCACAAAGTGAGGCGTATATCTACCTAACGTTTGTTAGATGAGATGCTAGGCGCTATAATCGCACTCGTCAACAGCTTTTATCGGGGCGAGCGCATGAATCCGTCGGGTGAGAACGCCAAGGAGAAGATCCTGTCGGCCGCTACAAAGATTGCCCAGGCACACGGGTACGGAGGATTGAACCTGCGCAATCTTGCGGGAGACGTAGGGATCAAGGCCGCGAGCCTGTACTACCACTTTCCGAGTAAGGCGGATCTGGCTGCTGCCGTGGCAAGACGTTACTGGGAAGATGCTGCGGCGCTGTTGCAAGCGTTGAAGGAAGAATCACGGGATCCGCTCGAATGTCTGCGCAAATATCCCGTCGAGACCTTCAGAAAATCGCTTGAAACCGATAATCGCATGTGTCTCGCAAGCTTCATGACTGCGGAATACGACGATCTGCCGGAGATCGTGAAGAAGGAGGTGCAAACCTTCGCGGACGTCAACGTCGAATGGCTGAGCAAGGCTTTGCAGGCAGCGAAGATCGCTACGCCCAGAGACTCCAAGCGGCGCGCGCGCGCTATCTTTGCCGCAATAGTCGGCGCGCAGCTCATGGCTCGTGGTCGTTCGGATATCGCGCTATTCGATGCCTTGATCGACGCTTATCGGGCAAGCGGACTTTTGCCGGCGTGAAGGTTCTTGATGAAAACGCCGATCAGGAACGGTCCGCGAAGGCTTCGTTGAAGTCTTGCGACGCGAGATGATCCAGCAGCGCCAATAGCTCCTTTGTAGGGTTGGCGCCGAGTACTCGTTCGAAGCGTCGTTGCGTCGGCTTCCAGAGGCGCTGTGCTTCCTTGAGCTTGGCTCGGCCGTTGGGGCTGAGCGTGATGAGGCGCCGGCGTCCGTCTGCGGGGTCTTTGTCCAGCAAGACCCATCCATCGCGAATCAGCGGTTTGAGCGTATGTCCCAACGCCGAAAGATTCATGACGATATCCGCGGCCAGCTCGCTTTGTGTCGGCGCTCCCAGTTTTTCGACCGTTTTGAGCAGGTTGTATTGCGCTGCGTTGATGCCCGCCGGCGCAAGCGCCTGGTCATACAACTGACCGACGCCACGCATGGCGCGCCGCAGTGCTCCGTAACTGCATGCGCTCGATGTAAGCGTGGTTGTACTCATTGCGACTTCCTTTCAACCTGACATTTCTCAGTCTACCATGGTATATGCCAGTATTTTCGGCCGCGCATGCGCAACGCTCGATATCGATGTAGGATAGTGGTATATGCCACTAAATCAGTCCAATATTTTTTGGAATCTCTCACGAAAGCGACCTTCGATGAACAAGAGACTACTGCTTCTGTTGTGTGTATCGGTGCCGTCGTTCATGATCAATCTCGACGCGAACATCGTCGCCGTGTCGCTTCAACCTATCGCCCGTTCGTTGCACGCGGACTTCGTCTCGATCGAATGGGTGATATCGGCCTACACACTGGCATTCGCGAGCCTGCTCATGCCGGCCGGTGCGTTGGCCGATCGCTTCGGGCGCAAACGTATCCTCGTGCTGGGACTCGCTATCTTTACCGTGGCTTCCCTGCTTTGCGGCGCTGCGACCACGGCGGTGACGCTGAATGTCGGCCGGGCCATTCAAGGTATCGGAGCGGCGCTTCTGCTCAGCGCGGCCCTTGCCGTTCTTTCTCACAACTTCCACGGCAAGGAACGAGCTAAGGCTTTCGCTTTCTGGGGCTCGGTTATTGGCATCGCCATCATGCTCGGCCCCGTTGCCGGTGGCCTGATCACTGAGTACCTGGGCTGGCGGTGGGCGTTCTATGTGAACCTGCCCATCGGCGCCGTGATGATTGCGCTCACTCTGTTTGTCGTTACGGAATCGAAGGATCCTGCTGCCAGTCGCATCGACCTGTGGGGCGTGCTTTTGTTTAGCGGATTCTTGGGCTTGCTGACGTGGTCCCTGATTCTGGGCAATCGCGAGGGGTGGAGCAACCCTTGGATACTTGCCCGCGGGGGCGTGGCCGTGCTCTTACTGCTCGCCTTTCTGGTTGTCGAGCGGCGGGAGGCTCGGCCGATGGTCGATCTGTCGTATTTCACCAAGCGCACGTTTCTCGGGGCCAACGTAGCGGGCGTGGCTTATCCGGTGACGTTTTTAACGATGCTGACCTATCTGCCGTTCTTCTTCCAAAGCGCGCTTCGCCAGACGCCGCTCGTTGCAGGCATGATGATGTTGCCGCTCGCAGTGCCATTGTTTCTCATGCCGCGCATCGTGTCGTCGTATCTGGATCATCGTTTGTCAGGTCGGGCGTTATTGACCCTTGGTCTGGTGCTGATCGCCGTGGGTGTCGGGTTGACGTCTGTCGCGGTCGGGCAATTGAGTTACCGGGCGGTGTTGATACCGATGATTATCGCGTCGCTAGGCGGAGGTATCCTGAACGGGCAAGTCCCTAAAGTCAGCATGGCCGTGATTCCCGTGGAGCGCGCGGGCATGGCTTCGGGTATGGCGGGAACAGTGCGCTTTAGCGGATTGGTACTCGGATTTGCGGCTTTAGGCACCGTGCTGTTCACGGGCGTCGCCGGTGATGTCGCACTTCACTTTCCCTGGGCGTCATCACAGGATCAGGCGCAGATCACGCGGTTCATCGCGAACGGAAACTTCGAATCCGCCGCGAACGTGGTCTCGAGTGCACGAACCGAAACTGCGTCGCTGGTCGCAAGCCTTGCTCAAGGTTATCGGGCGCTGTTAAGCGTTGCCGCTTTTGTGGCGCTCATCGCGGCTGCGCTTACCTGGTGGCTGACCGATGCGGAAGAGACGGCGCCGCATGCAGCAGGAAAGCAAAGCGCCGTCGGTGCGTTGATCGATTAGCACGCACGCGTGAGCATCAGGTTCAGGTTCTGAACCGCAGCGCCGGATGCGCCTTTGCCGAGATTGTCGAAAACCGCGGACAGCAGGACGTGCCCGTGCTCCATGTTGGCGAATACGCTCAAGCGCATGTCGTTCGTACCGTTCAGGGCTTGCGGGTCCAGGTGCGTCGAGGCACCCGCTTCATGCGGCGACACAACATGCACGTGCGCTGCGGCCGCATAGTGGTGTGCGAGGCATGCGTGCAGCGTGACGCCATCCACACCGGGTGCGAGCAACCGCAAGTCCAGCGGCACCGTCAGCACAATGCCCTGACGAAACGCCCCATACGCAGGGACGAAAATGGGCCGCTGCGCGAGGCCAGCGTGCGTCTGGATTTCCGGGGTGTGCTTGTGCGCGAGTTCCAGCCCATAGACCTGAAATAAAGGCGCGTTGGCGGCGTCTTGCCCCTCGTGTTCCTCCACGCCGGCACGACCGCGTCCGGAGTAACCGGACACCGCATGAATGCTGATGGGGTAGTCGCCCGGTATGAATCCAGCCTGCACCAGCGGATGCAGCAGGCCGATAGCCCCGGTCGGATAGCAGCCGGGATTGGTGACCCGACGCGCGCTCGCGATGCGCTCGGCTTGTCCCGGCATCATTTCCGGAAAGCCGTAGGCCCAGCCGGGCTGTGTGCGGTGAGCCGAACTTGCGTCGATGACTCTGACAGCAGGATTGACGATGGCCTCCACGGCCTCGCGTGCGGCGGCATCGGGCAAACAGAGAATCGCGATGTCGCAGGCGTTGATGGCTTCCGCGCGACGGTGCGCATCTTTGCGCTCTGCGGCGGCAAGCGTGAACACGGTGATGTCGGTCCGATTGCGCAGCCGTTCGTGGATTTGCAGACCGGTCGTGCCTTGGTCGCCATCGATGAAAACAATGGGAGCGCTCATACGCGAAATACTCCGAGTGGTTGTAACGGGCTGAACGAGCGTCCATGTTCTCTGAACCGATAGAATAGGGAAAGTTGAATTTCATAACCTGAACATTCAGTTTTTCTGAATTTGGACGCCGACATGCGAGAGATCAGCCTGGACCGCTTGCGCACTCTGATCGCGATTACCGAGCGTGGCTCATTTGCCGATGCAGCGCGCGCGCTGAATCTCGCGCCGCCGACGGTGAGTCTCCATATCGCCGAACTCGAAGACCGCATCGGTGCGCCGCTCTTGTCGCGCAAGCGCGGGCAGGTGAGGCCGTCGGCGATAGGAGAGGTGCTGGTGGAGCGCGCGCGTCGACTGCTGGCCGATGCGGAGCAGGCACTGGACGATATTCAACGCCAGGTGCAGGGGCTCGAAGGGCGTGTGCGGCTCGGCGCATCGACGGGCGTGATTGCGTACTTGTTGCCGCAAGCGCTCGACGTGCTGCGCCAGCAGCATCCCGCAATCGATATTCAGCTTGCGGTGCTCACGTCACATGAAACGCTGTCCCGATTGGCGGATGGGACGCTGGATATCGGGCTGGTCGCGCTGCCTCAGCCGCCCGTCGCCGGACTCGTGATAAAGCCGTGGCGTCGCGATCCGGTGATGGCCTTCGTGCCGGCGCATTGGCGGTGCCCCGCCCGCGTAACGGCTGAATGGCTCGCCGCCCAGCCGCTCATTCTCAACGATGCAACTACGCGTCTCTCGCGCCTGACGGCGGAATGGTTTGCGGCTGCGGGACATCATCCTGTGCCGCGCATTCAGCTCAACTACAACGACGCGATCAAGAGTCTGGTCGCTGCAGGTTACGGCGCCGCGCTCTTGCCCCATGAGGCCACGACGCCACTACCCGACAGGCGCGTCGTGATGCGTCCGCTGCGTCCGGCGTTGTGGCGACGACTCGGCATCGCGCACCGTGCAGGACATGTCGAGCGTTCCACCCAGCATGTACTCGATGTGTTGTGGGATCTGCGATTGAAATAAGCGTTGCCAGTTGCTGTTTTGCTTCGTTACCGTCGAAACGGTATTCTTGTCGCTCGAAGGCCTGGATCGATCGCCTGATTTAGAATTTCCGCACATACGAGCGGCCGTCTCGCTTCTGCCGCACGCATGCGGCTCCCTAAAGCTCATAGCGTCGAATCCGCGGTCCTGAACGCCTAACCAAGCACCGACCCGAACGGGAGGTCACGATGAGACGCATCGTTGTGACGATAGCGATCAGCTGTCTTGCATGGTCGTGGGCGAGTGCGCGCGCGGAAAATCTGGTCCGCGCGGATGGAGGCCGCTATCAGGGACAAGTCGTCGATGGAAAAGCCGAGGGGCAGGGCACGGAAACGCGTCCCGACGGAACGATCCTCAAGGGACGATTCGTCAAAGACGCATTTGTCGAAGGAACGATGCGCACCGGCGGCTGGGTGGTGCCCTTTTCGAATTGCCACAGCCCGCCGTTAGCCGACACCGCCGCGCCCGCGAAAAAGTAAAACGTTCGCGCAGCGTCCGGTAATGTCGTCGGGCACTGGCACAATCCGGAAGATATTCGATCTTCGTGGAAATCCACATGCCAGACGCTGTTGCCGCCGCACCTTCTTCGCCCCGTATCGCGCTCTTTGCGCTCCTTCCCTTTCTGCGCCCCTACGCCGGCCGCTGGGCGCTCGCGTTCCTCGCGCTGGTGACCTCGGCGGGCGCCACGCTGGTGTTGCCGGTGGCGTTCAAATACCTGATCGACCGGGGCTTCGCGGCGGGCGACCGGGCGCATATCGATCGATATTTCCTCGCGCTCTTCGTCGTGTCGCTGATACTGGCCTGCGCCACGGCGATGCGCTTCTATCTCGTGTCATGGCTGGGCGAGCGGGTCACGGCTGATTTGCGCCGCGCTGTCTACGATCACGTGCTCGGCATGAGCCCGCAATTCTTCGAAACCACGCAGACCGGCGAAGTGCTGTCACGGCTCACCGCCGACACCACGTTGATGGCCGTGGTCGGCACGAGCCTGTCGCTGGGATTGCGCAATATCTTCCTTCTGACCGGCGGCGTGACGATGCTGGCGGTGACGAGCCCGGTGCTGTCCGCCTACATCATCGCGATGTTGTTCATCGTGGTCGCGCCTATCGTGATTTTCGGGCGGCGCGTGCGACGGCTTTCGCGGGCAAGTCAGGACAAGATCGCGAACACGAGCGCGCTGGCGGGCGAAGTGCTCAACGCCATGCCCACCGTCCAGTCGTATACGCAGGAACCTTTCGAGACACGTCGCTTTGCCGGTGCGGTGGAGGCGGCCTTCGAGACCGCGCTCACGCGCATTCGCGCACGCGCGTGGCTGACTGCCGTGGTGATCGTGCTGGTGTTTTCGGCCATCGTGTTCGTGCTGTGGCTCGGGGCGCAGGCTGTGCTCGCCGGGCGGATGACGGCCGGGCAGTTGTCCCAGTTCATCCTCTATGCGGTGTTCACGGCGGGCGCCGTGGGCGCGGTCGCCGAAGTCTGGGGCGACTTGCAGCGCGCCGCCGGCGCCACCGAGCGTTTGCTGCAATTGCTGGCGGCGCGCTCGCCGGTGGTCGCGGCCACGACGACGGTCGCGCTGCCCGCGCGCGGCGAGGGCATCCGCTTCGACGATGTCAGTTTCTCGTATCCGTCGCGTCCCGGCGTGGCCGCGCTCGCGGCGTTGTCGCTCGATGTCCGTCCGGGCGAACATGTCGCGTTGGTCGGGCCGTCCGGCGCGGGCAAGACCACGCTGTTTCAATTGCTGCTGCGCTTCTACGATCCGCAATCCGGCCGCATTCTGATCAACGGCGTTCCGACGCGTGATGTGTCGCTCGTCGAGTTGCGCAGACACATCGGCGTGGTGTTGCAGGAATCGACGATCTTTTCCGGGAGCGTGCTCGACAACATCCGCTACGGCGCGCCCGACGCCACGATCGCGCAAGTGAAGCGAGCGGCCGACATGGCCGCGGCATCCGGCTTTATTGAAGCCTTGCCGCAGGGCTACGACACCTTCCTGGGCGAGCGCGGTGTGCGGCTCTCGGGCGGACAGCGCCAGCGCATTGCGATCGCGCGTGCGATTCTGAAGGACCCGCCGGTCCTGCTGCTCGACGAAGCCACGAGCGCCCTCGATGCCGCCAGCGAACGGCTGGTGCAAACCGCGCTGAACAATGCCGCGCTGAACCGCACCACGCTGGTCATTGCGCATCGTCTCGCGACCGTTCAGCAGGCCGATCGCATCGTCGTGCTGGATCAGGGGCGTATCGTCGCGCAAGGTCGTCACGCCGAGCTTCTGTTGAACTCGCCGCTCTATGCGCAGCTCGCTGCACTCCAATTTGCCGACCAGCCGGGGGCGGTGAGCGATCATGTCGGGCTGGCGTGAATCAAATGCCGTCGTAATGACGGCACGCGTCACGCAAGCAACGACAAGGCATCGGCGAGCGAGAGCACGTTCGTGCGCGAATCGAACGCCGTCGCAAAGAGATGATCGTGGACGATCTGATCCGGGTCGTAGCAGCAATCCTTGACCGTGAAGAGGCGGAAGTCAGCATCGCTCGCATACGCCACGGACGACAGCACCACACCCGTCGATGCAATGCCCGCCATGATCAGCGTATCGATACCTTGCGCGGACAGCATTGCCTCCAGCCCGGTGCCGAAAAACACGCTTGCACGATGCGCGATGATGAGCGGCTCGGTGCTCGTCTGGCCGAGTTCGGGCGCGATTTCGTCGTGAGTGAAGAGGCCGAGTTGCTTGATGCCTTGTCCGTTCCGGTTTAACGGGCTGACTTCCGGATAGCCCGGACTAAAGTGGATTTTGGCGAAATAGATGCCGAGCTTTTTGGCGCGGGCGGCGTCGCATAAAGCGCGCGTATTGTCGAGCAGAACCGGCGCGACCGATGAAAATAACTTCAGAATGTCGGTCTGATAATGCATGACGATCAGAGCGGTTTTCGCCGGGACGATCGATTGGTTATGACTGTTCATGCAGCGCGCCGCGGAGATATCAGTTTCATTGCGTGATGACATAAGGGTACGCAACGGAAGAAAGACGTTCGACTCTATCATGCGCGTCTTTAAGCGAAGCGCGATGGCTCACGACCTACCTGCGATCAAGCGAGATACGACCGGGTCCCGTCAGTGCAAGCAAAAGAAAACCGCCCGCAATACTGACGTTCTTATAAAAGCCGATCATGGCCGCGGTGTGTTCCATGCCGCTCAAGGCCCAATATCGATGTCCGATAAACGCTGTAGCGACGGTGTACACCGCGAGCAGAAGCGCCAGCGGCCGCGTGAAAAATCCCACCAGCACGACGATGCCGATGCCGAACTCCACCACCACGGCGATGATTGCCGACAACGCCGGGAACGGAGCGCCGACTGTCGTCATGTACCCAACGGTACTTGAAAACCCGGTCAGTTTTTGCCAGCCGAAAATCACAAACAGCGCGACGAGCAGAATGCGCGCCGCGAGCAGGATTCCATCCCGCTGATTTTGCAAAGACAGATATCTCACGATGCCGCTCCAGTTCGATTTGTCTATATTCGAATGCAGGTGCCTAGTGCGTTCGGCGTTGTGCGGAGTCACCACTATACGACTGCTGTGGTGAAATCGAACAAACCGGCCGATTGAAAAAAAGGAGCCCCCAGCATGCAGACACGAAGCGTAAGCGAGAGACGGCGCGATTTTCTGCGCAAGTCGGGCGCGGTACCGTCCACGATATTGCTGTGGGTCTTAGGCCATGCGCCCTCCGTTGCCGCGACACCCGCATGCGCGGACGGCCATGACGCGACCCCGCGCCAAACCGCGGGCCCATTTTTCCTGCCGCACTCGCCGCAACGGCTATCGCTGCTCGAACCGGGCATCGACGGAACGAAGATCGTCCTGAGCGGACGCGTGTGGACGTCGCAATGCAAACCGGCGTCCGGCGCGTTACTCGATTTCTGGCACGCCGACGACGCCGGCCAATACGACGAAGCCGGGTTCCGTCTGCGCGGCCATCAGTTCGCCGACGGGGAAGGGCGCTATCGTCTCGAAACGATTGTGCCGGGGCTCTATCCCGGACGCACACGACACTTCCACGTGACGCTGCAAGCGCCCGGCGGGCGAATTCTCACCACGCAGCTTTACTTTCCCGGCGAGCGGAGTAATGCGCAAGACTCGCTGTTCGACCGCCGACTTTTGATGAGCATCGACGACAAAAGCGATCAAAAGGCGGCGCGGTTCGATTTCGTGCTCGCGGTCTGACGTTATAAAAATCCCGATAGCGTGTGCTGCTGGCGCACACTCACCTAAACGTTGCGGGCCGCAGGGATTCGTCGGAGGAGAACCGGGTCGTCGACTGAGCGTTGGATATGTCGGACATGTGCGCGCCTCCTTTTGCTTTCAGTGCGACAAAGCCTGATACGTCCGCTGATTTTGACGTTGCGTGGCATCGCAGCGAAAGTGCTTCACGCCGTGACGAGCATGGCCGCAAGGCGTCACTCAAACTCGACGGAGCTCAAATGCAATGCCTTCGCCCGAAACGACGAAACCATAGCCCGCGCTTTTTCGGCAGCCAGATGATTTCGATCGGCATGCTTTGCGCTATGTCTTCCCATCTCGCGGCACAGACCGTCTTGCCGGACGCGCGCTATAGCGTCGGCGCTACGCAGGTGGAATATGTCGATTCGTCGGATGGCAACAGGGCGCTCGACTTCATGCTGATCTATCCCGCTGAACCGCAAGCCGATGCATCCCGCTTCAGGATTCCCATGTCGACGAACCTGCATCTGCTCAAGGATGCACCGATCACGACGGACGGTCTGAAGCATCCGCTTGTCATGTTTTCGCACGGAGCGGGCGGCAACGGCGCGGGCTATGCGTGGTTCGGTGAATACCTCGCGGCGCGTGGTTACGTCGTCGCCATGCTCTATCACTACCGCGCCAATACCTTCGATTCCAGCGCGCTGTACGTGCGTAACCGGCTCTGGCAGCGGCCGCGCGACATCAGCCTCGATATCACGCATCTTTTGAAGGACAAGAAGTGGGCGGCACACATCGATCCGAACCAGATTGGCGTCGCCGGACATTCGCAAGGTGGATTCACGTCGCTCTGGATCGGCGGTGCCCAGGTCGATCCGAAACTGTTCCTCGCGTTTCAACGCGGATGGAAGAACAACGAAACCGTGCCGGCTTATTTGCGCGCGCAAATGACCCTCGACGCGACGCCCGCCGCGCACGTGCACGACGCCCGAATAAAGGCGGCCTTCGCGATGGCGCCCGGCGACATACAAGGCTTCGGCATGGACGAGGCGGGGCTTCGGCGCATGGCGATTCCGGCGTACATCATCGTCGGTGCGGGGGATACGACCACTCCGCCGAAGGACAACGCCGAATTCGCCGCGCACTATATTCCCGATGCGCGGCTCGACGTGTTGCCCGGCCCGGTCGGCCACGAAATTTTCGGCAACGAGTGCGATCAGGTGGGCCGCGACAATTATCCGGAAGCCTGCGCCGATGCGGTCGGTGTGGATCGTGCGAAGCTGCATGAATACATCGGGAATGCCGCCGTTAAATTTTTCGACGCGAAGCTAGGCGTTCAGCGGCAGGGCGCGAATTAGCGATGCGGTCATTGTCCCAGGCAGCGCGTAGTCGAGCCGCGGCTCCGATGCGACCGAACACGCGCTTCCTGCTGATGCGGATCGGTGGCGCAGGCGGGGTTGATTAGTGCGTGTAGCAATGAGACCGCCCGTTTCGCGGCCTCGAAGGTCGGCGCGGCGGCGGTTGCAAGCGGCGGGCGCCGTTGCAGATTCACATCCACGTCCATCTCGACACAACCGCCTTCGACGGACCCGGTGACGCGACGCTCTTCGGCGATGTGCTCAGCCGCTTCGTCGGCCGCTACGCGAGCTTCCATCACGCGGTGCGGCTGGTGCTGAACATCGATGGTCGCGAGACGCTCTATCCGCTGAGGGAATTCGAAGGCGCGCCGTTCTGACGAACAACGCCATCGGCAGCATCCCACCGATGGCCACGAAGAAACCAACGATCGAAGCCTCGCAGCTACTCCCCGCGAATCTCCCTCGCACACCGCTGCAACTGCGCAAACGCGCGATAACGCGAGTCATGCAGCGCGGCGACGCCTGCGTCCGGCGCGTAGGTGTCCTTGACCCGCGCCATACCGCTCATCGCGGATCGAACGTCGTGGAACAGAGTGCCCGCGACGGCGCCCAGCATCGCCGCGCCGAGCAGGACGGGTTCATCGGCTTGCGTGGCGAGCACGGGCTTGCCGGTCGCATCGGCGAGTAACTGGCGCACGAGATCGAGCCGTCCCGCGCCGCCGCTGATCATCACGCGCTCGATCGGCGCACCCGCTTGCGCCTGCACCTCGATGATCTGCCGCAGACCGTAGCCGATGCTGCACACGCCGGCGACATACAGCGCCACAAGACTGTCGAGCCCGGTGTCCATGCCGAGACCGGCGATGACCGCGCGCGCGTGCGGATCGGCGAACGGCGCGCGGTTGCCGAGAAACTCGGGGACGATATGCAGGCCATCCGCGAGCTTCACCGCCTCCGACAGACTGCCGCACGACTCAGCCGCAATCCCGGCGAGCAATCCGGGCAGCGACTGGCCGGTCTCCTTCGCGCGACGTTCGGCGTCGGCAGCGGCGGGATGCATCGCGAGCAGGCGTTCGATCGCCGCGCCCGCGACCGATTGGCCGCCCTCGTTGAGCCATGCTTCCGGCACCATCGCCGAGAAGTAGGGGCCCCAGACGCCGGGGACGAACACCGGCTCGGCGGTGGTCGTCATCGTGCATGACGAGGTGCCGAACACATAGGCGAGGCATGCTTCCGGATCGCCTTGCGCGCCCACGGTGCCGATGCCGCCCGCATGGGCATCGATCACGCCCGCGCCCACCGGCGTGCCCGCGACGAGGCCGAGTTCGGCGGCGGCGTCGGCCGTGAGGCCATCGCCCAGCCGCGTACCCGGCTCCACGACGCGCTGCCCGATGCGCTCGAAGCCCTCGTCCGCCAGCGCACCGAGCCCGATGGTCCTGAAGTAGCCGTCGTCCCAGCGCTTTTCGTGTGCGAGATATGTCCATTTGCAGGTCACGGTGCAAACGGAACGCGACAGATCGCCGGTCGCGCGCCACGTCAGAAAGTCGGTGAGATCGAAGAATTGCCACGCCGCGCCGAACACTTGCGGACGGTTCTCCAGGAGCCATAGCAGCTTGGGCGTCTCCATCTCCGGCGAAATTCTGCCGCCGACATACTTGAGCACCGCATGCCCGGTCGCGTTGATGCGCTCCGCCTGTTCGACCGCGCGATGATCCATCCACACGACGATGTCGCGCTCCGCATTCTCCGACGGACCCACCGCCAGCGGCTTGCCGCCTTCGCCCAGCACGACGAGCGAGCAGGTTGCATCGAAGCTGATGCCGGCGACGGATTCGGGCGCGATCGCCGCCTGCGCGAGCGCTTCCCTGACGGCGTGGCAAACCGCGCGCCAGATCTCGCTGCTCGATTGCTCGACGATAGCGCCGCTCTCGCGATAGAGCGTGATGTCCTGCTTGGCCGTTGCCGCCATGTTGCCGGCGGCGTCGAAAATGCCGGCGCGGGCACTGCCGGTGCCGACGTCGACGCCGATCACATAACGCGCATCGGCGTTCGGGTTGGGTGCGTTCATCTCTCTGTCCGTGGCAGATATTGTGTGAGTACGACGAGCCTACATCGTGCGCGCCGTTCGTGCTCAAAGGTGCTCAGCGCTGCTCAGAGATCGACGGCATTGGGCAATATCACGAGATCGCGAATCGTCACGTTGCGCGGCCGCGTCAGCATGAAGAGCACCGATTCGGCCACTTCGCGCGGCTGCATCAGGCTGCCCGAGGCGAGGGCTTCCTCCATCTTGGCTTTCGGCCAGTCATCGAGCAGGGCGGTGACGACCGGGCCCGGCGCAACCGCGCCGACGCGCACGCCGTGCTTGGCGACCTGACGTCGCGTGGTGTGCACGAACGCCTGCACGGCGAACTTGGAAGCGGTGTAGATCGGCTCCCAGACCACCGGCACGATGCCCGCAATCGAACTCGTGAAAATGATGTCGCCCGATTTCTGCGCGACCATGTGCGGCAACACCGCATGCACCGAGCGGAACGCGGCGTTGATGTTCAGATTGAGCATGCGGTCCCATTCGTCCGGATTGCCCTCCACGACCTCGCCGCCCACATACGCGCCCGCGTTGGCGTGAAAGATATCGAGTCCGCCGGCGAGCGCGAGAATTTTTGGCAGCATCGCCGAGACCTCGGCCGGCTTCAGCAAGTCCACGGCCAGGGGGAACGCGTTCGCGCCCAGTTCCGCGCAACAGGCCGCGAGCCGGTCCTCCGCGCGGTCGATCAGCACGACTTTCGCGCCTTCCTCGATCAGCACGCGCGCGCATTCCAGTCCGATGCCCGACGCCGCGCCCGTGATGGCGGCCACTTTTCCCGCGATGGATACTGACATTGACAATTCTCCTGTTTGATCCGGCTCACGCGCGGCCGTGCGACACGCGCGACTGCCGCGCGAGCGAATCGACGATCACCGCGATCGCCAGCACCGCGCCGGTAATCATGAAGCGCAACGAAGATGAAAGATTGAGCAGCGTGAGGCCGCTTGCGATCGACTGGATCACGATGATCCCGAGCACCGCCGAATATGCGCTCCCGCGACCGCCGAACAGGCTGGTCCCGCCGATCACCGCCGCGGCGATGGCGTTCAGGTTGACGTCGCCGGTGCCCGCCTGTTGGCTCGCCGAAGCAAGACGCGCCGCCGTGAGGATGCCGCCGAGCGCGGCGAACCCCGCGCACAGCACGAACGCGCTCGTATAGATGCTGCCGACCTTGATACCGGCCCGCCGCGCGGCTTCCCGGTTGCCGCCGACGGCGTTCATCGAGCGGCCCCAGCGCGTGCGCGTCAGCGCGTAGTCCATGAGCACGGTGAGGCCGAGGAAGACGCCGAACATCAGCGGCACGCCGCGTCCGGAATTGAGGTACGCGACCACGAGTTCCAGAAACACCGTAATGGCGACGGCGCGCGCCAGCAGACCGCCGACCGACGGCGCCGACAGCCGCGCAGCCTGACGACGGGCGCGCGTGCGCAGGCCAAGCACGAGAATCGCCACGCCGGGCAACAGCGCGATGACATGCGACACGAGCGCGGGGATGATCATCAATTGCCCGAAATCGACGATCGGCGTGGAGTAGGGCAAATTGATGGAGCCGCTCGCGCCGAGCACGTAAAGCTGCATCCCGAGGATCGCGAGCAGGCCCGCCAGCGTGGAGACGAAGCTCGGCATGCCGAGCTTGTTCAGCAGGAAGGCGTACAGCGCGCCGATCAGGCCGCCGACCACGATCGCCGCGACAATGGCGAGCAGCACCGGCCAGCCTTCGTTGACCCACAGCGTGCCGACGAGCGCGGAGGCGAAGCCGCTCATCGAGCCCACCGAGAGATCGATCTCGCCGACCAGCAGCACGCAGACGATGCCGAGCGAGATCACCCCGACCGTCGAGCAGTCGAACAGCAGATTCACGAGATTGTTGGCCGACAGAAACACCGGATTCAGCGTCGTGAACACCGACCAGATGATGACGAGACCCGCGATAACCGGCAGCGAGCCGAGATCGCCCGAACGCACGCGATCGAAGAATGCGGACACGCTTTCGCCAAAGCCGCTCGCGTGCTTCACGCGGACGTCGCTGCGATCGAGCAGGGTGGAGGGTTGGGGCGCGCCTTGCGTATCGGGCGGCGCGTTGCCCGGGGTTTGCTTGCTCATGATCGATCCTTAGGCCCGGTATGCGGTTCAGGCATCCTGTTGAATCTGACGACGTCCGGCACGGCGCGATACGGCGTTTTCGGTCGCGCCGGTGATCGCGGCCACGAGTTCCGCGTTGGACGAATCGGGATAGAACACTCCGTTGTTCCGGCCGAGCCGCAACACCACGATGCGGTCCGCGACCGCGCGCACGTCCTCCATGTTGTGACTGATCATGATGACCGCGTGGCCGCGATCGCGGACGCGTTCGATCAGGTTCAGCACTTCCGCCGTCTGCGCGACGCCGAGCGCGGCTGTCGGTTCGTCGAGCATGATGAGCTTCGGGTCGAGCAGCAGCGAACGCGCGATGGCCACGGTCTGACGCTGCCCGCCCGACAGCGACGCGACCACGTCGCGTACGCTCGGAATGCGCGCCGACAGTTCGTTGAGCAGGGTCCAGGCGCGCACTTCCATCGAGACTTCGTCGAGGCGCATCGGCGCCAGCTCGCGCCCGAGATAGATGTTGGCGACGACATCCAGGTTCTCGCACAGCGCGAGGTCCTGAAACACGGTCGCGATGCCGAGATCGAGCGCGCGGCCCGGATCGGACAGCGTGACTTCCTTGCCGCCGAACGTAATGGTGCCCGCGCTCGGCTGATGCACGCCGGCCAGGACCTTGACGAGCGTCGATTTGCCCGCGCCGTTGTCGCCGACCAGCGCGACGACTTCGCCCGCATGCACGTCGAGTTCGATGTCCGTCAACGCGGACACCGCGCCGAAATGCTTCGAGACGCCGCGCAGACTCAGCACCAGCTCGCCGGGCTGGGAGCGTGCGTTGGGAATTGCATTCATGATGATCCTCTTCGATGCAAGGGAACCCGCGAACCGCCGGGTTCTTCCTGTTCCGGCCCGCTCGCTCAGTGCGTGATGCCGAGCTTCTTGCAGCCATCCGCATAGCGGTCCGTGCAAAGCTCCTTCGCATTCGCGAATCCCTTGTCGACTACTTCCGCCTTCAGGTTCTGCGCCGTGATGACCGCGGGCTTGAAGAGTTGCGTCGGCGTATTGAAGAGCCTGGTTTCGCCCTTCGGCGGCTGGCCCGACAGAAAGCCGACCGCAGCCTTCGCCGCCGCTGCCGCCACGATCTCGCTCGGCTTCAGGATCGTGTTGTACTGATCGCCGGAGATGATGAGCTGCAGGCCCGCGGTGGTCGCATCGTTGCCGGTTACGGGCGGCACCGGATTGACGCCCGCCGCCTTGAAGGCCGCGACCGTGCCGCCGGCTGTGCCGTCGTTGGCCGCCACCACGCCGACGATCTGCGAGCTGAAGCGCGTGATCTGTCCGCTGACCCACTGTTGTGCCTTGGGCGGCGCCCATTCCGGCGTGTCGTATTCGGCGAGCGTCTTGTAGCCGCCGCTTTCCAGCCCGCTATGAATGCCCTTCTTGATGAGGCCCGCTGCCGCGTCCGTCGGCGAGCCGTTGACTTCGAGCACGCCGCCCTTAGATGTCGCGACGCCGGTTGCCTTGAGATGCTCGACGAGCGATGTCGCGATCGCCTTTCCGATGCCTTCGTTATCGAACGAAACGTAGTAGTCCGCGGGCGTCGACGGCACCGGCCGGTCATACGCGATGACCTTGATGCCCTGACTCTGCGCCATATGCACCAGCGACGCGGCGGCGGTGGAATCGACCGGATCGAGGACGATCACCTTGGCGCCCTGCGCGATCACGGAATTGAACTGCTGCTGCTGGGTCGCGACGGCCGCGTTGGCGTTCTGATAGAGCACCTTGCAGTCGGGGCAGAGCTTGGCCATCTCGGCCTTGAAGCCGGGAAAATCGTGCTGCTCGTAGCGTGTCGAGGCCTGATCGGGCATCAGGAAGGCAACCGTGCCGCTCGGGGCGGCGAGCGCCGGCAGGGCGCATGACAGGCCGAAACTCAGCGCGCCCGCGCCGATCAGTCGTGTTGAGAGCGTCTTCATCGCGTGTCTCCGATTTTTAGGATTTGATCGTCGTACTACTGTGCTTGCGCAAGTCGCGCGCGTTTGAATAAGTTAGGCATCCTTGTTAATTGGACGTCTATTTCTTCGATGACACTTTCTGCCGGTTCACGTCATCCGGAGACTTCCGGCTCCAGGGCGGCTTCGATCGAATCGTCCGCGCTTGCGGCGTTGAGCCGTTGGAAGGCACGCCAGCGCGTCGGCGACATCTGCTTGAGCAACAGGAACTGGCGATTGAAATTCGAAAGATTGTTGAAGCCGACCTGATAGCAGATATCGGTGACGCTCAGTTCGTCCGCCATGAGCAACTGGCACGCGAGATTGATGCGCAGCCGGTTCACGTACTGGATAAACGGCACGCCCGTATGACGGCGGAAGTAGCGCGAGAACGCGCTCGCACTTTGTCCCGCGAGTTCCGCCAGTTCCGTCTCGCGCAATTCCTGAGAAAGGTTCTTGCCGATGAACGCCAGCACATGATTGATACGCGTCTCGCCGTAGCGGTCCGGGTCCGCGCGATACGCCGCGCTCGCGAGCTTCAGCGGCTCATCGCTTTGCACCAGCAATTCGAACAGCGCCGCCAGCAGCGCGATGCGTCGCATGCCCTGCGCGCCCAGCATCTCGCGCATGATCGGCTCGGCGGCCGCGCCCGTTTCCTGCGGAAAAAGCAGACCCCAGCGCGATGCATCGAGCAGGGACTCCATGCGCCGGAACTCCGGAAACGCCTCGGACGCGCGCGTGACGAATCCGCCGTCGAACTGCAGCACGAGGCATCGTTCGGCCACGGGCTGACCGCCGGGCACGCTGCTGACCCAGTTGTGCGGCAGGTTGGAGCCGACCATCACGAGATTGCCCGGCGCGAAGTTACCGATGTGATCGCCCACGAAGTATTTGCCCGTGGTCGCGGTAATCAGGTGAATCTCGAATTCCGGATGAAAGTGCCAGCGCACCGTGCGGTACGGATAACCGTGCGACCACACCTTGAACGATTCGTCGCGCGGCACGGCGACCAGTTCCAGATCGGGCTCGGTCGTTTTGGTGCGACGGGTATCGTCACCGCGCGCAAACGTGTCCCGATAAGTGGTCATCCGTGTCTCCGCTGCTTTTATGCTTGTGTGGCGCGATTCGTCGCGTCTTCCCATGGCTAGAAAGTAGCGCGTCCGGCGTCGCTTCACCACTTAAAATAAGACCGCTGACTGATACTTTTTTGCATTCGGGTTAGCCCCTAGCATGCAAAATGTCAACTTTTGTGCAAAGCAGCAGATGCTAACAGAGGAGTCCGAGCCCAGCCGGCATGGCTGAGCGCGATTCGAACAACGACGCGCGGGCGCTCACGCCACCTTGTGAATGGCGGACTGCTGGTAGTTCTGAATGCCGATCTTGTCGATGAGGCCGATCTGGATTTCGAGCCAGTCGATGTGATCCTCGGTGGCGTCGAGCAGTTCGACCAGAATCTCCCGCGAGACGAAGTCGCGCACGGATTCGCAATAGACGATGCCTTCCTTGCATTGCGCCTGCGCCGCCTTTTCGAGCTGAAGATCGTTCTGAAGCGCTTCGGGCGTCTGCGTGCCGATCTGAAGCGGGTGAAGGTCCTGCAAGTTGGGCATGCCATCGAGCATGAGGATTCGCTCGATCAACCTGTCGGCATGAGTCAGTTCGTCCATCGACTCGGCGTATTCGTGCGCGCCGAGGTCTTCGAAGCCCCAGTGCTTGTAGAGGCGCGCATGCAGAAGATACTGATGCACGGCGGTCAGTTCGTTCTTTAGTTCTGCGTTGAGATGCTCAATCACCTTCGGATCGCCTTGCATGCCGTCTCCCGACTGGTTGCCGTGTCACTTCCCAAGGATAGACCCTGAGCGGAGGCGGTCCGGCAACGAGACTCATTTTCATCGGTGAACGGGCGGCGGAGCGCAACGTTGGCTGCGTCCAGCTTTCGTCTGACGCTCGGACCCGGTAGAGATGGCATGTGCGCCGCGAGCCGCGCCCGATCTCATGCAAAAATACCCGCTTGTTCGACGGGGAAGGGGCGGTTCGTGGGCGTGAACTTCGATTTGAATGACTTGCAGGCATTTCGGGCTGTCGTGGAACTGGGCAGCTTTCGAAAGGCCGCGGAGGCCGTCAATATCTCGCAGCCGGCGCTGAGCCGCCGCATCGAGAAGCTCGAAGGCGCGCTCGGCGTGCGTCTCTTCGAACGCACCACGCGCAGCGTCACGCTCACCACCGTCGGACGCGTGTTCGCGCCGAGCGCAGAACAGTTGCTCGACGATCTCGATGTCGCGCTGCTCGGCATCCGCGATGTGTCGTCGAGCCGTCTGGGGCACGTGACTATCGCGTGCGTCCCGTCGGTTGCTTACTACTTTCTGCCGAACGTGGTCGCGAGCTATCACCGCCGCTTTCCGCGCATCCGTGTGAAGCTGCTGGATTCCAGCGCCAACGAAGTGCTCAGTTCCGTCATCAGCGGCGAGGCGGATTTCGGCGTGAGCTTTCTCGGCAGCCAGGAGGCCGAAGTCGAATTCAAGGTGCTGCTGCAGGAGCGCTTCGTGGCGGCCTGCCGGCGCGATCATCCGATTGCGCGCAAGAAGCGCGTCACGTGGAACGAGCTGTACGAGCACGACTACGTGTCCGTCGACAAGACTTCGGGCAATCGCCTGCTTCTCGATCAGGCGCTGTCCACCGTCGCGCCGCACGCGCCGAGCGTATGCGAGACGCGCCACGTGACCACGATGCTCGGGCTCATCGAAGCGGGACTCGGCGTTGCTGCGGTGCCGTCGATGGCCATGCCCGGGCGCGATCATCCGGTTCTGACGAGCGTGCCGCTGGTCGATCCCGTGGTGAAGCGGCGCGTGGGCATCGTGATGCGGCGCGGCAGACCGCTCGCGCCGGCCGCGCAGCAGTTTTATCGCGCGATCATCGAGATGAAGCGCGGCGGCGGCGCCACCGGCGAAAACGGCGACGCTGACTTCGGCCCGCAAGCGACAAAAACGGCCAGCAGGAAATCCGCATCGTGACCGTACCGTGGCCGCTTCGCCTGCTGTATGTGCAAGTCCTGCTCGGGATGGTGCTCGGCATGACGCTCGGCCACTTCTGGCCGCAGACCGGCGCGATGCTCAAGCCGGTGAGCGACGCGTTCATCGGGCTGGTGCGGATGATGATCGCGCCGATCGTCTTCTGCACGATCGTCGCGGGCATCACGTCGCTTGCGAGCGGCGCGACCATCGGCAGGACCATTTTCAAGGCGCTGGGCCTGTTCTATTCGCTGACCGCGCTCGCGCTTCTGCTCGGCCTCGCAACCGCCTTCGTGCTGCGTCCCGGCGCGGGCCTGCAAATCGACGTGCATCATCTGGACACGAGCATTCTCTCGCCTTACGTCCGGCGCTCGCAGCCGCACGGACTCGTCGAGTTCGCACTCGGCGTGATTCCCGAGACGATGCTCGGCGCCTTCGAGAAGGGCGAAGTGCTGCCGGTTCTGCTGTTGTCGCTGCTGTTCGGCTTCGCGCTGAACGCGAATCCGCGCGCGGGACGTCCGGTGCGGGCGTTCATCGAAGGCATCTCGCAGGTGCTCTTTCGCATCCTCGCGATGATCATGCGACTCGCGCCCATCGGCGCGTTCGGCGCGATGGCGTTCACCGTGGGGCGCTTCGGCATCCGCTCGGTCGGCTCGCTCGGCATGCTGATGGCGTCGCTCTATGTGGCGTGCGGGCTGTTCGTCGTGCTGGTGCTCGCGCCGCTCGCGCGTCTGCATGGCTTCGCGCTCTGGCGACTGTTGCGCTACCTGCGCGAGGAACTCGTGATCGTGCTCGCGACGTCCTCGACCGAGCCGGTGCTGCCGCGCCTGATCGGCAAGCTGGAGGCGCTCGGCTGCGACAAGGGCATCGTCGGGCTGGTGCTGCCCGCGGGTTATTCGTTCAATCTCGACGGCACCGCAATCTATCTGACGCTCGCGTCGATGTTCATCGCGCAGGCGTGCGACGTGCCGCTTTCAGCATCGCAGATCGCGACGATGCTCGCCGTCATGCTGCTCACGTCGAAGGGCGCGGCGGGCGTGTCCGGAAGCGGGCTCGTGGCGCTCGTCGCGACCTTGCTGGTGATGCCCGATTTGCCCGTCGCCGGCGTGGCGCTGCTGGTGGGCATCGACCGGTTCATGTCGGAGGCGCGCGCGCTGACGAGCGTGATCAGCAACGCGTGCGCGGTGATTTTCGTCTCGATGTGGGAGGGCGCGTGCGACCGGCCGCGCCTGACGATGATGCTGCGCGCCGCCGCCGACGCCGCACCGAAAGCGCCGGACTGAGCGGAACGCGGCAGACGGGTCAGTGCGTCGTGACGGAATCGAGGCCGGTCGATTGCACGCGCGACTGAACGTCCGGCGCGGCGAGATAATCGAGCAACGCTTTCGCTTCCTGCGGATGCTGCGCGCCGACCGGAATCCCCGCGGCGAAACGCGTGACGGACTGCACGGACTCCGGAATCTTGCCGACGAAGCTCGCGCCTTTCACCGGCAACAACTCGCTCACCTGCTGGAAGCCGATTTCGTAGTCGCCATTCGCCACGACCGACGCAACAGGAATGCGCGGAATCATCTTCGCTTTCTGCTTCATCTGTTCCTCGATGCCGAGCCGCTTGAACAGCTCGCGCTCGATATACACGCCGCTTGCGCTGTCCGAATAGGCAACCGACTTCGCATTCAGCAGGGTCTGTCTGAGTGCGTCGATGGAGCCGATATCCGGCTTCGCAGCGCCTTCGCGCACGACCATGCCGATGCGCGAATCCGCCAGTTCGACACGCGACCCGGGCACGACCTTGCCGGCCTTGATCAAGTCGTCGAGCGTGTAGCCGACCATGATGACGACATCAGCGGGTTCGCCGCGGTCGAGCCGGTTGGGAATGGCCTCGGGCGATTTACCCATCGACGGTCCGAGCGCCGTGTCGAGCGTATTGCCGGTGGTCGCGGAAAAACCGGGGCCGAGCAACTTGTAGGCGGCGGTGAATCCGCCCGAACTCATCACATGCAGTTCGGCGGCCTGCACGTTCGCCCACGCGAGCGATGCCGCGACGAGCGCCACGCCGCAAAACTTGCCGAGCAGATTCTTGATGATCGAGGACATATCGGTCGTACGGTCAGTGGTGTGGTTAGCGGTGTGCTCAATGAGCGGGCGTCAGCGTCACCGCGCGGCGGCGGTAGAGCGCGAACGTGGCGCA
Source organism: Caballeronia insecticola (assembly GCF_000402035.1). Lineage (GTDB taxonomy): Bacteria > Pseudomonadota > Gammaproteobacteria > Burkholderiales > Burkholderiaceae > Caballeronia > Caballeronia insecticola. The sequence continues at coordinate 358,537 of NC_021288.1, forward strand.
CAGCGCGCAGACGGCGGCGAAGCTCATCCAGATGCCGGGCGCGGCCTTGTCGCCGGTGAAGTGGATCAGCGCCGTCGAAATGGCGGGCGTGAAGCCGCCGAAGACTGCCGTCGCGAGACTGTAGGCAAGCGAGAAGCCCGCGACGCGCACTTCCACCGGCATCACTTCCGTCAGCGCGACGACCATCGCGCCGTTGTACATGCCGTACATGAACGAGAGCCACATCAGCACGAGCAGCATGTTGACGAAGCTCGGCGCATGAGCGAGGAACGACAGCGCCGGATAAGCGGTGGCAATCGCGAGCGTGGTCATGCCGAGCAACAGCGGACGACGGCCGATGCGGTCCGAAAGCGCCCCGCCGATCGGCAGCCACACGAAGTTCGACACGCCGATGCACAACGTCACGAGCAGACTGTCCGCGGTACTCAGATGCAGCACCGTCCTGCCGAAGGTGGGCGCATACACGGTGATCAGATAAAAGCTGGTGGTGGTCATCGCGACGAGCATCAAGCCGGCGATCACGACGCCCCAGTTTTTCGCCAGCGTGCGGAAGACTTCCTGCATCGTCGGACGATGTTTGCGCGCCTTGAATTCCTGCGTTTCTTCGAGATTGCGACGCAGCATGAAGATGAACGGCACGATCATGCAGCCGACGAAGAACGGCACGCGCCATCCCCACGCGGCGATGGCCGCCGTATCGAGCCACTGATTGAGCGCAAAACCCAGCGCCGCAGCGACGACGATCGCCACCTGCTGGCTCGCGGACTGCCAGCTCACGAAGAAGCCCTTGCGGCCGGGCGTCGCCATTTCGGCGAGATACACCGACACGCCGCCCAGTTCCGCGCCCGCCGAGAAGCCCTGCAACAGACGTCCGAGCAGCACGAGCGCGGGCGCCAGAAGGCCGATGGTCGCGTAGCCCGGCACGAACGCAATCAGGATGGTGCCGCTCGCCATGATCGACAGCGTGACGATGAGCCCTTTGCGACGGCCCACGTCGTCGATATACGCGCCGAGGATGATCGCGCCGAGCGGCCGCATCAGAAAGCCGGCGCCGAAGACGGCGAAGGTCATCATCAGCGAGGCGAATTCGCTGGCGGCGGGAAAGAACACGTTGGCGATCTGCGTGGCGTAGAAGCCGAACAGAAAGAAGTCGAATTGCTCGAGGAAATTGCCGGCGGTCACGCGAAAAACTGCGGTGGCCTTGGCTTTCCCGGATAAATCGGGGGAGGGCGAGGGGTGCATCGAGTTGTCTCCAGAATCTCTGAAATACGCGGATTCCCGCGATTGTGTTTCAGCGATATTCCCCCGAGCAGGCTGAAACGATAAGTGCAAACTTCTGAACGATTGATGTTCTCTGGTTATCAATCGATTCGCACGCCCGCACAAGCCGCAGGCGCCGCACTTGTCCGGCTCATTCGACGCTCATTCTTGCGCTTTATGCTGTTTGACAGGCGGCGAAGCGATACGGCCGACGCCGTCTCTCACACGGCGAAAGCACATCATGTACGCACTTCTTGCTCATCTGCTCGGTAAAACTGCCCCTGAAGGCGATGATCCCTGTCTCGTGTCGTTCGCGGATCTGGCGGATCTCGAACGGACCGTGCGTGAGGCCGAAGGCAAGGGTGAACCGGCGACCCAAAAAAAGTCGGCGGAAGGGTTCGAAGCCTTCCGCCGATTTCATTGCAAGAGATAACCCCTGATTAGTGCGAGGCCGTCACCGCCGCCTTCATGGTCGCGTAGATGTTCTTTTTCGCGCCGCTGTTGGTCAGGATGCCATACGCGCCGGTCGGATCATCGTACAGTTCGTACCACTGGAAGCCGATCACGTTATAAGTGCTCCTGGCCGCGTACAGCTCCGGAATGGTCTTCGAGATATAGGCCTGTGCCTGGGCGGTCGAGAAATCGAAATTCACGCCGATCTCGGTGAACATGATCGGAAGATTGTATGCGTCGTGCAGGATCTTCAGCACGTTGTAGTTCGTGCCGTCCCGGCCCCACGTGTTTTCCGGGTCGAGGCCATCGGAATACCAGTGCAACTGGATGATGTCGGTCTTCACCTTCGGGTGGCCCGTCGTGCCGTCCGGCTGCGCGCCGGTCAGCATGCCCTTGTACCAGCCGAGATAGAGGAAGCCCGCCGAGGCCGTCGCGATGACCTTCGTCTGGCCTGTCGTATCGACGGAGCGCCAGCCATCGTAAGAGCCGCGCAGTGCGCCGCGCCAGATGGGCCACGTGCTGTTGTCGTAGTCGGAGATGTTCACGCCGTCGTTCGCAATCGGCCGGTTGTGACTGTCGAGATCGTATTCGTTGCCGAACTCCACCACCGGCACGCCCTTGAGCTTGGTGGCGGCGTACGCGGCCATGTTGTAGGCATACGTGTAGGCGCTCGACTCGGTCGGCGTTTTGCCGTTCAGCGTCGGGTCGTCCCACGGGTAGGCGTCGATCAGCGGCATGACCTTTACGGAGGAGCCGAGGCCGGGAATGACCTTGTCCGCGAGCATGTCGATCTGGTCGTAGCCGTGCACGTCCTGACGGAAGCCGGTGAGGCCCAGATCGACCATCGTTGCGGCTTGCGTGCTCAGCGGAGTCGACGAATAGACGCCGCCATAGGCATAGTGCCCGTTGACGCCGAAGAACGGCATGCCGTTCGCCGCATTCGATGCTCCCGCCGCACCGGTCGATGAAGCCGCGACAGGCGGCGCGGCAGGCGAAGCACCCGAAGCACCCGAAGCACCCGAAGCACCCGAAGGCGCGGACGTGGATGTCGCCGGACGCGGATCAGCGGAGACGGCCCACGCGTTGTTTTGCCAGACCCACCACAGCTTGTTCACGTTTTGCTGATAGATCTTGCCTGCATACCAGAGCAGCAACGTGACGTCCTGCGTGAATGCGGCCTTCTGATTCGCGCGATACACCACGCCGTTCTTGACGGTCCACACTGCGCCCGAAGAATCGCTGATCGAGCTTGCGGGAGGAATGGCCGTGCCGCTTACCGAGGCCGGATGCCGGGCGATATCGACGACCGCGACGGGATCATCCACGGTAGCGCTGTTAGCGACGCTCGCGGGCGTGCCGTCGCTGCTACCGCCGCCGCACGCGGACAAAATTAGTGCACCTAATGAAAAGGTGTACGCAACCAGACGTGGTTTGTTCATTTCAAGTTGGAGTCGTAGGTTGTCGATTAGATTGCCGCATATAAAGCTTTACCGAACGCTGCTTGAGCGAGTGGTACGGCTTGATACGGCAACTCGAGAAGAACGATCGCATCCGCGCGTTTGGCCTGCCGCGTACGGAGCTAGGTCGGCTTGGATCGCGAACGAATGTTACACATGTGAAATAAGTTGCGTATGGCAGAGGTCGTAACTTGTTGTAACTGGCTTAAGGCGTGGCGTAATAGTTACTCGCGATTGGTATTAACTGAAAGCCATTTGTACATTGGTCATATATTAATACTTATAAGGCTCTCATTTCTCTCAGGAAATCACGAGCCGGATCAGCGCGGCATTAATCGGACGATAATCAACGCGAAATTAATCGCGTGCTGTCCGACTGCGAATAAAAACGCACAAGCGATAACCAGTCTTTGCACGCCATAACATGCGATATTCCATCGCGCGTATCCGATCAAAAAGCCGCGCGCAATTGGGGTTCAGGCCGCTTGTGCGCGTGATTCTATTGGCGAACACTGCACTTCATTCCAGTCAGCCAGATATCCGTCCGATATATCGGACAAACAAGGGCTAGGCAGTTCGCACATACGGTTCGCCAAGTGATCAGGTCTGGAACCGGTTCCTCATTCCACTTCTCAATCAGGATCTGCACATGAAATTCGCGAATCTGAGCGCCAGAACGGCCTGCATGTTTGTCGTCGCCGGTGCGATGGCGTTGTCCGCCTGCACGAAAGTCGCCACGCCGAACGAAGCGGGCGCGACGGCCGCGCCTTCGACGCTTCAGGCCGTCTTGCAACGCGGCACCTTGCGCGTCGGTGACTGCCTGACCTTCGCGCCGTTCGGCTTCTACGACAAGAACGGTCAGCCCGACGGCTACGACGTCGATCTCGCCAAGGAACTCGCCAAGCAGATGGGCGTCAAGCTCGAAGTGGTGAACACGACGAGCGCGAACCGGATTCCGAACCTGCAAACCAGCAAGGTCGATGTCGTGTTCTGCAACTTCACGCGCAATCTGGAACGCGCGAAGGTCATCGAATTCACGACGCCGTATGTCGTCGCGAGTGAGGCGCTGCTGGTCAAGAAGAGCAGCGGGATTCAATCGGTCAAGGACATGGGCAACCGGACCATCGCGACCGTGAAGGGTTCGACCAACGGCGACGAAGTCCGCTCGCTGAACATCCCGATCAAGATTCAGGAATACGACAGCTCGCAGGCTGCGATTCTGGCGGTCAAGCAAGGCCAGGCCGACGCGATGATCGAGGACAACAACTTCCTCGCGTATCAGGCGAAGCTCGATCCCGAACTGACCGTCACGAACGAGGCGCTCGTGCCGCTCGAATACAACGGCTTCGGCGTGAAGGCCGGCGATCAGGCGTGGCTCAATTACCTGAATCTGTTCCTGTTCAACATCAACGCATCGAAGCTCAACGCACAGCTCTACAACAAGTGGTTCGGCACCGATCCGCACTATCCGCTCAATCCGCAGTTCTGAGCGCGGTTTTGAGAACGGCGCGATGTCGATATCGCAAGAGAACGGAATGTTGCGGAGGCTGAGATGAATTATGAGTGGCTGACACTCTGGGGCTATGTCCCGGAGTTCCTGAAAGCCGGCTGGCTGACCTTGCAGGTGACGCTTCTCGCGTTCGTGCTGGCGTTGCTGCTCGGTCTGCTCGCGGCGCTGGCCAGCCTGTCGCCGCTTGCGGTGGTGCGGTTCATCGCACGCGCTTATGTCGAAATCATCCGCAATACGCCGGTTCTCCTGCAGATTTTCATCGTGTTCTTCGGCTTGCCGTCGGCGGGAATTTCGCTCGATGCCTATTGGGCAGGTGTGATCGCGCTGGGTCTCAATGTCGGCGCTTATCTTTCGGAAGTGTTTCGCGCGGGCATTCAGTCGGTGCCGCGCGGACAGCTCGAAGCCGCGGGCATTCTCGGCCTCGAGCGCGGACAGATCTTCACCGAGATCGTTTTGCCGCAGGCGGCGCGCGCGGTCTATCCGGCGATCGTCAATTACCTGATTCAGCTTTTGCTCGGCACCTCGTTGCTGTCAGCCATCGCGTTGCCCGAGTTGACCGGTACCGCGACCGTCATCAATGCGCGCACGTTGCTTTATGTGCAGACGTTCACGGTCGTGCTCGTGGTGTATCTGGTGCTGAGCAATGTGCTGTCGTGGCTTGCAGGCCAGCTTGGCGCGCGGATGTTCCATCCGCCTCTGGTGCTCCGGCCGCGCGCGCGTTTCGGCGGGTTCACGTTGCGCCGCGCGAATCGCGCCTGATTCCCGAACCGGAGCCGGATCATGTCAATCGAATTGCTTAAAACGAGTCTGTCGATTCTGCTGCAAGGGCTCGTCACGACGCTGCTGCTGTCGCTCGCGGCCATTATCGGCAGCACGTTGATCGGTCTGCTTGCGGCCGTGTTGCGAACGTTCGGACCGTGGGGCACGGACCGCATCGCGAAGCTCTATACCGAGCTCTTTCGCGGCACGCCCGTTCTGATCACGCTCATGTTCATCTACTTCGGCGTGTCTTACTTCGGCTATGCGATCGATGTATTCGCGGCCGGCGTCATCGGCTTGAGTGTCTATCAGGGCGCCTATATCGCCGAAGTGTTTCGCTCCGGTATCGAGGCCGTGCCTAAGGGACAGTGGGAAGTCTCGCAGATTCTCGGGATGTCGCGCACGCAGACCTTCGCGTCCGTCGTGCTGCCTCAGACCGGCCGGATCGTGCTGCCGCCGCTCGTCGGGCAGTATCTGTCGCTCATCAAGGACACGTCGATTGTCAGCATGATCGGCATGTCGGAGTTGATGCACGGCGGCCAGGCGATTGTCGATCGCGTGGGCAAGCCCGTCGAGATTTATGGCCTCGTCGCCCTTATCTACTTTGTCGTGTGCTTCCCGCTTTCGCAATGGGTGCGCCACCATGACCGCAGGAGATTGTCGTGAGCAATCAAAGCCAGACCAAGCCCATCATTTCGCTTTCGGGCGTCAGCAAGGCATTCGGCGCGACGCGCGTGCTCAATGAGATCAATCTCGAAGTGCGCCCGGGCGAAGTGCTCGTGCTCATCGGCGCATCGGGTTCGGGCAAGAGCACGGTGCTGCGCATCATGGCGGGACTGGAGACCACGGATGCCGGCGAAGTATGGGTCAATGAAGTGCCGCTCCACGACCCGAAGCGCGCGCGAGAGATTCGCGGTCACGTCGGCATGGTGTTCCAGCAGTTCAACCTGTTTCCGCACAAGACCGCGCTCGGCAACGTCACGCTCGCGCTGATCAAGGCGCGCCGGATGAGCCCGGCCGATGCACGCAAGCGCGCGATGGAAGCGCTCGATCGCGTCGGCCTCGCGGACCGGGCGGAACATTATCCGAGCCAGTTGTCCGGCGGACAGCAGCAACGCGTCGCGATTGCGCGGGCGCTCGCCGTCGAACCGGGCATCATGTTCTTCGATGAAGCGACGTCCGCGCTCGATCCCGAACTCGTCGGCGAAGTCACCGAAGTGATGCGCGGACTCGCACGCGACGGCATGACGATGGTCGTCGTCACACATGAAATGGGCTTCGCGCGCAAGACTGCGGATCGCGTTGTCTTCATGGACAAGGGTGTGATCGCGGAGCAGGGCGACCCGGAGCAGATCTTCGTCGATCCCGCGAACGAACGCACGCGGCAGTTCCTGCATCGCGTGCTCGATCATTGATGCACGCGAGGCGGATTACGCGCTCGCGTTTCATCGAACGGATGCTTCTCACGGAGTCAATGCATGGCAGTTACAGAATCGTCGCGAGCCAGGGGAGTGGACCGGGTCATTGCCATGTTCAGGCAATTGCACCTTGCCCAGCGCCCGATGACGATGCGCGAATTGATCGAAGCGACCGGCGCGCCGCGTTCGAGCATCTACGAACTGGTCGCGATTCTCGCGGAAGTCGGCTGGCTCGAAACCGCCGCCGATGGCAGCGTGTTCTTCGGACGCGAGATGCACTACTACGGCTCCGACTACGCGACGCATAACGACCTGATCAGCCGCGCGCACCAGTCGATTCTCGCGCTCGTGCGCAAGTACGACGAGACCACGCAGTTGTGCATGCTCGAAGGGAACAAGTACACCGTGGTGCTTTCGGAGAACAGCGCGCGTCCCTTCAACATCAGTTCCGACATCGGCGTGCGGGTGCCGATTCCCTGGACCGCAACGGGACGCCTGCTGCTTGCGCACATGAGCGCCGACGAAATCGGCGCGTTGATTCCGCGCGACGACTTCATTCTCGATAACGGCGTGCATATCGACTTCGAGGAATTCATGCGCGATGTACGCCTCGCGAAGGACCGCGGTTATTGCTGCACCGAGGGACTGTCGAATGCATTCCGGCTGTGCATGGCAGCGCCTGTTCGCGATCGCGCGGGAATGCCGATCGCCGCGCTGTGCTTCATGACGGGCCGCGACACGAGCCCGGACCGGCGGCAGGCGATGCTCGACGACCTTCTGCAGTCGGCGAAGGCGCTGTCGCACGCATAGCGTTCACGGGCATCGTTCCACAATGAAAACGCACAGCGCGGCCGACGACGCCGAAGACAGACACCAGTCGCAGCTTCGGCGCATCGCTCAGCTCGAAGAGGAAAACGCGGCGCTCAAGGAAGTGAACGCGATCTTGCGCAAGGCCGTCGCTTACTACACGCCTGTTTGCGCCCCGCTGTTCGAGTCGGACTCGACGTCTTCACTCGACTAACGCCTTCCGCCGCATCTCCGCACCAATCCCCTGAAAAAATTGTCATCGGGTCAACCCTGATTGTTCCGATGCTCTCCGCTCTGCTACCTTCAACATCATACGTATGACCTAGAAGGAGTCACCAGTCATGCCGACCTTGCACCGGCAAGTGCTGAACCAGATGGGCGAGCAGATCTGCGGGGGCAAATTCGCGCCGGGCGACATATTGCCCGCCGAAGATGAACTCGCCGAACTGATGCAGGTGAGCCGCATCACGATCCGCGAAACCATGAAGTCGCTGTCCGCCAAGGGCATGCTTCAGGTCCGCCGCCGTCACGGCACGATCGTGCTGCCGCGCTCCAGCTGGCAATTGTTCGATCCCGACGTGATCACGTGGCGTGCGCGCGCCGGCTCGGTCGATGCCGAACTCATCCGCGACCTGATGGAATTGCGCACGATCATCGAGCCCAATGCGGCAAAGCTTGCGGCGAAGCGCGCAACGCCCGAGGACCGTGCCGCGGTGCGGCGCGCGTTCAAGGCGATGGAGCGCGCGGTCGCGGGGCAGGGCGAATATGTGCCCGCGGATCTCGCGTTTCACGGCGCGATCTTAACGGCCTGCCATAACCAGTTCGTTCAGCAGATGCAGAACGCGCTCTCCGCGATCCTGCGCACGAGTTTCGAGCTGAGCTCGGAAATCGAGGGCGGTCCGGCGCGCTCGCTGCCGATGCACGAAGCACTGTGTATCGCCATCGAGAAGGGCGATGCGTCGGCGGCCGAGCAGGCCGTGCTCACGCTGATCGAACGCGCGGAAAAGGACTTCGACGACCGCGCCGCGTTGCAACGCACCGCAAACGACACGCCTTCGTAGCAACGCATCACCGCTTCACACCCATCGCGCCGCAGCCTGCGAAACAGGCTGCGGGGGACGCGCTCGCGTCCGCGTTCTTGAATGCATCTGACCCAGGGAAACACGCATGAACCCGTTGTTCGATCTCAGTGGCCGCACGGCGCTCGTAACAGGCTCGGCGCGCGGCATCGGTTACGCGCTCGTGGAAGGACTCGCGGCGGCGGGCGCGCGCGTCATCATCAACGGCACGAAGGCCGATACCGTCGATGACGCGGTGAGCCGTCTGCGAACGCAAGGCTTCGATGCACTCGGCCGCGCGTTCGACGTGACCGACGAGGTGTCCGTCGCCGCCGCGTTCTCGGCATGGGACGCGGAGGGCATCGCGGTGGACATCGTCGTGAACAATGCGGGCATCCAGTTCCGCAAGCCGATGATCGAACTCGCGCTCGCCGACTGGCAACGCGTGATCGATACCAATCTCACGAGCGCGTTCATCGTCGCGAAGGAAGCGGCGCGGCGCATGATCGAGCGTAAGCGCGGCGGCAAGATCATCAACATCGGTTCGCTGACGAGCGAAGGCGCGCGCGCCACGGTCGCGCCTTACACGGCCGCGAAGGGCGGCATCAAGATGCTCACGCGTGCAATGAGCGCCGAATGGGCGTCCTTCGACATTCAGGCGAACGCTATCGGCCCCGGCTACATCCTGACCGACATGAATCAGGCACTCGTCGATAACGCGAACTTCGATGCGTGGGTGAAGAGCAGCAATCCGTCGCAACGCTGGGGCAAACCGGAAGAACTGGTCGGCACGGCGGTGTATCTCGCATCGTCCGCATCGAGTTATGTGAACGGACAAATCATCTACGTCGATGGCGGCTGGCTCGCCGTGCTTTGACATCGGAGACAACATGGACAACCTCAGGACCGTGGCGCCGCAAAGATGGTGGCATCTCATGCCTATCATCTTCATCACCTACAGCCTCGCTTATCTGGATCGCGCGAATTACGGCTTCGCGGCGGCGGCGGGAATCGACAAGGATCTGGGCATTACGTCGGCGACGTCCTCGCTGATCGGCTCGCTGTTTTTCCTCGGCTACTGCCTGTTTCAGGTGCCCGGCGCGATCTACGCGCAGAAGAACAGCGTCAAGAAGCTCATCTTCGTGAGCCTGATTCTGTGGGGCGTATGCGCCTGCGCGACCGGCATGGTCAGCAACATTCCAATGCTGATGGTGCTGCGTTTCATGCTTGGCATCGTCGAAGCGGCGGTGATGCCGTCGATGCTCATGTACATCAGCCGATGGTTCACGCGCACCGAACGCTCGCGCGCGAACACGTTCCTGATTCTCGGCAATCCGGTCACGGTGCTGTGGATGTCGATCGTATCCGGCTACCTCGTGCGCAACTTCGGCTGGCGCGAGATGTTCGTGATCGAAGGCGTGCCCGCGATTCTGTGGGCAGTCGTGTGGTGGTTCACGGTGAAGGACCGTCCGGCCGACGCGCCCTGGATGAGCGACAAGGAGAAGACCGACTTCGCCGCGATCCTCAAGTCCGAGCAGGCGCATATCGCGCCGGTGCGTGATTACAAGGCAGCGTTCCGTTCGTCCATCGTGCTCAAGTGCTGCGCGATTCACGCGCTGTGGAGCATCGGTGTGTACGGCTTCATCATGTGGCTGCCGTCTATCCTGAAGTCGGCGTCGAAGTCGATCGATATCGTGTCGGTCGGCTGGCTCTCCGCCGTGCCGTATCTCGCGGCCATCGTGCTGATGCTGATCGCGTCCTATCTCTCCGACAAGACGCGCAATCGCAAGCTCTTCGTGTGGCCGCTTTTGTTGGTCGGCACGATTGCCTTCGTCGGTTCGTATCTCGTCGGGAGCTCGAATTTCTGGTTGTCGTTCGGCTTGCTGGTGATCGCGGGCGCGACGATGTATGCACCGTACGGACCCTTCTTCGCGCTCGTGCCCGAGTTGATTCCGAGCAACGTGCTCGGCGGCGCGATCGGCCTGATCAATGCGTGCGGTGCGCTCGGCGCGTTTCTCGGCGCGTGGCTGGTCGGATATCTGAACGGCGCGACGGGCAGTCCTTCCGCATCGTATGTCTTCATGGCCGCGGCGCTGCTCGCATCGGTCGTTCTCATGATGCTCGTGCCCGCGCAGTCGGGCCGGCGCTCGACACCCAAGGGAGACACCGGCACGAAGTCCGATGCCGTGTCTTCCGCAATTGTGGAATAAGGCAATGGCAACACTCATCACCGACGTCAAGGTTATCCTGACCGCGCCGGAAGGCATCAATCTCATCGTCGTGAAGGTCGAGACAAATCAGCCGGGTTTGTACGGACTCGGTTGCGCGACCTTCGCTTACCGGCATCTCGCGGTTCAGTGCCTGATCGAGGAATACTTGCGGCCGTTGCTTATCGGGCGCGACGCCGAGGCGATCGAAGAACTGTGGCAGTTGATGCATCAGAACGCATACTGGCGCAATGGTCCGATCGAAAACAACGCTATTTCAGGTGTCGATATGGCGTTGTGGGACATCAAGGGCAAGCAGGCGAACATGCCGCTGTATCAGTTGTTCGGCGGCAAGGTGCGTGAAGGTGTGCCGATCTACCGTCACGCCGATGGCCGCGATCTGAACGAACTGTGCGAGAACATTCAGCGCTATCGAGAGCAGGGCATCACGCATATTCGCTGTCAGAGCGGCGGGTACGGCGGCGGTGCGTTCGGCCGCGCGCCCTCGGGTGCGCCCGAAGGCGCGGCGGACGGTATCTATCTCGACAGCCGCAAGTACATCCGCGAGACGCTCAAACTGTTCGACGGGATCCGCAGCAAGATCGGCTTCGATGTCGCGCTGTGTCATGACGTGCATGAGCGCCTCAAGCCCATCGAGGCGATTCGCTTTGCGCGCGAACTCGAGCCGTACGAGTTGTTCTTTCTCGAAGATGCGATCCCGCTCGAAGAAGGGGAGTGGATGCGGCAGTTGCGCGAGAAGACCACCACGCCGCTCGCGCAGGGCGAGCTCTTCAACAATCCGCACGAGTGGCGCTTTCTGATCACGGAACGCCTGATCGATTTCATCCGTGTGCATCTGAGTCAGATCGGCGGCATCACGGCGGGACGCAAGCTGCAGATTTTCGCGGAACAATTCGGCGTGCGGACAGCGTGGCACGGTCCGGGCGACATGTCGCCGCTCGCGCATGCGGCGAACATCCATATCGATCTGGCGTCGCGCAATTTCGGCGTGCAGGAATGGTCGGGCACGGAACCACCGAACTTCGTGATCCAGCAGCTCAAAGGGCCGCGCGAGGCGTTGCTCGACGTATTTCCCGGCTTGCCTGCGTTTCGCCACGGCTTCGTCTATGCCAACGACAAGCCGGGGCTGGGCGTCGATCTCGACGAAACCGAAGCGGCCAAGTATCCGTGCGAACGGGACGTCACGCTGTGGACGCAAACGCGTCTGATGGATGGCACATTGCAGACGCCCTGACGCGCGCCTCAGACGCCTTGCGTGTTCACATACACGGAATAGACCGACTGCGACGCCGCCATGAACAGACGGTTACGCTTCGGTCCGCCGAAGCACAGATTAGCGCATCGTTCGGGCAGCGCGATGCGTCCGATCAGCTTGCCCGAAGGCGACAGAATCATCACGCCGTCGAGTTCCTCGCTGCCCATGCCCCAGCCGCACCATAGATTGCCGTCGACATCTATGCGTATGCCATCCACCGTGCCTGCGCCCGCGTCGTAGAACACGCGGCCCCGGCCGATGCTGCGCCCGTCATCCGACACTTCATACACGTGGATCAGCTTGTTCGGCACGCCGCGCGATTCGGTTACGTAGAGCAGCTTTTCGTCGGGTGAAAAGCACAGGCCGTTCGGTCCTTTCAGATCGGCCGTGACGAGCCGCGCGTCGCCCGTCTCGGCGTCGATGCGATAGATCGAATGCGGCAGTTCCGGCTCGGCCTTGTTGCCTTCATAGTGGCCCCAGATGCCCATCGGCGGATCGGTGAACCAGATCGAGCCATCCGATTTGACGACGACATCGTTAGGCGAATTGAGCGGCTTGCCGTCGAACGAATCCATCAGCACGGTCACGCGGCCATCGTATTCGGTGCGCGTGACGCGCCGGCCATGCTCGCAGGTCACGAGCCGTCCTTGCCGGTCGCGCGTGTTGCCGTTCGCATAGTTCGATGCCGCGCGATACACGCTGACCGCGCCCGTCTCTTCTTCCCAGCGCATCATGCGGTTATTCGGGATATCGCTGAACAAGAGGAAGCGGCCGTCGCCGAACCACACGGGGCCTTCGGTGAATCGAAAGCCCGTCGCAAGCCGCTCGACCGCGGAGAACGCAACGCGATAACGGTCGAAGGACGGATCGAGCGAGATCACGCGCGGGTCGGGATAGCGTTCGGTCTGTTGCCACATGGGTTTTCGTCTCCTTGTCTTGTGAAGTCTCGTGAGGTTTCGCGAGCCGTCGTTTAGCCGCGCGCACACGACGCGCGCATCGGCGCATCGTTCAAGCCCGCAGATTAAGCCTCTGAACGATAAAAATTCTTGCTTCTCAAGCAAACCATTGCAAATCCCCGATACGTATGATTGGCGCAGCGAGTGATCGACACAGCGCGTACTCGCCGCGCGTAACCCATACGAACCCCATGATCGAGCAGTCCGAGAAGCGCGTTGCCGGCCCGGTGATCCGTCTGCATTCCAACGACAACGTAGTGATTGCCCGCACGGATGTGGCGCTGGGCACGCGCGTCGACGGCGAAGACTTCGTGAGTCGCAGCCAGGTCACGGCGGGCTACAAGATCGCGGCCCGCGCCATTCGTCAGGGCGAGCCTATCCGCAAATACAACGTGGTGATCGGTTTCGCGGCGACGGATATTGCGCCGGGCGCACTGGTTCACGGACACAATGTCGAGTTTCGCGAGTTCGATCGCGATTACGCGTATGGCGCCGATTATCGCGCGATCGAGCCGGTGCCCGCGACGCAGCGCGCGACCTTTCAGGGCATCGTACGTGCGGATGGCAGCGTCGCCACGCGTAATTACATCGGCATTCTTTCCACGGTGAACTGCTCGGCGACCGTCGTGCACAAGATCGCGGAATGGTTCACGCCGGAGCGGCTCGTGGATTATCCAAACGTCGATGGCGTCGTCGCGTTCAGTCATTCAATCGGCTGCGGCATGGAAATGAGCGGCGAGCCGATGCAGCTCTTGCGCCGCACGATGGCCGGTTATGCGCGTCACGCGAACCTGGCGGCCGCGCTGATTGTCGGACTCGGTTGCGAGCGCAATCAGTTGCAAGGCCTGCTCGATCAGGAAGGCCTGAGCGCGGATGCGCGCCTGCATACCTTCACGATGCAGGACACGGGCGGCACGCGCAAAACCATCGAAGCGGGCATCGACGCCGTGAAGGCCTTGCTCGCGCGCGCCAACGATGTCACGCGCAGCACCGTCGATGCGAGCCATCTGAAAGTCGGGCTGCAATGCGGCGGCTCGGACGGCTTTTCGTCGATCAGTGCAAACCCCGCGCTCGGCGCCGCGATGGATATTCTCGTGCGCCACGGCGGCACCGCGATTCTCTCGGAGACGCCCGAAGTTTACGGCGTCGAACATACGTTGACGCGCCGGGCGGTGAGCCGCGCGGTGGGCGAAAAGCTCGTCGATCGCATCCGCTGGTGGAAGGAAGAATATTCCGTCGGCCGCGATGTTCAGATCAACGGCCAGGTCAGCCCCGGCAATCAGGTCGGCGGTCTTGCGAACATCTTCGAAAAGTCGATTGGCTCGTCGATGAAAGGCGGCACCACGCCGTTGATGGAGGTGTATCGCTACGCCGAGCCGGTGACGCAGAACGGCCTCGTCTTCATGGATACGCCGGGCTTCGATCCGGTGTCGGCGACCGGCCAGATCGCGGGCGGCGCGAACCTGATCGCCTTCACGACAGGACGCGGCTCGATGTTCGGCGCGAAGCCGGTGCCGTCGATCAAGCTCGCGACCAACACGCCGATGTATCGCCGCCTCACCGAGGACATGGACCTGAACTGCGGCGCCATTCTCGACGGCGAAGCGAGCATTGCAAGCATGGGGCAGGCGATCTTCGACGCGCTGCTCGCAACCGCGTCGGGCAAGCGCACCAAGAGCGAACTCCTGGGTCTCGGCGACCATGAATTCGTGCCCTGGCAGATCGGCATCATGAGTTGAGCGTGACGATGCACACGTAAGAGCATCGGCAGGCAATACCTTCAGCGGCCGGAGGCGTCATGGCCGCTACATAACTAAAGCAGTCAAGGAGACATATGAAGACCGGCAAATACCGCTATGTGGTCGCGGGCCTGCTGTTCACGGCCGGCGCGATCAACTATATGGATCGCGCGGCGCTCGGCATCGTTGCGCCGATCGTCGGCAAGTCGCTCGACCTTTCGCCGTCGCAGCTCGGCATCATCTTCAGCAGCTTCTTCATCGGCTATTCGATCTTCTCATTTCTTGGCGGCTACTTCTCCGACAAATGGGGCACGGTGCGCGTATTCACGTATGCGATGGGCATCTGGTCGCTGTTCTGCGGACTCACCGCGGCGGCGACCGGCTTCGTCTCGCTGCTCGTATGTCGCGTGTTCTTCGGCATCGGCGAAGGGCCGATGAGTTCCAACACCAACCGCACGATATCGAACTGGTTTCCACGTCACGAAACCTCGACGATGATCGGCTTCACGTTCTCGGGACAGACGCTCGGCAATGCCATCGCGGGGCCGGTGGTCGGGCTGATTGCGTATGCGTTCGACTGGCGCACGTCGTTCATCGTGATTGCGGTGCTGGGCTTTCTGTGGCTCGTGGTGTGGCGCATCTTCGTAACCGACAAGCCCGCGCAGAACGCGCGCGTCGGCGCGGACGAACGCCGCATGATCGACGAGAGCCGCTCGGTTGCCGAAGCCGCCAACGTCGAAGACGACGGCATGACGCTCGGCGCCTATCTGCGCCGCCCGAGCACGCTCGCGCTCGGCGCGGGCCTGTTCGCCGTGAACTACACGCAGTACGTGTTCATCTCGTGGCTGCCGAGTTATCTCACGAACGTGATGCATCTCGACCTCAAGCAGATGAGCATCATCACGTCGATTCCGTGGATTTGCGGCGCTATCGGCTACTTTGGCGGCGGAGTGATCGGCGACTGGATTTATCGCCGCATGGACGATCCCGTGAAGGCGCGCAAGCTTGTGGCGACCATTCCGCTCGCGCTGTCCGGCGTCGCGGTGCTGAGCATCACGTCGGCGACTTCGCTCGTCGCGGCGGTCGGGCTGATCGCGGCCGCGCTCTTGTTCCTGACCGGCTCGTGCCAGGCTATCTGGGCGATCCAGCACGAGATTCTGCCGCTGCATCGTCAGGGCGGCGTCGGCGGCTTCATCCACTTCCTGAGCAACCTGTCGGGCATTATCGGACCGGCGCTGACGGGCTTCCTCATTCAATATTTCGGCGGCTATCACAGCGCGTTCCTGTTCGGCGCGCTGATCGACTTCACCGGCGTGATCGCCATGGTGCTGTTCGTGCATAACCGCCGCGCATCCGAACTCGGTGTCGCAAGCCAGTCCTTGCGATGAAACTGGAGAGAGTCACATGAAACGTGTTTTGATTACCGGCGCGGCGGGCGTGATCGGCCGCGTGCTGCGCGCGGGATTCGCGGGACAGTATGCGCTGCGTCTCGCGGATATCGCGCCGCAAGCGCCCGCGGGCGAACATGAAGAGATCGTCACCGCCGACATCACGCGTCCCGAACGCTTGCGCGAGATCATGGAAGGCGTGGATACCGTCGTGCATCTCGCGGGCATTCCCGACGAAGACACGTGGCAGAAGATTCGCGATATGAACATCGACGGCTGCTACAACGTCTTCGAGGCGGCGCGTCAGGCGGGCGTGAAGCGCATGGTGTTCGCGAGCTCGAATCATGCGGTGGGTTTTCATCGGCGCGACCGCATGATCGACGACACGGTGATGGTGCGTCCCGACAGCCGCTATGGCGTGTCGAAAGCCTTCGGCGAAGCGCTCGGACGCCTGTATGCCGACAAGTACGGCATGTCGGTGGCGTGTCTGCGCATCGGTTCGTTTCGCGCGGACGATCAGCCCACGGCGCCGCGTCATCTCTATTCGTGGATCAGTCATCGCGACATGGTGCAACTGACGCGCCGCTGCATCGATGCGCCGGATTATCACTTCGTCATCGTCTACGGCGTGTCCGACAACGCGCGCAATCGCTGGAGCAATGCGAATGCGCGCGCGCTCGGCTATCGCCCTGAAGACGATGCGCAGACGCACGCACCGGAGATTCTTGCGTCGGCCGAAGCCGAAGACGCGACCGAAGCGCTGTTTCATGGCGGCTTCGGCTGTCTTCGGGAGTTCGATGGCGATCCGCATCGCATCGACTAACGCTTCATTCTTGCCTGTACATCAACGATAAAAGGAGACCGCAGTGTCGAAGCTGGACGAGAAGCGCCGCGAGGCGCTCAAGGCGCTGGGCGCGTTGAGCGCGTGGGCGGGCGGGTTGGCGATGGCGGGCTGTGCGCAGACGTCGTCGCTGTCGTCGTCGCAAACTTCCGCGCCACAGGTGAAGTGGTCGACGGGAACGGAGCGCACGACGCTCATCATGCCGCCCGATGCAACGGACTGTCATCATCATATTTACGACCATCGCTATCCGTGGGCGCCCGAAGCGACGCTCAAGCCCGGCGATGCAACCGTCGACGACTATCGGCAATTGCAGAAGCGCATTGGCACGACGCGCAACGTGATCGTCCAGCCGTCGAGTTATGGTGTCGATAATCGTTTGCTAGTCGAATCGATTGCACGTTTCGATGGACGCGCGCGCGGCATTGCGGTCGTCAACACGAGCGTGACGCAGGCGGAACTCGAAGCGTTGAATCGCGCGGGCGTGCGCGGCATCCGTTTCAATCTCGCGCCGCCGGGCACGACCACGCTCGACATGGTGAAGCCGCTTGCAGCCCGTATCGCGCCAATGGGATGGCATGTTCAGGTGAACGCGCCGGCCGCCTATCTGCTTCAGGCGCGGAGCACGTGGTACGACTTGCCGTGTCCCGTGGTGTTCGATCATCTCGCGCACGTACCGGAGCCGGAAGGCGTGAATCATCCTTCGTTCCAGATGGTGTCGGAGTTGCTCACGAGCGGCAAGGCGTATGTGAAGCTGATCGGCTTCTACAACGAGACGCGCGTCGGGCCGCCCACTTATGCGGACAGCGTCGCGCTTGCGTCCGCGTATGCGCGCGTCGCGCCGGAGCGTGTGCTGTGGGGAAGCGACTGGCCGCATCCGACCGAGCAGCCGCTCAACCGTATCCCCGACGATGCGTTGCTCGCAAATCTCTTCGCTCAGGTCGTGCCCGACGAAGCGACGCGCCGTCGCATACTCGTCGATACGCCCGCGAGCCTCTACGGCTTCGCCTGATCAAACGACGGGCGTCAGCGCCTGTCCTGTCGTAAAGAAGGAGACCACGTTATCGATCGTGAGGCGCGCCATTGCGAGGCGCGTCTCATGAGTCGCGCTGCCGATATGCGGGCTCAGCACGACATTGTCGAGTGCGCGCAGCGGCGATTCGCCGAGCGGCTCGCACTCGAACACGTCGAGCGCCGCGCCCGCGATCGTTCTTCGTTCCAGCGCGAGCGCAAGCGCCTTTTCATCGACGACAGAACCGCGCGCGATGTTCACGAGCATGCCCGATGAACCGAGCGCGTCGAGCACGGCAGCATCGATCAGATGATGCGTCGCCTGTCCGCCGGGACAACTCGCAATCAGGATGTCGGACCAGCGCGCGAGTTTCGCGGGCTCGTCGAACCATTCGAACGTCAACGGCTGACGCGTGCGTCCGAAGTATGCAATGTCGACGTCGAACGGTGCGAGCCGACGCGCGATCTCGCGTCCGATGCGGCCCATGCCCACGATGCCCACACGCTTGCCCGCGAGACTCGTGCCGAGCGCAAATGCGCCGCTCGACCACGCACCTTCGCGCACGAAGCGGTTGGCTTGCGGCAGTTGCCGCAGCAACGCGAGCACGAGACCGATCGTCAACTCCGCGACGGCCGCGTTGAGCAAATCCGGCGTATTCGTGACAACGACGCCGCGTGCACGTGCGAACTCCACCGGAATGCGATCGAAGCCGACACCGCTCGTCGCGATGATGCGCAGTGACGGCAGCCTTTCGATCAGCGCGGCGTCGATGTCGTAGTTCGAGCGCGTGACGATTGCGCCGATGCGCTGGCGCAATGCGTCGTCGGCATCGATGGCGGCGAGCGCGTGCAGATCGAGACGCGCATCGAGCAACGCTTGCGCGCCGGCGGGGAACGCGCCGATCTGCAGAACGGGCGGAATGGTCTGGTCGGTTTGCATCGTCGTTCCTTATTTGTTGACGAGCTTCGCCGGCACGAAGAGCAAGATCAGCAGCGCCGACAACGCGAGCGATGCGGCCACGACGAACAACCCCGACGAAAGCGAATGCGTGACCGTCTTCAGCCAGCCGATCACAGCCGGGCTGATGAATCCCGCGAGATTGCCCGTGCAGTTGATGAGCGCAATGCCCGCCGCCGCGCCCGTGCCGCTGAGGAAGGCCGTGGGCAGCGCCCAGAACATCGGCAGCGCGGTGATGACGCCCGCGGTCGCGAGCGTGAGGCCCGCCACCGAAAGCGCCGACGACGCGCCCGACAGCGCACACAGCACGAAGCCCGATCCCGCGACGAGTGCGGGCAGCGCGACGTGCCAGCGGCGCTCGCGCGTGCGGTCGGCATGCTTGCCTGCGACGATCATCGCGACGAGCGCGACGGAGTAGGGGATCATCGTCAGCAAGCCGATGATGAATGCGTCCTCGATACCGGTGGAACGCAGAATGGTCGGCTGCCAGAAACCGATGGCGTACGAGCCCATGACGATGCCGAACAGGATCAGGCACATCAGATACACGCGTCCCGACGTGAAGACCGCGCGCACGGAACCGTGCGTCTGCGTGGCGGTATCGGCGGCGATTTCATCGAGAATCACGCGCTTTTCGCGCTCGGACAGCCACGCGGCGTCGGCGACGCGATCATCGAGATGCTTGAGGATCACAATGCCCAGCACGATGGACGGCAACGCTTCGATGATGAAGAGCCATTGCCAGCCATCCAGCCCGCCGACACCGCTCATCGAATGCATGATCCATCCCGATGCCGGCCCGCCGACAAGACCCGATACCGGATTGCCCGCCATCAGCAGCGCCACCATTTTTCCGCGCCGGTGCGACGGAAACCAGTACGTCAGATACAGCACCATGCCCGGAAAGAAGCCCGCTTCCGCGACGCCGAGAAGGAAGCGCACGGTGTAGAACTGCAACGGCGTCGAGACCCAGGCGGTGGCCATCGATAACACGGCCCACGTGATCATGATCCGCGCGATCCAGCGCCGCGCCCCGATGCGATGCAAAAGCAGGTTGCTCGGCACCTCGAAGAAGAAGTACCCGACGAAGAACAGCCCTGCGCCCAGGCCGTAGACGGCCTCGCTCAGATGCAGCGAGTTGAGCATCTGCAACTTGGCGAAGCCGACATTTACGCGATCCAGATACGCGACCACATAGCCGACGAACAGCAGCGGCATGAAGCGCAGCGCGACGCGGCGAAAGATGGAATCGGCGTCGTCGGTGTCGATCGAGGCGGGCAGTGAAGTGCTGTCGTACAAGGTTGTCTCCTTCTTTTATTTGCAGGTGTGTACGGCGGTCTCAGTGCGCCGCTTCTGCACGTAGCGCGAGCTGGGCGGCGTGCGGTATGCGAAAGCCGATTGCCTCCAGCGCGCTTTCCAGTTGCGCGCGCTGCGTGGCGTCCAGTTCGACGAGCGGCGCGCGCAGGCGGGCCCACGCTTCGTCGCCGGATTGCCATGCGATAGCGGCCTTCATCGCGGCGATCATCGGAAAACGCTGGAACACGGCGCGCGTTTCGTCGAGCCGTCGCTGCTGCGCGGGTGCATCGACTGCGCGCCAATCGCGTGCAAGCCTTGCGATGGCCGCCGCGTTCACGTTGCCCGTCGCGGTGATGCAGCCCGCGCCGCCCGCTTCGAGCGTGCGCAGCAGGAAGGTCTCGCTGCCCGCGAACACTTCGAAGCCGGACGATGCGAACGCATCGATAAGCGCCGCCGTGTTGTTCCAGTCGCCGGAGCTGTCCTTGATGCCCGCGATGGTTCCGGGATACGCAACGAGCAGCCGTTCGATCAGCGCAAGACTCAGCGGCACCTGCGCGACGGGCGGGATGTGATAGAGATAGACCTTCAGCCGCGCATCGGCGACGGCGTCGATCACGCTCGCATACGCGCGGAACAGGCCTTCGTCGCTGACGCCTTTGTAGTAGAACGGCGGCAGCATGAGCACGCCGCCGCAGCCGTTTGCGACGGCGTGGCGCGTGAGTTCGATCGCGTCGGGCAGCGCGCATGCGCCGGTGCCGGGCATCATGCGCGCCGCGGGCAGACCGGCTTCGATGAGCGCATCGAGCAGGCCGCGCTTCTCGGCCACCGACAGCGAGTTGGCCTCGGAATTGGTGCCGAACACGGCAAGCCCGACATCGTCGTTCAGCAGCGCGCTGCAATGATGGATCAGACGTTGTGCCGACACGGCGCCGTCATCGTCGAACGGGGTCAGGACGGGCGACAGTGCGCCGTGAAAGGTGTTTGGCGAAGGCATGGCAGGCGTCTCCAGTGTTATTCGAGGGTCGGGCCAGTATCGCCGTGCGCCGGAGATCGAAGAACCGGGGTGCGCTTGCTTCAAAGGCAAAAAATTTTTGTGTCTTGCACGGACGATTCGCGCAGACGTAAAAAAGGCCGCTCGTAAGCGGCCTGATGTATCGAAGGCAGTGCGCGATTAGCGTCGCGGTGTCGTGCCGCGCTTTTCGGTCGCGCGTAGGAAGTCGAAATCGACGCCTTTGTCGGCTTGCGTCACGGTGTCGTAAAACAGCTTGCGATAACCGCGGTCCGCGCTCGGTATGGTCACAGGCGATTGCTTCGCGCGCGCGGCGAGTTCTTCGTCGCTGATCAACACGCTGATCTCGCGCCGCGACACGCTCAGGCGAATGCGGTCGCCCGAACGAACATGCGCGAGCGGCCCGCCGACCGCCGATTCCGGCGTCACGTGCAGCACGATCGTGCCGAACGCCGTGCCGCTCATGCGGCCATCGGAGATGCGCACGATGTCTTTCACGCCCTGCACCGCGAGCTTGCGCGGGATCGGAATGTAACCCGCCTCGGGCATGCCCGGCGCGCCCTTCGGACCGATGTTCTTCAACACGAGCACATCGTCGGCGGTGACGTCGAGGTCGTCGGCATCGATGCGCGCGGCCAGATCCGCCGCGTTCTCGAACACGACCGCGCGGCCTTCGTGCTCCATCAGCTTCGCATTCGCCGCCGACTGCTTGATGATCGCGCCGCCCGGCGCGAGATTGCCTTCCAGCACCGCGATGCCGCCTTGCGGGAAGATCGGCCGATCGAACGGACGCACGACGTCCTGCGCGAACGCGGGCCCGGCCGCTTCGATTTCTTCGCCGAGCGTGCGCCCCGTGACCGTGAGCGCATCGAGATTCAGGAGCGGCTTCAGTTCGCGCAGCAAGGTCGCCATGCCGCCGGCCTTATGAAAATCTTCCATGTAATGCGCGCCCGATGGCTTGAGATCGACGAGCACCGGCGTCTCGCGTCCCATGCGATCGAGCGCCTTGAGATCGACGTCATAGCCCATGCGTCCGGCGATAGCCGTCAGATGCACGATGCCGTTGGTCGAGCCGCCAATCGCGAGCAGCACGCGCATTGCGTTCTCGAAGGCTTCCGCGGTGAGGATCTTGTCGATGGTGAGTTGATCGCGCGCCATCTGCACGGCTTGCGTGCCCGTCATTTCCGCGACGCGCATGCGGTCCGAAGTCACCGCGGGCGGCGACGCGCCGCCGGGCACCGTCATGCCGAGCGCTTCGGCGATGCAGGCCATGGTGCTCGCGGTGCCCATCACCGAGCAGGTGCCGACGCTCGCCACAAGCTGATTGTTCACGGCCGCGATTTCGGTTTCGTCGATTTCCTCGGCGCGAAAGCGGCCCCAGTAGCGCCGGCAATCCGTGCACGCGCCGACGCGTTCGCCGCGATGCGCGCCCGTGAGCATGGAGCCGGTGATGAGCTGGATCGAAGGAATGTTCGCCGATGCCGCGCCCATCAGTTGCGCGGGCACGGTCTTGTCGCAGCCGCCGATCAGCACGACGGCGTCCATCGGCTGCGCGCGGATCATCTCTTCCGTGTCGATCGACATCAGATTGCGCAGATACATGCTCGTCGGTTGCGAGAACGATTCGGCGATCGAGATGGTCGGGAAGTCCATCGGCAGGCCGCCCGCGAGCATGACGCCGCGCTTGACGGCTTCGATGAGTTGCGGCGCGTTGCCGTGACACGGGTTATACGCGCTGCCCGTATTCACGATGCCGATGACCGGGCGATCGAGCGCGCTGTCGGTGTAGCCCGCGCCCTTGATGAACGCCTTGCGCAGAAAGAGTGAGAAGCCGCTGTCGCCGTAGTTGGTCAGCGATTTGCGCAGGCCGCCGGGGGGCGAGGCTTGCGCGTCGGCGGGCTTCTTCTTGAATGTATCGCTCATGTCGCTCGCGTCTCCTGTGGGAATATCGGCATTATCGCGACTGCTCCGCGCCGCCGCGACGCGCTCGCGCTTGTTTCAAAGCATAGAAGTTTTTGCGTCCGGATGCGACTATCGCCTGGGTTTGCCGTGTTTGTGTCCATGCTCGTGACGCTCGCGCTCGATCGAATCGGCGGCGCCGAGAAACGCCTGCACGAGCCGGATGCGCGCGCACGAACGTCCCCATAGCAAGCCGACGAGCCGTTTCGGCGCGACGTTCGGCAATGCCCATTTACGCACGGAAATGCCCGGATATTCGGTCGGCGCCCAGTCCGGCACGAGCGACACGCCCAGCCCGCGATCGACCAGTGTGGCGATGGCCGCAAGCCCGTCGAGTTCGCAACGCTGCTGCGGCTTGATGCCGTGCTGACGCAAATACGCATCCGCAAGCTGACCGCCGACGACATTGCGGTCGTAACGAATGAAAGGTTCGGTCAGCAGGGTCGCATGCACGTCGTTGACGTGCATCGTGGCGGGCGTGAGCAGCACGAGCGGCTCGGTGCGGAACGTATGCCAGTCGCAACTCTTCGGCAGATTGAAAAGCGGCTGCGCGATCACGGCGGCATCGAGATCGCCCGTCGTCACCTTGCGGTACAGATCGAGCGAAGTGCCGGGTTCGAGATAGAAGTCCATCTGCGGATGACGATTCAACAGCACCGCGAGCGCATCGGGAATGAGGCTGGCCATCATGGTCGCCATGCCGCCGAGCCGCAACTGACCGCCGAGTTGATCCGTATCTTCGATGTCCGAGCGCAGATCGCGAATATCGTGCAGCACCGTGCGCGCCCGCGCCAGGATGCGCTCGCCCGCTTCCGTCGCGCCGACCGTGCGGCCCGAGCGGCGCACGAGCGTCGTGCCGAGTTCGGCTTCGAGCATCTTGACGCGCTGCGCGACCGCTGCGGGCGTCAGATCGAGCCTGCGCGCGGCCTCGGCGATCGATCCCAGCTCGACGACGAACACGAAGCTCTGCAGATAGCGCGAGTCCATCGATAAAATTTTTTGGGTTTGAAGAAGCCAGAGGATACTTCCACTTCGACCTGCATGTCATCAGACTTGAGCATGTCATCACAAGACTACACAGGGAGACAGGCATGCCCATTATCGAATCCATCGCCGTGTGCGCGGCCGCCGTGCCGCTCGATCGCGTCACGTCGTTTTCGACGCGCACGGTGTCCACGCGTCATTACGGCCTCGTCAAAGTGCGCTCGACGGATGGCGTCGAAGGCATCGGCTTCTGTTATGTCGGCAGCGGCGCGGGCGAATTGCTGACGGTCGCCGTCGAGCAATTGCTTGCGCCGGTACTCATCGGACGAGACTCGTATGCCGTCGAAGGACTGTGGCAGGCCATGTACGACGAAGCACTGCTGCAAGGACGCGCAGGCACGGTGATGCGCGCACTCTCGATTCTCGACATCGCGCTGTGGGACCTCAACGCGCGCACGCACGGCGTGGCGCTGCACAAGTACCTCGGCGCGCATCAGCTCGACACGGTGCCCGCCTATGCGAGCGGCGGCTATTACCTCGACGGCAAGACGCCAGGCAAGCTCGGCGAGGAAATGGCGAGCTATGTCGAGATGGGATTTCGCGCGGTGAAGATGAAGGGCGGGCGTCTCTCGCCGCGCGAAGAGGAGCAGCGCGTGAAGGCGGCGCGTGAAGCGGTGGGGCCGGACGTCGAACTGATGATCGACATGAACAATGGCTGGACCGATCTCACGCAGGCCTTGCAACATGTGCGCCGCTTCGAGCAATACGATCCGTACTTTATCGAGGAGCCGTTCTCGCCCGATGACGTCGACAATCACGCGCGGCTCGCCAAAGCCACGCGCATTCCGGTGGCGACGGGCGAGATCGGCTATGGCCGCTGGTATCACAAGGAACTGCTGGACAAGGGCGCGGCCGCGATCCTGCAAACGGACGCGGCGGTGTGCGGCGGCATTACCGAATGGCGCAAGATCGCGGCGACGGCAGCGAGTCACGGTGTGGTGATGTGTCCGCACTGGTTCCATGATCTGCATGCGCCGCTCGTTGCCGCGACGCCGAATGCGCGTTACGTCGAATTCTTCTGGGACGATCAGGTGCTGAATTTCAGGCGTCTCGTCGACCGGCAACTGACGCAGCGCGATGGGCGCATCACGTTGCATCAGGAGCCGGGCCTCGGCTTTTCATTCGATGAACAGCAAGTCGCGAAGTACGGAAAGTGGAGCCGTGTCGGCGGCTGACCGAATCATTCGACATGCGGGCTTCGCGGCGTGTGTTGAGCGCCGCGCATGTCCCGCATTCGAAGACGTGCTTCGTGACTATCAGCCAGGATCGCTCTGCATGCGCATGGCCGGATGCGCATCGGCATCGTCGAAGTATGGCGACTGAGCGATGTCAGCCGCTGCGGTCGCCTCCGCGCACACGACAATCTCGTCGGACAGCGATTCGACGTTCGAGCCTCTTCCTCGATTGCGTCGCCAGCCTGCGGGCGGCATGCCGAACTGACGTTTGAACGCGCGATTGAACGCAGCCTCCGATTCGTAGCCCACGCCTTCCGCGACGGCCGCAATCGGGCGCGGTCCCGAAAGCAGATCTTGCGCGGCAACCTGAAGACGCCATCGCGCGAGATACTGCATCGGCGCATGGCCGAGCAGCTGCGTGAAGCGCTGCGCGAGTGCGGAACGCGAGAGACCGACACGCCGCGCGAGTTCATCGACGGTCCACGCGAACGCGGGCTGCGCATGCAGCAACGCGAGCGCCTTGCCGACGAAACGATCGCCGACGCCCGCGAGCCAGCCGCGTCGATCTGCCGGCAACGCTTCGATGCAGCGCCGCACCGCTTCCACGAACAGCAGCTCCGAGAGCCGCGCCAGCACGATTGCGCTGCCGGGACGCCACTCGGCCGCTTCCGCTGCCGCGAATTTCAACGACGATTCGAGCCACGCCGAGTGCGGATCGTCGCGCATATCGACCTTGAAGAGCCGCGGCAACGAAGACAGCACCGGATTCGCGTGCATGTCGTCGCAAGCGAGAAAGCCGCAGATGATGCGCGTGCGCACGCCTGTCTGATCTGAATCGCCGGCGCCATAACTCAGGCGCATGACTTCTCCTGGCGACGTATTCAGATATCTCGACACCATTTCTTCGGCCGGTACGGGGACGAGTTCGAGCGAACTGCCCATCAGATGCGCTTCGCCTTGCGGCACGACAAGCAACTCGCCTGCATCGACGCGCACCGCCGATGAAGGATCGTCGACGAGCGCCGCCCAGCAGCTTCCTTCCACGATCAGGTGATAGGACACGACACGCTCGGCGGTCGGCAGAAACGTCGCGCACAAGGCCGGCGACACCTGTCCGACGACGCACCACGGCGCCGTGAAGTCGCCGTTTAAATACACGGCGCCGCTAAGACGCAAGAGACGAAGAACATCGGAGAGCGCGTCCATGGCAAGTCCAGTTTCGGCGTCCTGCGCAAAACATCTGGACGCACGGTCATTCATATTCACCGTTCGCGCGCCGATACTTGCATCACGCGAAACCTCATTGAAGCAAGGGTAAGCGCAGTTGGAGCAATCGCCAACCGACTTTAGCGTCGCGCCGGTTTGATGAAGCTTGCAAGCTCGCGGGGCACTTAAAACAGAGATGCTTTTGCATCGTCGTCAATTCGTTTATCAGGAGCAAACATGTCCGCAGTCGCTACCGCATTCTCGCCCGCTGCCGATCTCGCCGCCGTCAAGGTCCGTCAGCAAGCCGCCTGGTCGACGGGCAACTACGCGGTCGTCGGCACGACGCTGCAGATCGTCGGGGAGAATCTCTGCGAGGCGCTCGATCTTCGCGCCGGCAGCCGCGTGCTGGATGTCGCGGCGGGTAACGGCAACGCGACGCTCGCCGCCGCGCGTCGCTGGTGCGATGTCACGTCGACAGACTACGTCGCCGCGCTGCTCGATGCGGGCCGTGCGCGCGCGGAAGCCGAAGGGCTTGCGGTGCACTTTCAGGAAGCGGATGCCGAATCCCTGCCGTTCGACGATGCCTCGTTCGACGTCGTGATGTCGACCTTCGGCGTGATGTTCACGCCGAATCAGGAACAGGCCGCGAGCGAACTCATGCGCGTCTGCAAACCGGGCGGAAAGATCGGCCTTGCGAACTGGACGCCGGACAGTTTCATCGGACAAGTGTTCAAGACCATCGGGCAGTACATCGCGCCGCCTGCCGGTGTGAAGTCGCCCGCGCTATGGGGTACGGAGACGCGCATCGCGGAACTGATGGGCGGCCACGCCGCGCGCATCGTTGCGACGCGCCGTGAGTTCTTTTTCCGTTATCGTTCGCCGGCCCATTTCATCGACGTATTCCGCACTTACTACGGTCCGATGAACAAGGCGTTCGCCGCGCTCGAAGGCGAGCGGCAGGCTGCGTTTCTCAACGATCTGACGGCGCTGATCGAGAGCCGCAATGTATCCGGCGATTCGACGCTCGTGCTGCCGAGCGAATATCTGGAAATAGTGGTGGAACGGAAATGACCGAACTGAAACATACGGCGGACGTGGCGATCGATGCGGCGTTGCGTCTGCAGAACCTGATCTGCTTGGCAAGGCTTCGCTACGGCTCGGTGTTGATGACATTGCCGCTGTGTTCGTCGATGTGCTTCTTCGCGTTCCGGTTCGCGTTGTCGGCGTTCGGAACGTCGATGTAGCGGGGCATTTGCGCTTGCCGCAGCGCGCAAAGGACCGGAGGACATCATGCTTGTCTACTTGTACCTGCTGATGATGAAAACGCTCGAGCGCGCCGAGCACAGTCATCGCGATGCTTATCTCGCGTCTGCCGTCGATATGGGCGAACTCGAACGTCGCATGCGATCGTTCGAGCGATGAATCGATCGTTCCGCGCGATCCATTCTGCAATCACGCACGAAGGCACGAAGGTACGAAGACGAAGCCTTCCATCAACCGGCGCGCGCTGCGGCTCATGACCGCTTTGGTGACGATCCATGCGCCGTCGTGTTGCCGCGCTTCGGCGCCCACTTGCAAGCTGCCCGACGGATGACCGAAGCGCACCGTGCCGTTTGCGTGCGGCACGAGCCGGTTTACGAGCGTATCGGGAATCGCTGCCGCGACGGCGATCGCTACGGCGCCGGTGCCCGTCATCGCGTGATGCAGCTTGCCCATCGAAAAAATGCGCGCGTTGAGATCGAGCGTGTCGGCGTCGATTGGCTTGCCGCTCGACGCAACGTAACTCTCTGGCTTCGCGACGAACGCGAGCTTCGGCGTGTGCGGGCGCAGTTGCGTGGCTTCGTCGGCGGTCTTCGCGAGACCCATGCGCACGGATGCATGAGCGCGGATCGCTTCGGCCTTCTCCAGCAGCGCGCGATTCGTGTTGATGTCGCGCTGCAATTCGCTGCCCTTCAGTCCAAGCGACGATGCATCGATAAAGATAGCGGGATTGCCCGCGTTGATCATCGTCATTTCGATCGCGCCGACGCCGGGTATATCGAGCACGTCGAGCGGGTTTCCGGTTGGGAACATCGCGCCGTTTGCTTCGTCGCCGTCGCCTGCGGGATCGAGAAATTCGATGCGAATCTCCGCTGCGGGAAACGTCACGCCGTCCAGTTCGAAATCGCCTTCCTCGACGACTTCGCCATCGCGCATCGGCACATGCGCGATGATCTTCGCCGCGATGTTGGCCTGCCAGATGCGCACGGTCGCGATGCCGTCGCGTGGCGCATCGACTAAGCCTTGCGCGATTGCGAACGGCCCGACCGCCGCGGTGAGGTTGCCGCAATTGCCGGACCAGTCGACGACCGGACGATCGATGGCGACTTGCCCGAAGCGATAATCGACATCGCAATCCGCACGCGACGAACGCCCGACGATGACCACCTTGCTCGTACTCGATGTCGCGCCGCCCATGCCGTCGATCTGCTGGCCGTATGGATCGGGGCTGCCGATCACACGCATGAGGATGCGCTCGCGTGTGAGCGGATCATGCGGGAGCCAGTCGTCGCGGAAGAACACGCCTTTGCTGGTGCCGCCGCGCATGTAGACGGCCTGAATCTTCGATTGACTCAAGATGACTCTCCTGTAGTGCGGCGGCTCATGATAGCGGACCACGAAACGCATCGTTCTTCGATGTCATCGTCATATGCGCTGAGGAAAGCGTTTAGCGAGCGCGGCTCTGAAACACGACGCGATTTTGGCGAAGCCTGCGCCGGTCGGATGCAGCTCGTTGGCCCAGTCATCCGGCGCGAGCGCGCCCTGCGTGTGGACCAGCACCATGTCGTGCGCGGGATCGCTGGCGAGCCGTTGCAGCATCGCATGGAAGCGGACGAGGATGTTCTTCACGATGAGGCTGCCGGGCGCCAGTTGCGGCCAGCCCCGATCGATAAGCGAAGGACGCAGCCACGGTCCGGCGAGATGGCAGGCCGAGACGCCGGTCGGAATCGCGAAATCGTAGGCGTGCACGAAGATCGGCGCATGAGGTGCGAACTCGTCGCGGATGCGGATCAGATCGAGATACGCACTCTCGACTACGCCAAAGATATGGTCGAGGCGATCGACGTCGACACCTTGCGCGGGATCATCGCCGACTGCGCTCGCATCGTTGAGCCAGAAGCGGAACTGGTCGCCGACCACGTCGTTGCCGCCGCCGGAAAAGAGCAGGGCGTCGATGGAACCGTTGGCCGGGTCCTGCAACTGCGCGATCAGGCGATTGCGTTTGGTCACGCCGAGGAGCGTGGTGGTCGCGTCGCTGTAGTGCGCGAGCTTGAGGATCATCGGCGCGGGTTGGCCGGTTTTGCGTAAAGCTTCGAGAACGTCGGTGGCGTGAAGCGGGTCCGGCAGCGGATAGTCGAACCAGGAATCGCCGTCGCCGATCAGGTTCAGCGGTGCGGGCTTGCCGGACCGTGCATGGAGCGCTTGCGCCTGTCGCACCGCGTGCTGATGCGCCGCGACGCGCGCATTCAAATCCTGCTGGATCTGCGTCTGCCAGCGTTCGTAGAGGTTGTTCGCCGGGTGCGTCATGGTGGCTCCGTTGCGCGCGCGTTCACGGAGTCATTGTACTTGTGGGTTTGCTTGCGGGCGGGGAAGGGAACGTCGCGATTGCGATGTGCTTGGGACCGGGCGCCGCAATTCAACTCATCCCCTTTGCACTCTTCCATGATTGGCCGCCGAGCCCGCGCTACGCAGGCATGGCGGTTGGTTCAGTCAGATGGTGACGACGTTGCGATGAGGCGAACGGCATATTCTCGCCGCCGGGAATGCCACGTGCGTTGAGGTAGGAAACGCCATCGAGACGACCATGCCCAAATCGACAGCACCCCGGCTTCTCCTGGCTGACGACAACCACGTAGTGCTCAACGCGAGCGCGGCCGCTCTCATGCTGCAAGGTTTCGACGTTCGAACGGCCATCGACGGTCTCGCTGCCTTAACCGCCATCCAGCACTGGCATCCCGATATTGCCCTGCTCGATATCGAAATGCCAAAAATGGATGGGCGCGCCGTCGCGCGGAACGTGCGAGCAATGATTTCCGAACCGCAACCGTTGCTGATCGCGTTGACGGCTTTAACGTCCATTGCCGATCGATTAGCGTCGATTCAAGCGGGCTTCAATTATCACTTTTCAAAGCCTGTTCAATTCGAGGCGCTCTTGCGAACGCTCGACTTTCATCTTGACCCATCGCTTAGGTAAGTGCTTTCCTCTTTGACTGGATTCCTAGGGGCCTTTTGCTCGAAGTGATCCGCGTGAACTTGGCGGAACCTACGTTCGTCGATCCGTCGATGACGCATCCATTCTTCGACAACGCGCAGTTCACGCCAAGAGTCGCTTCAGCTGCACGCCTTCTCAAGAGAGCGCTCAGTTATCAAAGCGAATATTGCTTTGGCTTAGTTACATCGGCTTGGCAGAAGGGATTCGAGAAGACGAGTGACCGCAACTCGCTGCGAGAAGCGAGCACCGCGAGAAACATTGATTCGCTTCGCGCTTTCGGTTTTGGCTCTGTGAGAATGCGAGCGCCGCCCAACGTAGGGCGGCGCCTTTCCTTTAGCTCATACCGATTTCGTCGGCGCTTTGATGATTGCCTCATCAGTGCTTTGCACGCCATGCGGGCTCGCGTCGACACGCTCTACTTCAACGTCCGTACCACGCAGAGTCTCGTTGATCGTTTCCGTGTGCTCCGTCGCTTCACGGCCCACCACGACCTCTTCGATCACGTGTGCCGTCTTGGCCACTACCGCGTGTTCAGCCGTCTCCCGAATTTCCACCGAACCTTCGGTCAAATCGGCTGCGGTGGCAACACGATCCACCGGCCGCCGCTCGATCGTCGCGTGTGCTTCTCGAAGATTCACGCTTTCGGAAACAGGCGTTTCCGTAGCGCGGGAATAGACCCGCACGCCGCCGGTTTCCACTTCACGCTTACCTACGTCAAGCGATTCGCGCGTTACCGCGAACGCTTTGCGGTCAGCGGCTACTTCATCCGGTGTGTAGGCCTTGGCCGTCGAGTCGAAGCCCGTATAACCATCGCTTGTCCATTGTGCGGCTCGCTCATCGACATCGACGGCGCCTGCCTCGTGCATCGTCGAGCGCACCATGCCGACGTGTGCTTCATCGATCACCGTGACGGTGAGTAATGCTCCGCCGCGCCGGACAGCCTCCTGATAATGGCCGACTTCTTCCGGCCGGTCATCGGCACCAAACATATTGCTAAAGAAGTGTTCGATCTTGCCGAATACGCCGACTTGGTCGGTCGATGCAGTCGATGCAGTCGACGTTCCAGCGTCGGCCAGCGCAGGGTCGCTGACCCCGTCTGCTTGCTCGGAGGCGTGCACTTCCATGTCGGTACGGTTGAGGCCGCCGTCGACTAGGCGAGAGACCGCCGTCTCGGCTTCCTGAAACGAGTCGAATACACCTACGATTACCTGGCTCATGTAAAACTCCGAATTAGTTTGGATAGCCTTCAGGCCAGCCGGGAAGAATAAATCTATACAGCGGGATTTGAAGCGGACTCGCCCACGCCTGAGGACGGTGTCGCGGGGTCCGCAATCCAGTCTCCAGCTGATCCGACTCGTCTTTCTACGACGACTTGCTGACGCTGCACCTCTGCAACGTGGACGTGGGTCTCGGCAGAGAAGACGGTCGTAATACGCAACTCTTCCTTGAGCATCAGCTTCAGGTCCGTGACAGGAACGTACTCGAAGACGGGCACGATCAAGGTATCGCCCTCGTAACGAGGGGCGAACTGGGCGTCGATGAATTTATTGATCGCAACGCGTTCGATCTGAACGGCGCTGCTGTGCAAGACAACGGGAAGTTCGCGCAGCTCGGTATGAGTGACGGTGCGAACGCGAACCGCACCAGTTTCCTCTTCACGAGTCGAGAGCGCGAGCCGTTCCTCGCTCGCGATCAGCGTGCCCGCCTCATCGCCAATACTTGGTCCAGCGGCCTTATCGCCGTTCATGTCTGTGCTCTCGTTCACGAGATGTGTCGTTCAGTGCGCGGGGCGATTGCTCTGTATGGTCCGTTTCGGCGACCGGACGGCGTCGCTATCGTATGCGCCGCCACCGACGTCCTCGACCGGCGGCTGATGACGGAAGCCCGCGCCGCCCGAGACAATGGCGATGATCGCGCCGACTACGAGCGCGGCAAACGAGAACCATGAGGCGCGTGCGACGCCGCGTGCTGCCATGTCAGCGACCTGACGCGTGTCGGCCTCGGCTTGCGGACTGGAGGCCATGGCCGTCGCCGATGCCACTGCGCCCTGGACTTGTTCTTTGAGCGAATTCATCATCGTGCCACTGGCGGCGGACGGACTTGCTGCGGCGGTTACCGTCGCTCCTGTCGACGCAACGCTGCCCGCCGCGTTGACAGCGCTTCCTACGAGCGATGTTGCGCCATACGCCATCACGATGATCATCACCGCCCAGGCGAGCAGGCCGTGAAGCCAGCCCAGCACGGGCGCGCAACGGCCGGCGAAATAGGAACCGACGAATACGGCTATCACTGTCATCGCGATCATGTAAGCGCCTGAGCCGAACGCAAAGCCGCGCGACGGATCGGGCTGAGTAAGCGGCGACAGGACAGATGCGCCAATTGCCGTTCCGAGCACCGTAAAAATCAGATAAGCGATGAGAGAGAGGATGACCCCAGCGATGACGGCACCCCAGGAGATGCGGGGAAGACCGTCTTGTGTAGTGAGAAAGCGCATTTTCTAGAATCCAAAAGGTAGGAACCCCAAACAAACGATGTTTTCGCAAGTGGGATTAGAAGTAATGGCGCAAGGGCTATTCCCAAGTGGCTCAGAGGACAGGGCGATGCCTAATCGGCGGGTTTTCGCACGTGGATGAGCGTAAATGAGCTCGATCCGCCCAAGGCATGGGGACCGCCAGGAACTAACTGCCCATGCCGCAACGGTCGGCGTTGTGCTGGAACCAGCTCGAGCCGAGGGATGTTTCAAAGACTTGGAGCGGCGCGCGGTCACGCGCAGGTCGGCTGCATTGCCGACCGGAATTCAACATGCAAAGACCCGCTGAAAAGCCGGTAAAGCTTGTCATCGATAGGGATCGGCACCCTCGGCCTTTGGCTGGTCCGGAACCTGCGCTTTAGTAGGCGCGCCACGATTTCGCGGCCCTCACCATCTATCAAGGAGCACCATGACCGATCCCCGCAATGTCACGCACGACAAGAAAGTGCAGCAGGAAAAGAAGCATCAAGGTGAAGATATCGCGCCTAATGCGGAACATGCGCCGCAACCGGGAAAAAAGCCGCACACCAAGCGCGAAGAAACGAAGGAAGAGCCCTCAGCCGAGGGTGAAGCAAATAGCTAAAGCCAGCAATCTGGTCATGTCTTTGACTTAAAGCGTGCGTTGCATGACCAGAATTGCGTTCGCGATGAGATCTAGTGAGCTTCAAGCCGCAGGACTTGACGAGAGCTAATTGGGTCAGCACTGTTCGCGCGGCTTGTCCCACCTTGGCATTAGATCGACGTCTTGACCGGTAGCATCGAATAAACGACGACGGGGGCTGCCGTCATCTCAGACGCGTCTCGCGAGGATGTGATGCATGACGAGTAATCCGGTTCACACGCCCGCCGTTGGCGTACGAAGCGGTTGACGCAGGTTTCAAACGGGCAGGGGCGCCTTAGTCGGATCAAAGTCGGCCCATGCCCCTTGCTGCCACTGACCGGAGGCTCGCTCGATATCCATCGCCCCAGCGGCTTGCAGCGCCGAAGTGGCGCTCGCTGCGCCTTCCTCGGATACATGAACTGCGAGCAATACGCCTGAATGTCGCGCATGTTCGGCCGTGTCCGTGGGGCTAACAGCGCCCTGTTTGGACTTGCGTGTATGCGACATCGCACCAGCCAATGAACCGATATACGCACCCAGTCCGATGCCGATAAACACCGTGACCCACGGAGCCTTGAAGCCGAGAAAGATGGCGACGCCCATTGCGCCACCCACCAGCGCTCCGGCTGCGATGCCTTTCCATGCCCCTTTGTGCGCGGACTTGGCCCCTTCGTCGCTCATTGCATCCCCACCGATCGGGGTCCGCGAATGCTGACCTTGCGGAGACACATAGACAACCGACAGATCTTCCTGTGTGACCCCCGTTTCCATAAGGCTTTGACGCGCGCGTTCTGCTTTCTCGAACGTATCGAACCGACCAGCAAGAATAAGAGACATAAACGAACCTTGGTGAAGTGATGCAGCGGGAGACCATTGATCACGCATTCCCTATGCCTGAGATTATTTTCTGACGAGCCCTGACGCGGACCACACGGCTGGTAGCGGAATTGATTGTTGACCTTTAGATCGTCAGGGTCTGATCAACGTTCGTCTCACGGAATGCAGTCGATCCGGCAGGCACGGGTACTGCGGAGGTTTTTGATCGGCCGATCCGACAAAGTTGCGCATATCGCGCCCACCTGCGCAAGATGGCAAACTGCATTCGTCTCTTGCGTGGACGCGATGCAGAAGGCCAAAAGCGGCCATCCGGACGTGCTTAGCGCCGATGGTACAGACCGGTAATTAAACCAACTTCTTAACGATGAAGACGTCCTATGAATAAGGTCAAAACGCTGGTGCGCCGCTCTTTAGCAAGTGGAACCACTGCCGCGATCACCTCCGCGCTAGTTGCGTCGCGCGAGGCTTCGCATAACGGTGCAAGCAGTATCGCGCCTCTAAATGCAGTCGCGCACTGCATCTGGCCCGTAGAGGCGATGAAAGAGCAACGATTAAGCGCTCGCCTGACCGGCACCGGCGCTTTCAT
Organism: Caballeronia insecticola; assembly: GCF_000402035.1. GTDB lineage: Bacteria > Pseudomonadota > Gammaproteobacteria > Burkholderiales > Burkholderiaceae > Caballeronia > Caballeronia insecticola. The sequence continues at coordinate 394,130 of NC_021288.1, forward strand.
TCATTGGGGTGCAAGCGTATTTTGGGGAACATTGTTCGAAACACTGCTCTTGAGACGTCGAGCCCCACCGTCGCGCATTATCCGTATGGCTGCGGTGACCGCTGCTACGGCCTACGTTGTCGACTATCACGTCGTTCCGAAAAGAATCACGCCGGGATTTGAAGCGCATATGCCGCGACGCTCGTTTCTTCCCGTCTATATAGCGCTCGGTGCCGGGCTAGCCCTTGCCAGGCTGCTTGACGATTAGAACCCTTACGAGGATCCGCCACGCTATTGCTCGACGCGGGATCGGGCATCATCGGTGCCTTTGATCTCGCACCGATTGATCTCATCCACAGACGGCATCCGAATCAGGTCCAAAGTGTCGCGATCAAAGTTTATATATCCTGCGTCGGCAAATTGACGCAGCCAACCTTCCATGGGCCATATGCCCCAGCGTTTGCGAAACAAGTGCGCATTCGCGACGATTGCGCGGAGGTGGTTAAGCGGCGGGTCGTAGCTCGGATGAAATTGATGGAACGCCGTTGCAGCAACGAGCCGAATTGGCACGTTCGATTTCGCGGCCTTGAAGGCGAAATCGGTGTCTTCGCCACCGTAGCCTTCGTATCGTTCATCGAAACCGCCTATTCGCTCAAAGGTCTCTCGTCGGCAAGAGAAATTAAGAGACCAAAAAAGGTGATGCGGCAGCAAGTCGCCTACGCTGTACTCTCGATGCACGGGATGTGTCGCGCCACGTTCAATAAGATCTTCATTCGACGTTAGAGCACCGGCGACGCCGGGCGGCAGATATAGCGTCTCACCCTGAAGCACCGCGTCTTTGTGTTGGGCAAGTGCAGCCCTATAGCGCGTGACGAGCCAGCGATCGGGAATACAGTCCACGTCCAGGAATATAAGGTCGTTACTCGGCGCGTGCAAAACCGCCTGATTGCGGGCGGCTGCGAGCGGCAGGGCGTCATTGGCGCTGCGTACCATGCAATGAATAATTGAAAATCGGCTGCTTTGCCATTGCGCTTGTTCCTCGTTCATTTGCACGATGACCAGCGCCTGCGGCAAGTCGACCGACCGTTCAAGGCCTCGGATCAAATTTGCTAGATGATCGTGGCGACCATGTACCAACGTCAGAACGTTCACGGTAGATTCGCCTCTGCGGTTTGCATGATGAAGCGAGCCGCGCGTTCCGCGCCGCGGTCCGTCGCGTATCGATCCCATGCTGAAGCGCGCAACCGCTCCGCGCGAATCAATAGCGATGGCCATTCTTGTGCCGGCGGCCAGGCGGAAAGACTAATCGCCAGCTTTGCCGCATCCAGCACTCGCGCAGTCGCTTGTTGTTCGCCAAAGGGCCGCGCTTCGGGAATGCAGATGAATCGACAACGAAGCGCGGCGATCTCACTCACGACACCATCCCCAGCGGAGCCGATGACAACGCTTGCCTTACTTAACCAAGGCAATGGATCATCCAGCACTCCATGAAGATGCAGATTGACGGGAAGGCTTACCGCATCGTCCGGCGCTATCGGACCAAGGACCGCCCATTGCCAGTCATCGCAGAGGCGAGCGGCTATGGCCAGGCGAGCCAGTGTGATTGCTGTGCCGCCGTGACCCGTTATAACCGTCACAAGTTTTTCAACGCGTGGACGCGTTGCGACGACTCCTTCATATCGAGAAATAAGGCCTGAGTAATCGGTTTTGGCCGTCCAGACCGCGGGCGCGTCAGGCTGTTCGAACTCAATCGGATAAGGTGCCAATAGTCTTCGTGCGCTTGCGTAGGCGAGCGAGTGAGCCTCATCGAAGCGTGCCCCGCGTTGGCGTATGTACACGGTCGGGATACCGCAGAAGCGGGCGAGCAGCGCAACTTCGACTGATACATCGACGACCAGCAAGCAAGGCGATGCGTCGCAGAACCAGTCGACTAACATCTTCATCCGCTCTCGCAAGCCACGTACATTCAACGGGGCGTAGAAAGGTTCAAAGGTTGAATCAGGGAAGGTGTCTTTATCGAAGTCGATGGGCAGTCGACAAACGGAAACATTCGTCGGGATATCGTTCTCGGGAAGCGAGCTGCCGAAAAGCGTCACCGGGCCTGGCAGATGAGCGGCTATCGCAAGGGCGCGAGTGACATGCCCCGCGCCTTGATGATGCGCGTAATAGCCGATGGACGCGTCAGTCATACACAGGAACGCGCGAAGCGACTTCGCTCAAGAGCGCTTCATATCGCGAGGTCATCAGCTCAAGCCCCCAATTTTCGACCGCGCGCAAGCGACAGGCTGCCCGGCTCAACTTTCTTGCCTCGATGATGGCGCGAGCTAACGCACCCACGTCGTCCGGTGCGGCAAGCCTGCCGGTTTCGGGTGTCACCAATTCAGGCATGGCTCCTCGCGCAAATGCGGCGATTGGTGTCCCCGTTGCCAGCGCCTCCACTGCAACGAGTCCAAACGGCTCGCTCCAGCAAGGTGTGACCAGCGCGACGCTCGCGTGGCTTACCTCGTCGATGAGTGCTGCGCGGGATAAATGCCCAAGGTAGACAATGCTACCGCCCAGTCTGGGTGCGATCTGTTTATCGAAATAGGTGGGATCCAGAGCTTGACCAGCGATCCGAAGGGGAATGCCCGCAAGCCGTGCAGCGTCGATGGCGAAGTGAAGGCCCTTGTCGGGTACGAGCCGGCCGGTCCAGATGGCGTGATCGCTGATGGGTCCGATAGCCGGACGCCATCTGTTCAAATCGATGCCGTTTGGTATAACGAAACAGTCGGGCGCAAGGTCCGACCAGTTCGCCGCGTTCGCCTGAGAGACTGTGCAATAAGCTCCGCCGTGTGCTTTGCTTGCCGCTACTGCGTTGATGATTTCGAAGAAAGGCGGCGTATGCAGTACGGTGAGCATCGGCGTATCAATCATGCTCGCGAGCGTGACGGGGACATAATGGAGCGCGTTGTTGAAGATGACATCAAACCGGTAACCGTCGATGGCTTGCATGAGGCCCAAATACGCATGATGCTCGGCGATAAATGCAGTGCTCAGGGTATCGTGTTCGTGTCTCGACACATCACTGCGATGCACTCCGACAGCACGCAAGGGCGTGACGTGCAGTTCTAGAGCAGAGCCTGGATGGGCGAAAAGCGTAACGTCGTGGCCTCTACGTTTGAGGGATTGGGTCAGATCATAAGTGAACGATTCGAGTCCGCCGGCGAATGGTTCGATAATCGGATGTTGAATGTGGGTCAATATGCCGATTTTCATAGCCGATCTTAGTAAGAAACGCTGCGGATTTATCAAAGTCCGGAGGCCGAACTTGGAGGTTTGGCTTCAGGCTTTTTCTCTTGAGATGCGGGGTTGATTGAGTTCGGTTCTAATGCCTCGTTGGCATGTGAAGAATCGAACCCATATTTTTCCAATGCTCACGAATTGCCGGTGGGCAAAGCAGCCTGTCGATCCTCTCTACCGAAGGCACGTCAGGCGGCAGATGAGATACCGGCACTTATTCCCGGAAGCGAGATCATCCGCCTTGCTTATCTAAGTTCTTGCTCGAGGAAGTCGAGCCTTCGGTGTCCTCGTCTTGGGACTGATCTCGCCCGGAATCGGTAGTCGACACGTTCAGGTCATCCAGCGTCTTGTCGATTTTGGCCTTATCGCCATTTTCGAGCGCATCGGAGGCCTCCTTGTCGGCATCCGCTTCGCGCGACGTCGAATTGGTTGCCAGTTGCGATGTCAGGTCGGTCATATAAATCCTCGGTTGCGATATCGAAAAGGGAAATCCTTGCGGCCCGGATCATCTTCCGAGACCGGACGCAGAGAGAAGCGTCACGAACACCACTTGAACTAGTGCGACGAGTCTCGCCGGCGCGATGACTGAAAGAACCGCACACCGGCCGTGTGCTATTAGCCAGTAGCAGATGCGCTTGATTATTAGCGCAACGGACGTGCCACGCCGACTCCGTTTTGCAGGTTTCGTGAAGGGTCGGAATGAACAGGATCAGATGCGACGGCCTCCGCCAGCAGACCGCCGCCGTTCTCATTTCGAGGCTTACCGATCAACACACGAAAAGCTCGCCACATCGGTCACATTGCCGCCGACGAATTTCGGCCACGCGGGATAACGGCAAAGCGGCCGCGTGCGTCCGAGCTTCGCCGTGTTGAGGTCGCTCATTTGCAGGGTCTCGGGCGCAGCGCCCGATTCGACCCAGTGATCGAGCGCCGACAGCGAGTCGATCGCCGGATGAAACGGCCCCGTACCATGTCCGACTCCGGGCATCAGATAGAAGCGCACGAAGTCATCGAGCGCACGGCTCTTCCGATTTGATGGTTTAGCGCCAGAAGCAAAAGCGTCATCAACCGCCGCATCGTCCAACGCGTGGCCTCCCGAAGCCCCAATGCGCACGCGCGACATGCATTTTATTTTTCAGCTTGATGCGCCGGCGCGCGGTTTGAGCGCCGTTAGTCGGTGACCAGCGGCCCCGAGTGATATTGCTCGTCGGTCACCGGCTCCATCCATTCGACATTCTTGCCGTCGAGCAATTCGGTAAGCGCAAGATGCGACATGGCCGTGGTCGCAGCCGCTCCGTGCCAGTGTCGCTTGCCGCACGAGCACGAGACGATGTCGCCGGCGCGGATCTCTGTTCGGAGGCCGCCTTCGCATTGGGTCCAGCCGACGCCGCTGAGAACGACGAGTGTCTGCCCGAGCGGATGCGTGTGCCAGTTGGTGCGTGCGCCAGGCTCAAACGTCACGATACCGCCGCCGAGACGCGCCGGTTCCTCGGCCTGGAATAGGCTGTCGATACGGACAGAGCCGGTAAACCAGCTTTCAGGGCCCTTGATTGACGGCTTCGTGCCGTTACGGACGATGGTCTGAGATGCTTTGGTCATGATTGCGCTCTTTCAGGTTGTGGGGTGCTAGCCGGACTACTGCGTCAGAGGCCAAGTTTTCGTTCGCTCATCCATTTCACGATCGCCGGATCGCGATGGGAGAAGAAGCTGCTCTTGCCGGTCTCCAATGACGTGACGAGTTGCATGTCATCTTCGGACAGTTGGAAATCGAAGACCGCGAGATTTTCCAGCATCCGCTCCTTGCGCACCGATTTCGCGAGAGCGATGATGCCGCGCTGAACCAGCCATCGAAGCACCACTTGTCCAACCGTTTTGCCATGGCGCTGAGCGATCGCCATAAGGTGTTCATTCTGAAACAGGTTGTTCCGGCCTTCGGCGAAGGGTGCCCACGCTTCCGCCTGCACGCCGAACTCACGCATGAAGTCGACGCTCTCAGCTTGCTGGTGGAAGGGGTTGACCTCGATCTGGTTAACTGCGGGCTTCACATCGTTGAACACCGTGATGTCCATGAGCCGATCCGGCTGAAAGTTGCTCAGTCCGATTGCACGCAGCTTGCCGGCGCGATGGGCCTCCTCCATCGCCCGCCAGGCGCCGTGAACGTCTGAGAACGGCTGATGGATCAGATACAGGTCGAGGTAATCCAGGCCGAGCCGCTTCAGCGACTTGTCGATGGCCAGGCGAGTGCGTTCGTACCCAGCATCCTCAACCCACAGCTTGCTGGTGACGAAAAGCTCGTCACGCGGTACCCCGCAATGTTTGAGGCCTCGTCCGACGGCTTCTTCATTCTTGTAGGATGCAGCCGTGTCGATCAGGCGATAGCCTGCCTGTACCGCGTCCGCCACGCAGCGTTCGCATTCCGCCTCTTCCGCGATCTGAAAGACCCCGTAGCCGAGGATCGGCATTTTCATCCCATTGTTCAGTGTCACATCCAGCATGATCGATCCCTTGTGTTGAAAGTGAATGGTGCCAGGCGGAATGCTCAGGACGCCTGGGATAGCTTGTCCAGGCCGGTCTCGTCAAACCACTCATTGACGAGGTTCATCGTCCTGCGCTCCTGATCCGCTTGCATGACGAATGGCCTGCTGATCCTGCTTCGCGGCGCTTTGGCGGCGAGGACGGACATGCTGTTTCCGGGCCCGTATCCGCCGTGGGTCACGAACGGCGTGAGCGTCTTGCCTGCGAGGTCGTGGGTCGCCAGAAACGAGCGGATTACTGGCGGCGTGGTCTCTCCCCAGATCGGAAATCCAAGGTAGACGGTGTCGTAGTTCCTCAGTTCCGGGATCCGGGCCGCAAGCGTTGGCTCAACGCCGCTGTCCCGCTCCTGTTGAGCCTGGTCGACGGTGGCGAGATACTCATCGGGATATGGCTTGGCCGGTCGTATCTCGAACAAGTCCGCTTTGAACGCCCGCTGCAATAGCCCGGCGACAACCCGTGTGTTGCCGGACCGGGAAAAGTAGGCTACAAGAACGCGCGACCTCATCATGTGAACAGTACCCTTTGCCACCGCGCCGCTTAAAGGCACGGCCGCGACCGCAGCGACAAACGCCCGGCGCTTCCGCTCATGAGAGGACATCATGTTGTCTCGTGTCAGCGACCGACGCGAGCCTTCAGGGCAGCCGGGTAGCGCTCGCCATGTATCCCGATGTTCGCAAGCGCCTGGGCAATGTTTTGAAGGTCGGAGTCCGACAGGTCCACCGCTGCGGCACCCAGGTTCTCATCCAGCCTATGCAATTTGGTCGTACCGGGTATCGGGACGATCCACGGTTTCTGGGCGAGCAGCCATGCGAGCGCGATCTGAGCCGACGTTGCATCTTTGCCCCTCGCGATCTCGCCAAGTGCGTCGACCAGTGCCTGATTGGCCTGGAGCGCTTCCGGCGTGAAACGGGGAACAACGCTGCGGAAATCGTCCTTACCGAACGTTGCATTTTTGTCGATCGCGCCCGTCAGAAAACCTTTGCCGAGCGGACTGAACGGCACGAAGCCAATGCCAAGCTCCTCGAGCATGGGCAGGATTCGGTCTTCGGGCTCGCGCCACCACATCGAATATTCACTCTGCAGAGCGGTCACGGGCTGCACGGCATGCGCGCGCCGGATGGTCTGCTCACCGGCCTCCGATAGCCCGAAGTGCTTCACCTTGCCTTCGGCGATGAGTGACTTGACAGTGCCCGCGACATCCTCGATGGGCACGTCCGGGTCAACGCGGTGCTGATACAGCAAGTCGATGACATCGGTCTTCAGCCGCTTCAGCATGCCGTCGACCGTCCGCCGGATATGATCCGGGCGGCTGTTGAGGATTTGCTGCTTTCCGTCGTCGCCGAAGGTGAAGCCGAACTTCGTCGCGATCACCACCTGATCGCGGATGGGCGCCAATGCCTCGCCGACGACTTCCTCGTTGAGATAAGGCCCGTAGACCTCTGCGGTATCGAAGAAGGTCACGCCTTGGTCGAAGGCAGCGCGGATCAATTCCACTGCTCGGGTTTTATCGGTAGCCGGTCCGTAACCGTGACTCAGCCCCATGCACCCGAGGCCGATCGCCGATACTTCCAGTCCCGAGTTGCCGAGTTGTCTTTTGTTCAAGATGCGCTCCTTGCAGTAGACGACGAGGGCAGTAGCCCGATGTCAACTACTTTAGGCGTCTCGGTTTCAAGCGAATAGTCGATTTCGACTTGTACCAGTATCAAGCCAGGATTGATACTGACGATCCGCGCGTCCGCGCTATTTGAACCTTGGCAGAAGGACCGAACATGCCCATCAACGACTTCAGGGCGATCGCGACGTTCGCCAAAGCTGTCGAACTCGGCAGTATCAGGCAGGCCGCGCTGGCGCAAGGCGTCACGCCCCAGGCCGCCAGTCAGGCAATCGCGCAACTGGAGCAACATCTCGGAGTCCGCCTGTTACATCGGACGACGCGCAGCCTCGCCCTTACCGAGGAGGGGCAACGTTTTCTGGAGAACACGCAGCCCGCTCTCGCGGCACTCGACCGGGCTCTTGCCCAGGCGCGGGAGTCCAGGGAGGAGGTCACAGGGCCGCTGCGCATCGTTGGCCCGAAATCGTCGTTCGCCGCTATCCTCATGCCGCTGCTTGACGAATTCTGTCGCGAGCACCCCGGCATTCAGCCGGATGTCCATCTCGACGATGGTATTGGCAACTGGGTGCTTGACCGCGTCGATGTTGGATTTCGGATAGGGATGTCGGCCAGCGAAGGCGTAATCGGTCGACAACTATTCCCCATCCAGATGATTGTATGCGCGACGCCCGAATACCTTAAAACGCACGGGACGCCATCGACATTGGATGACCTGACGGCACACCGCTGTAGCGTGTTTCGGCATCCGGTCACAGGCAAGGTCGCGCCCTGGTACTTTACCGTCGATGGAAAACTCGAACATCGTCAGATGTCGCCCGCATTTGCCACCAACGATACGGAGCTTGAAGTGCAAGCCGTACTCGCCGGGCAAGTGATGGGGCAGCTTGCGAGCTTCTCGGCTGCATCCCATATCCGTGCGGGACGACTGGTGCCAGTTCTCCTGCAGCATATAAGTGCGCACATCGGTTTGCACCTTTACTACGGAAACCGAACAGCTCAGCCCAAGCGAGTGCGAGCATTTCTGGATCTAGCTTTGGCTCGCCTTAATGATTGCAACGACTACGTCCTCGCCGACAAAGAGCTCGTGCGGTTTAAGTCACGACCCAAGCGGTCAGGTCGCTCGGAATAGCGCACTGGGGTCCGCTCTGGTATGTCTCGCGCCCATTGACCGTGCGACCGGACCCGGTCGCAAAGCGGGCGTTCGCGCGGCTTCGTCCGAAGGTCGGCAATGGGTCGTGCGGCGTCGCTCGGCGTCAGGTAGCCGCCGGTTGAACAAGGTGCTTCGCTTACGTCAGGTAGCTATACTCCAACTCGACGAGATCCTTGAACCTGCAGCAAGATTTGATCAGCGTCCGTTACTTTGGGCAAACTCTCTACATCCATGCTGCCAATTGCCGACCGTTGGTTTGAACTCAAGCGCATCAGTGATGAAATCACCCTGCTCTGGGAACCTCATGTCGTGCCTCTGATGCGGTGCAATATTTGGCATGTGCGGGGCCGCGACCGCGACCTGATGATCGACACAGGAATGGGCATCGCCAGCCTGCGTGACGCGGCCCGGCATCTGCTCCAGAAGAACGTGACAGCAGTCGCAACACATACGCACTCGGATCATGTGGGCGGACATCACGAGTTCGAGCACACGCTTGTCCACGAACTCGAGGCCGACAATCTGCGCTCGCCACGCGAGCGCGGCACGCTCCTGGCGTCGGTATTGGGCGATGCTGCGATTCGTCGATACCACGAATTCGGCTATCCGTTCGATGGCGATCTGATCACCGCCGTTCCAAATGCCGGTTACCAGATGACCGACTACTGCGTGCGAGCTGCGTCCGTCACGGAAATTGTCAAGGAAGGGAATATTGTCGATCTCGGTAACCGGCATTTCGAAGTCCTCCATCTGCCAGGTCATTCACCGGGGAGCATCGGTCTTTGGCAGCCGAGCACCGGCACGTTGTTTTCCGGCGATGCGATCTACGATGGCCCGCTGCTGGACGAGATCGGCGGCGCCGATATCCTGACCTATGTGCGTACGATGAAGCGTTTGCGCGATTTGCCCGTGCAAATCGTCCACGCGGGACACGACGCGAGCTTCGGACGGGACCGACTGGTCGCCCTGATCGACGCGTATCTGGCGAAGCGCGAATGATCGTTATCAAAAATACAGCGTGGAACGGCGATAAACCATCGGCATGGATCCCTTTCGGCCAATTTCTGCCGGTCAGCCCTCTCGCAAAGCCGTCATTTGAACAGCTCGTTCACTCCTGATAACGGCCGCTTAACTGACTCCCTTCAATCGGGCCGGGGGGAAACAACAGATGTATCTAGCCGCTCTATTTTCGCGACCCACCGCGCTTTTCAAACAAGACATCCCCGTTTGGAACGTTAATCGCGCAAGCGTGTCAGCAGGCGGGCATCCATCTCAAGTCGACGATCCCCAACTGTTCAATCTCCGCCCTCATGTCCAAGGCCCTGCATCCGGCAGGATCGACGCGGAGCACGCCCCGCGGCGCTCGGCTGGTGCGGCTCGCAATTGGACTGCCGTGCATGCCGGGGGAACGAGCATCAATGTTCTCTTTGCCGCGAGTGATGGCGGGCTGGACTCAACGAGGCGCGGTCCTTGCAGCGGCCTGAATGCTCGATCTTGAAGCGACGATAGACAGCACGGCGGAAACGGTCAGACTGCCGCCGACACACATCATTGCGACGACAAGTGCTCTGGCGAGGATTTCCGGATCCGGTGAAGTCCCTGCGACACTGAAGAAGACGCCGCCAATGACCGCGACACCCAGTGCTGCGCTGATTTGCAACGCCGAATTCGTGATGCCCGCGATCATCCCGGAACCGGTCGCCGGTGCTCGATTGATAACCGAGCGCACCAGCGTCGGCAGCGCCCAGCCCTGACCGAATCCCAGGAGTGCTACCGCCCCGATCAGCGGAAACTGAGCCGGCATCTGTCCGGGCGCGCCGGCCACGAGGGCGGCGAGGAGTATGCAGCCGGCGACCTCGAGCATCATGCCGATGGCGGGGACGCGGTCGCCGAAGAGTCGAATAGCCAGCGGTGTCGTCAACGGCCCGATAAAGGCGCCGACCCCGAATGGCAAGAAAACCAGCCCTGTCTCTAATGGGCTCATGCCAAGTGCCGCCTGAAGGTAGACGGAAAACGTCAGGAAGAATGCTGAGACGACGTAGAAGAAGAGGACGCCCGTAAGTCCGCTCATCAGACCAGGCCTGCGGATCAGCTCCACGCTGATCAGGGGCACGCCGCCTAGGCGGGCGTAGGCCATCTCATATCGGCAGAAGCCTACGGCAGCGACGGGGCACGCAATGAGCATCGCGCAGGCCCACCACGGCCAATCCAACTCCCGCCCTTCGACCAGGGGCACGATGAGCAAGCCCAGCGTGAGCGCGCAAAGTAGCACCCCGATCCGGTCTACAGGTGCCGGGCTGTCACCGCGGACGTCAGGTAGCAACGGCAGTCCGAAGATCAGGACGGCAGCGACGACGGGCAAATTGATGAGAAAGACGACGCGCCACGCCAAGTGAAAGAGGTCCGCAGAGATCAACGCACCCCCGAGCGCCTGCGCGGCGACTGCGGCCAGTCCCACCGCGGCGCCGTAGAGGCCCAAGGCGCGCGCGCGCTCGTTCTCTGGAAACAGGGCGTGAATGGAGGCCAGTCCCTGCGGCGCCATGGCGGCGGCGCTCAGGCCCTGCAGCACACGCCCGAGTACGAGCATGGCGGGTGACGATGCGAGGCCGCAGATCACCGATGTCAGTCCGAAGCCCGTGACGCCGATCAGGAAGATCCTCCGCCGGCCGAAGAGATCGCCTAGCCGTCCTCCTGTGATAAGGAAGACCGCGTAAGCCGCGGCGTATCCGGAAATAACGAGTTGCAACTCTGCAGCGCTTGTGTGGAGGGTGCTTTGGATGGACGGCAGGGCGACGTTCACGATGAAGAAGTCCAGCGGAGGCAGAAATGCTCCCACCAGCAACACCGCGAACGCCGACCATCGACGCGTGGAAGAGGTTGTCGTATGCATAAGGTTAGGCGGTCGGGGGCCGCGTCAGGCCGGGAGGCCGAAGCGTTCTGTTCCAGTGATGGGGTGCCAGTTTTGGAGCGGCGTAGCGTAGTGCATGGTGAAGGTGCGCTCCAGGAATGCCCAGCGGCCTTCGCGTCGCTGATAGAGGTCGCGGTATTGGCCGCTCACTTGAAGCGTGCCCTGATCGACGTCGTAAAAAAGACAGTCCGCCGCCACCAGCCCGTGGCCGTTGTCACCCTCCACCGTGATCAGGGCATTCGCCATCCAATGATGCATGTGGGGCATGCGCTTCATGTTGATGCGTGCTTGCGCCAGGATGGCATCCAGGCCATCGGCGTTGCCGTTCGCACCCAGAAGCAGTCGCGATTCGGGATGCCAGAGCGTGGCGAGCAGCTCGAGGTTCATGGTGTCGAACGCCTCGGCGTAGTTGGCGATCAGCGCATCGATGGCGAAGCGGCTTTCGATGGCGTCAAGGCGTGCTTCGAGTTCTCTGGACATAGGTTATTTCCGTACCGAACGGTACATATATGGTGAAAAAAATGCGGGGTTCGTGTGATGACCCCGCGCTGCTCAGGATTTACGTACCGACCGGTATAAATATAAGAGAACTTGGAAGGCCGCGTCAACTGCGTTCTTGAACGGCCCGCTACCATGTGCGGGGAGGTTGTACGTCGCGACTTGTCCAGAGATTGTGTATCGACTAGTATATATATTTTGAATGGCGGAGATGTTTATGGTTCAGCGGGGTCGGCCACGTGCGTTCGACCGTGATGCGGCGATCATTTCGGCGATGCACCTTTTCTGGGAACATGGCTATGAGTCGACGTCTTTGTCGCAGTTAAAGGCGGCGATCGGCGGGGGCATCTCCGCGCCTAGCTTCTATGCGGCCTTTGAGTCTAAGGAGGCGCTGTACAAAGAGGCGTTGGAGCGATACATGGAGATTTACGGCAAGGTGACCCGTAGCCTCTATGACCCGTCGCTTTCGCCACGGGAAGGTGTGTTCCTGGCACTGCTCCGGTCGGCAAGGATGCAGATTGAGAGCGGCCACCCGAAAGGCTGTATGGTCGCACTGGGCGTTGTCGGGGCCAGTTCCACCGGCAGCGAAGCGGTCACCCAGTTGCTTCGTGAGGTGCGCAGTCGAACACGCGCCGGCTTTCGCGCCTGCGTAGCGCGGGGCATTGAGAGTGGGGAACTGCGCAGCAGCACGGATCCAGCATCGCTGTCCAACGCGTTCGACTGCTTTTTCCAGGGACTGTCTGTGCTCGCCCGCGATCGTGTCCGGCATGCCGTCATCGAGAAGGCCGTGACCGACGCGATGGGGATGTGGGATGCCGCAGTGGGGGCAGCGGATGCCTAAGAAGGTCTGCAAAACCCAGTACGCACCCCTCATTGCCTGAGAACACCTGAGCCGCGACAACGCGCTGAGTGTAATGGGCAGACCACTCACACGGGTTGCAATTTAAATCCAGCAAGGCATGCTTCGATCATTCGGAGACGTAAAGCGCTTTGTGTAGACTTCGCAATACCGGTCTGTTGGCGCCTATGACATGCTCGCAATACGAAACGGTTGCGCGTCCGAAGGCTCGGTATTACCGTTCCACGTTTCGTTGCTGCCATTCAATTTACTACCGCGGGACCGGCAGCTTCGGGTCGGTTTGGAGCGGTCGCTGTCGGGCACGATGCGGCCAAGAGCTGCCTGTCGCTGCGAACTTCTGAGCGACGGCTTCACACTGATCTTAGTCATTCACGACCAAGCTCACGAATGACCGCTTCGATCGGCGCCTGTCATACTTTGTTGCAGAACGGCAGTCGGTGAGTCATCAGCTTACCCATCTGGTGATGGATGCCAGGGTGATGCTGACGCAAGTCTTTTGATTCCGGCCAACTACCCAATCCATTTCCATGGCCCCGAACAAGCACAAAAAACCGAAGCCATTCACAGCTACAGCTCCTGCCACGGCGCCAGCAGAAGGCGAGCGCCGAGCACTCCGTGGATATATCGGCCAGTATGAGAGGGCGGGCGCTGCAATCTATGCAGCGCTCGAGCGCGACGAGCTGATGTGGATCGGCGTCGCCGACCGCAACGCGGGCATTGCCGACGACCTGGTACTCGGCTTCGATGGCTTGGTGGTCGGCCACCAGTTCAAGACGTCCAAGTTCCCTGGAACCTTCACTGTTGAGACGCTGCTTACTGGCGCCAACGGCCTCTTGAAACCCCTGGTTCATGCTTGGCAATGCCTGCGCAAGGACAACACTGGAAGCCGCATCGAGATTCGCCTGGTTGTCAATGATTTTCCGTCGATTACTGACAAGCCAGGCGACGGTACGCCGCCCCACAGCGCGGCATTTCTTGATGAGCTCCAGCAGCATGCAAATCGACCGCTAGCGGATTGGCACATGCCGGAATGGAGCCGACTGATCGACCACCTGCACCGTGAAGCCGGACTGGACGATGACGACTTCGAACAGTTCTTGCACGGCCTTCGTGTTGTAAGCGGAGCTGCGGCGGACTTCATCCAGGCGCACAAGCTGAACGCCGAACAGGCGCGACAGGCATCCGAGATTGCCAGCGTATTGCCTAAACTAGTCGCCGACGCACGCGACAAGGACAGGTGGACGCGTGATGAGCTGCTTCGTGAGCTTGGCTGGCGCGATCCCGCCAAGACGCTGCTCATCCATCGGTTTCCAGTCGGCGCGTATGTCCAACGCAACCGCGGCACTGAGGTCAAGCTGCTGGCCGCGTTGCAAACCACCGGCCAGGGCTACGTCTCACTCGTAGGTCCGCCTGGCTCCGGGAAATCCACCCTCCTACAGGTGGCGCTGGCCACCGAAGCAAACATCCGGCTCGTCCGCTACCTGGCGTACGTGCCGGGCGCTGCCCAGGGCGTGGGTCGCGGAGAGGCCGATAACTTTCTGACCGATGTCGGCACGCAGCTGCGCAACAGCGGTTTGACCGGACTGCGTCTTCGCGATGACTCGCTGCATGAGCGACGCGAACAGTTCGGCGTCCTGGTGCGGCAGGCTGGGGAACGCTTCGACCGCGACGGGATCCGAACGATCATCGTCGTCGACGGGCTCGACCATGTGCCTCGCGAAGAGCGGCCGACAAATTCGCTGCTGGGCGAGCTACCTCTTCCCGCGGCCATCCCAAATGGGGTTGTGTTCGTCCTCGGCACGCAGCGGCTGGATCTCGCGAATCTGAAGCCCGCTGTTAAGGAACAAGCGGAGAAGAACGAGCGGCTGGTTCTCATGAGCCCCCTCGGCCGCGAGGAGGTCGCACGGATGGCGGATGCTCTTGGCCTGCCTGCCGACATTCCGCGATCAGAGCTGAGCAAGCTCACGCATGGCCATCCGCTGGCAACGCGCTACTTGATTCAGGCGCTGTTGCACGCGGGCGCAGCCGGCCGCAAGCACCTGCTCAGTGGCGGGATGCCGTTCGACGGTGACATTGAGACCGTGTATACCGCCGCCTGGCGCGAAATTGCAAGCGACAGCGATGCCATGGACGTGCTTGGTTTCATCGCCCGGGCCGAGGCACCCATGGACCTGCGGCTGCTGGCCACGGTGGTCAAGGAGTTCGCGATTGAGCGAGCACTGGTCGTTGCACGGCACCTGCTCCGCAGTTCACCCCAGGGATGGAGTGTGTTCCACAACAGCTTCAGGCTGTTCGTCATCGCCCAACCGCGAATCCGCCTCGGTAGCGTCGACGCCGAATATTCCCAGCGCGTGTACCGCGACCTCGCCAAACTGGCGAAGAACGCGCCGCACGAATCGGCGCAGCGGTGGCTTGAGTTGCGCTACCGCGCCCGTGCCGGCGACGGTGCCGATGTGCTTGCGCTGGCGATGCCCGCTCGCTTCAGACAACACCTGGCTGACGGGCGTTCTATCGCCGAGATCCACGCCGATATCCGGCTGGCTCTGCTAGCAGTGCGTGGAACGCACGATGCGACCGCCTTCACACGGCTGTTGCTGTGTAGTGACGAAGTGGGCCGGCGCGAAACAGCCCTTGAGTATGCCAACCAGCTTCCACTGGCGATGCTGGCAGTCGGGGACATCGATTCAGCCGTCTCTTTCGTGCAGTACTTCCCCAGCCAGGGCTACGAGGTTGTCGACGCTCTGTTGGCGCGAGGCGACTTCGAGCGCGCGAAGGAGCTATTTGAAAGCCTCGAACCACTATCGCAGCTCCACACGTCCAAGTTCCAGAACCACGGGCACGACCACAACATCAAGGAATTTGAGAGGTGGGCAAGGCGCGTCGTTCATTTCCGGGACACCGAGCAGATCCAGACAGCGATTGACCACCTCGCTGCAGAGAGGCTACGCCAGCCCGATAAGCTGGATCCAGAAACGTTCAGCGCGCTGCGCCAACATTTGAGGAGGGAAGCCGCAGAGGCAACGCTCCTTAAGAAAGTTGGCACCGATCCACAAGAACTCTGCGGCGAGCTCGGAGTAGACAACGAAGACAAGCCGTCTGTAATAGTTCGCGCAGGGCTTTTAGCAAGTCGGCATGGCGACGTTGCGCAAGCGCTTGCCCTATTTGACGCCGCTGTCGCCCTTCCCAGCTTCGATGAGGTGCCAAACGGCTACCGCCGCCGTATGGCACTGATTGCATTCCAAGCTGGCCGTCGTGACCTCGCCGAAGCCCTGTTCGACAAGTTGGTCGCACCGATGATCTCCATGTGCGACGACGAGACGGACTTGGCTGGGCTGGGTGATCTGGTCGGCGCGGTAATGCATCACGCGAGGCTTTGCATGCTGCTCAACAAGCCACGGCCAAGCGCAACACCATCCAAGCATTCCTTCCTTCGTCCGTTCCAGCAGCACGCCTCGACGATAGGCGTGCTTCTAGGTCGCTCCGACGCCGACAACGCGACCGTGCCGGCAGGCAGCATCCAGGCCGAAGCCCGCGTTGCCCTTGGGTATCTGCTACGTCTGACGCCAGAAGCCGGCAGCAGCGAGCCATATCGCATCCAGCAGGCCCTCAAAGCGATCCCCATACTGGCGCAGGCGCTGCTGAGGCTCAGCGCCAAATGTGGCGAGGATGAGTACCGCGCAGTACTTCGAGAAATTGACGCAGCCATCGCCTCATCGACGCTGGGGGGGACTGCGTACCTGCGGCGCCGGTTGGCCGTCGATGCGTATCGGGTTGACGGTGACCGTAAGGGGGCCGTCGACCGGCTCAACGCGCTCGTGACAGAGCTTCGAGAAAGCACGCCGAGCGAACAGATTGACGGGTTGGCGGATCTAGCCATCGAGTTGGTTGAGGTCGGAGATGTAGAACGGGCGAAGCAGTTGCTGGCGACAGTTCCCGAGCAATGCCTTGGCTATGCGCTAGCTCCCAAAAAAGATCCACAGTACGTAATCTGGCGGGACATCCTGGTCCTTGCGAACACTGCTGACCCGGAGAGCCGTGTCAAGCGGCTCTCAAGCTTGATGCGCCAGGTCGGCGGCATGACCGAAACGGAAGGGTCGTCGGCCGCGCACCGCCTGACCATGTCGCTGATTGAGGAAGCGATGCAGGTCGGGCCTCGCTTCGGCTTCGAGGTGTCAAAGACACTGGCAGACTGGCAGCTGATTGGCTGGCCTAACCGCGTCGATCTGCTCACGACGGGGATGGCCCGGCGAAGCCCTGACTTCGTCTTGCCTTGCGCTACCGTCTGGTGCGGGCTTTGCCTACCGTTCTACATGGAACCGCACTACCGGGATCCGTATCACGTGGGCGACTTCATCGACGCCGCCGCCGACGCGGCAGGCCCCGGCCAGATTGAGCCGCTCACGCTGATGCTATTGGGGGCGATCGAGGTAGTCAGCAGAGCACACGAGAGGGTCGGACTGCTCCGACGTCTTCGCGCCGCGGCCGGAAGACATGGGTTCTCGTCTGCGGAGCTTGAAGCCGCTGTAGCCCGATGGACGTCAGAGGCGCCAGAACCTCGACACTCGTCTACGCCCAGCAAGTATGACTCTGCGGCCACTCTCGAGGAGCTTGAGCTCGAGTTTGATGCGGATGGCGACGAACTGAACTACAACGCCCCGTACCGATTCAGATATCTGGCCGAGAAAGCTCCGCTTCATCCAGTGCGGAGGATGTTTGAGCGTTGGCAAGTCTTGCGGGACGACGCACGCTGTCGCTTCCTGATGGTGAAGCGGTTAGCTGAGGCAGGTGAGACTGAGTACGCCAAGAAGCTGATTCAAGGCTACGCGACAAGCAAAGACCCCTGGAGCGCCTGGAGCCAATGGATGGGTGGCGGCAAGTTCCTCTACTTTGAGGCGAAGAAGCTCTTGGAGGGGCCATCCACGTCCCCAGTCGCCTTCGAGAACATCGTCGATTCAGTGGCGGCGGGCGAGGAGAGCATCCAGTCGCTGCTGACAGACCTGGATTCGATATTGCCAGTAATCAGCGCGACGCCGGACTGGCCGGCCATCTGGTCGCTGCTTGAGGAGCAGATGGTCTGCACTCGCGAATTCCAGCTTGGACGATCATTCCAGCCGAGCGAGCTACCGCTCAGCGACACGGATCTTCTGGAGGACTTGCTGCACTTTGCCTATCGGCTTCCTGTTATCGAAGTTCAGCGACACGCTCGCAACTGCACGCTGCGCTTGGCGGGGCAAGCCGGATACGGTCAAGCTTTGTTCAAGTCCCTTATGCGGCGACTTCTAACCGGCGATTCCGATGCCCCCCTGCAAGCGCTCGGAACGCTGCTGGCTGTTGACACCGCGGGCCTTGCACCTGAGCTGGGCACTGCCGTGGCTGCGTTGGTCAGTCACCGCGATATTTCGGTAGCAGAGTCAGCCGCGCTCTTGTCGTATCTTTGGGGAGTGGCAGCCTCCATGGACGCGAAGCCACTGCCGTTCTTCTATAGCCTCGAACTGCAGCCCCCCTCAGAGGGCGACCATGCCTTTAATGACGAGAGAACTGGTGCGATGCGAGTCGAGTCGCCGCTTGGCTGGACCCAGATGCTGCGCTCGACAGCACAGGACCTTGCGCAAGCGGCAGGCATCGACGAGATGACAATCCGTCAACGCGCGGCGATGCTCATCCAAGATTGGGGCGGACTCGAGGCATTCGGGCCTTCTGCTGTCAAAACGCTTGAAACCCAGCTTCGCGCACTCGACATGCAGATCACATACCTGAAACCCCATGCCTACATTGCCATTACCGCTCTGCGCCATGTCGCGGGAGAACTGCGGCTAGCAGGCAAGTTGAACGGCCGCTACAGGCCGACGCTGTTGGAGCGTTTGGGTTGTCCTCTTCCGCCTCGGCCGCTGAAGTTGCCGCGAGTACGCCCAGAATGGATCCGCATGCCGCTGTTTGACCGACATGCGGGTTGGTCCGAGCGAGATAAGAAGTGGCTTGACGAGGTCGACAGCGACGTTGCGTCCTTCCCGGCACACCACGATGGCCAAGTCGTGGCTGAGGTGTCGCGTTTCAAAGTATTCAGGCCACGCCTGTCAGAGCAGCGCCTCTACAGATTTCGAGCACCCTCGGCACAAACTGATGGAGAGGACTTCGGCCAGTGCTATGCTGCATTGCCAATCGCTGTGTGGCTAGGCCAGCACGTCGCCTTCGATAATGAATTGGCTCCGACGCTGGTAAGACGAGTTGTTTGCTCCGTGGACATGGGCTTCGACGCAGCAGCCTATCCATTCGCGTTGTGCCCAAACTGGTTGATGAGGCTTCGATGGCGAGCGCATACCGAAGAACCCAGCGTCTTCCTTGACGCGAGCGGGGCTGTGGTCGCAAAGCTCCATTGGTGGCGTGACGCCGGCCCGGTTGATATCGATGCGGAGTCTATGTGGGGCGAGGGTTGCTACCTCGTTCTGACGCCGGTAGGCCTCGAACAGATCACCACTGCCCGTGGGAAGCTCGCCCTGGACATTAACGTGTTCGCAAGCAGGCAGATCAAGCAACCGAGCAGCTACGGGCAATCTCTCTTGAAAACAGCGAAGAACGGCTACTCGCTCTAAGTCGTGCACATTAGCTGCGATGCCAGGCGAGAGAACTCGACCTGGCGCTTTTGGCTGCCTTGACCCGGCTGTTCCGGAGGACTGCTTCCGGCTGGGCGCCTAGCGTTCGTCGTGGCTCAACGACCGACCGCTATTCGCTGCGGAGCAGTCATCGGCCGTTCCTCATCGAACTTCCGCTTTGGGTCGCGCTGCGTCGGTCCGCTCCCTGAACTCATTGCTTGGAAGCGGTCACTGGAATTCTATGGCCCGTAAGCGGCCAGTCGGCAGAGCGTACTCTCGACCCGTTGCGGCCCGTCGCCCCCCGCCGCATCTGAGGCGGCTTTCAAGGTACAACGGACGTTGGATCTCCGTCATTGGGATGGCCATTAGGATGTTCAAAAGCCATTTACTCCCTCCTCAACGCGAAGAGCCGGATCCAGCTTGTGCGCATGCGTACCTTCGACCAAGGCCAAAGTTAAAATCGGGCACGATAACCGAGCGGCTCGTGACTGTGAGCCACCTTCCGTATCTTTCAATAACAAAAACTGGGCGATTTATGAGTTCCACTTGGTACGTCTGCTCTTCATGCTTTGCGGATCCTGATATAAGGGCGTGGATCCGCAGCGAAAACGGCCCGAGAGGTTGCGATGCCTGTGGCGGGTATGACTCGCCCACGACGCAGCTCGGAGAGATTTGTGAATTTATTGAAGGCCACATAGAGAAGTTCTGGGGCCGGGCTGCGGAACAATTGCCGTACGAGTCGGCAGAAGGTGGGTATCAAGGCAGCACGTGGGACACGGCCGAAATAGTTTTCGAGGACATCTGCGTCGAACTACCGCGAGATAAAACTGGCCGTTTGTACAACGCGATCGTTCATGCGCTGGACGACGAGGTCTGGTGCGACTATGACTGGCTTAGTCTGGATGAAGACGTCGCGCTAAAAACGAGCTGGGAAAGATTCTGCGAGATCGTAAAACATCAACGCCGGTTCTTCTTTCACAGCCTTGGCGGCAACGACGAGGACAGGGATTCGTACTCGTGTGGTTCGCTGCTGCGTGCGATTGCGCAGATGAGTGACCAACTTGGGCTAATTCGGAAGTTGCCGCCGGGAACTTTGCTCTGGCGCGCGCGACCCGACATCAAGCGAGGTAAGTCGGTTACCTGGCGCGACTTCGGGCCACCGCCAAAGGAGTTTGCCAATCAGAGCAATCGCATGAATCCACCTGGCATTCCAATGATGTATGTCGCGTCTTCCGCAACTGGTGCGACGAAGGAAACTAGGGCTACCTCTTCACGGGTTGGCTGCTGGCGCACGTTGAGAGAAGCGCGGATTCTCGATCTGCGCAACTTGCCGGCGATTCCAGGACCGTTCTCGGACGCAACGCGTCAAGAAACCCTGGGATTGCGTTTTTTGAACAGCTTCGCGAAGGAGGTCACAAGTCCGGTTGCTAGAGACGATCGCGTGCATGTCGAATATCTACCTTCGCAAGTGGTGTCAGAGTTCCTTCGGGACTTCGAGTTTCAAGATGGGAGGCTCGACGGGGTTGCTTACAAGAGCGTTGTCGACCCGCGGACATGGAACGTTGCGCTTTTCGTTGAGACTTCCGCCTTACGCGATGAAGAAGAGCCACGGCCCGCGAGCGCTTGGTCGGAGCCTCCGACGCCGTGGCTCCGGTTCGTGCGCGCGATCCGCACCTAGTCGAGGGGCGGCGAAAAGCTCGTGTCGAGCAGTGTCATGCGTTCGCTGTCGACTTCGGTGACCTTCAGCGCTACCACTTCGCTGGCGCGTAGCCGACGCATTGCAGCCGTTCCAATGGCCGAATTTACCACTCGTTGAAGGATGGCTCGTGGCCGGGCGGAGACGGTGTCACCCGCAATTCGCTCGCAAAATATCGGTCATTGAACGAGGGCAGATGGGTCCTCGTCCATCCGAATTGGACGGCGATCTCGACCGTCCCTTCATGGCCGGTTGGGTGAGGTCGCCAGTGGCCGCTTAGGAGTGCCTCAATCTTCAAAACGCGAATTTGGGGCGCTGACCGGTCTGGAGAGAGTTGTCCGACCGCAATGGGTCGAATTGCGCCGCACACCATCCTCGCAACGCCTTCTTCAGAAATTTTGCCGCAGCCACCACGCTAGGCTCTGCGAAATCTGAATGAATGAGACTTGCGCGATCTGAGACGCAAATTCGTTGAACGCGCTGGCCTGAGCGGCCAGCATCGGACATCGCCGCGCTGACCCTCAACACAGTGGCGTCTGTGATAAAACGACCGCAACCACTTTCCAGAAAAAGCCTTCCCAATCCTCATCGAGCCAGATAGAAATCCAACGGTATAAGCTCCACAGCCCACCCGCCTTCTTCGCCGAGTGTGGCAGCCGGATGCATGGACGCGATGCGCAACGCCTCGTCAGGGCTGTCCGCCTCGATGATGAACAGGCCTCCCACGACCTCCTTCGCCTCGGTGTAAGGCCCATCGGTGACGCGCGTCTCTCCGGTGCGCGGGCTAAGCGTTTTCCACTTGTCCAGATCGCCGAGCGAGGCGGAAACAAGCACCTTGCCGGTAGCGCGCATCTTCTCGTCCAATGCCGGGCATTGGCTCACCAGTTCCTTGATGTCGTCTGGAGCCATCGCGGCGAATTTTTCGGGGGTGAAGTAGGCCAAGCCGAGGTATTTCATGGGAGATCCTTTGAATGGGTTTCACTGACGACGAATCAGATGATCGAAAATCGACGTTGCTCGCGCTAATTTGTCGCGGGGTCCCGCCAGCCTGTCGTTTTGAGCCCGAAATACGATACCCGATTGCAGTTTGAGCAGGGCTCGCGTTGCGTTTCCTTGTCGTCATCCCTTTGGCCTGAACGGCTGCTTGCTGTGTTCGAGACGATCCGCAAATCCACGGCTGCATCGATCTTGCGCAGCAAGTTCCTCACGCGTCACCATCCCGAACTCGTGCCGGGCTGGCCTCGGTTTCTTCAGCATGAGCGTCGTTGAAACGACAAAGCCCTGGCCGAGGCCAGGGCTTTGTCCGCATGCGAGAACCCGCTCGAAAGCGGGTTTGTTATTGTCTTCGCAGTGGCTTACCGTGCAACTGCTGGATCGCAGATGTTCAGCGCTTTTGATTCGCCTTGTCCGCCGACTTCGTCGCGGAATCGGCGCCGGTGTTAATGGCATCGGTCGTAGCTGAGACAATAGCCTGAGTATTCTTCGCCACGGCATCCGCCGCGCCAGCAGTCGCCTCGACGGATGCTTCGGTGGCTTGCTTGAAGTTCGTCTCCAAGGACACAGCGGCTTTCTCCTGCACCTCGGATGCGCTATCGGCCGCGGTCTTGAAGATCTCGTTCATGTGACCGCCGTATGAGGCAAACTGGCTTTGCGCCTCTCGCGCCACTTCTTCGCCCGTTCCGGAAACAATCGCGAAAAAATGCCGCCGATATGACGCTGCTTTTTCCGGCACTTGCGTCAGGAATTTCGATTGCCATGCGCCCGGGTCACTCGCATTTTCCGGCGTCGGGTTGCTTACACCCTCGTTTTCAGAAACAAGCGTCCTAATGGTTTGCACATTAAGTTCCGTCAGCTTTTGAAAACCGTCCATATATTTATTGGTCAAACTCATCAAGGCCTGGAAACTAGCTTTTTGAAATGATGCTATCTGCTGCTGGGGAAAGAAGAACATGAATTACTCCGTTTGGGTCTGCACAGATTCGGCATTTTGATTGAGGCGTGAGGTTTTTGTTGCGCCGCACGATAAAATTCATGCTACAGCATCGCCTTGAATGGTCAAGCCTTATCTAATTTATTCAAATATCGCCTTCGTCACCCGTACTTTTTACGCCGCCCTATTTTATTTCCGCTTTAATTGAGCAGAGAAGGGCAAAACGACCGATCAGGCCGGAAGAGCTTGGCGCCGCTGAGTATGTGGAGCGCTTTGACACCGAGCGCCGCAATATTCAGACGAGAAACCACGGATCTGTTTAAAAGAAGAATTAGCGGGAAAATAAAAATGGTTGCTTGACGCCAGGCGATACTACCGTATGATGACCTTAATGGTGCAATGCAGCAAATTTCATTTTCTGACCTTCCTTTTTGTGAAAGGGGCGCGAATGGATTTCTTCGCAAAGTCTTCGTCGCCTGCTACGGACGAGCTTTATCACTCAGCAGTCGCCATTTTGACCGGCCCTCGTTCATCGACGCCTAATCCGCATTCAGCCGGTTGAGTTTTTCACGCTCACTCTGTCGACCGCGTTTTGGCATGCACGGGCAATTACTCGAGATCCTCGCCATGAAAGACAAGATCGTGACCGCTGATGAAGCGATCGGATTAATTCGCGATGGCGATGCCGTCTGCTGCTCGGGTTTCGTCGGTATCGGTACGCCGGACGAACTCATCATCGCGCTGCAACGACGTTTCGAGAGCACCGGCGCGCCGCGCGATCTGACCTTGGTGTTCGCCGCCGCGCCGGGTGACGGCAAGGATCAGGGAATCAACCGGATTGCGTTGCCGGGGTTGATCAAGCGGGCGATCGGCGGACATTGGTCGCTGGTCCCGAAGCTCGCCCGGATGGCCACCGACGATCTGATCGAGGCCTACAACCTGCCGCTCGGCGTCATGTCGCATCTCTACCGGGACATTGCGGCTCACCGGGCGGGGACGCTCACGCAGGTCGGCCTGGGTACGTTCGTCGATCCGCGTCACGGCGGCGGAAAGATCAACGCGTCCACGACCGAAGAGCTGGTCAGCACGATCGAGATCGACGGCAAGACCTGGCTTCTCTACAAAGTGTTTCCGCTCAAGGTCGCGCTGATTCGGGGGACGACGGCCGACCCCGAAGGCAACATCACGATGGAACGCGAAGCACTCGTGCTCGACGCGCAGGCGGCGGCGATGGCCGCGCACAATTCGAACGGTCTGGTGATTGCCCAGGTTGAAACGATCGTTGCAAGCGGGACGCTCGATCCGCGAGCGGTCGTGGTTCCGGGCATTCTCGTCGATCGCGTCGTGCTGGCGCGTTCCGGTGCTCAACCTCAGACCTATGGCACCGCATACAACCCCGCGTTCTCGGCTCAGACGAAGGTCGCGGTCGGCACGATGGGAAGTCCGGTTCTCGACGAGCGAAAAGTGATTGCACGCCGATGCGCGTTCGAGTTGCCGATGGGTGGCGTGATCAACCTGGGCATCGGCGTTCCGGAAGTCGTCGCGGCCGTTGCGGCGGAAGAGCGCCTGCTGAGCCACTTGACCTTGACCGCGGAGCCGGGCGTCATTGGCGGCGTGCCTCAGGGAGGACTGGATTTCGGCGCGGCCATCAATGTCGATGCGCTCCTGCATCAGAACCAGCAGTTCGACTTCTACGACGGAGGCGGCCTGGACCTCGCTTGCCTCGGCATGGCCGAAGTCGATCGTCGCGGCAACGTCAACGTCAGCCGCTTCGGGCCGCGACTGGCGGGCGCCGGCGGTTTCATCAACATCAGTCAGAACGCGCGTTGCGTCATATTCGCGGGGACTTTCACAGCGGGTGGTCTCGAAGTACGCGTCGAGGACGGGCGCCTTGCGATCGTCAGGGAAGGGACGAAGAAGAAATTCGTCGATTCCGTCGAGCAGATCACGTTCAACGGATCGCTTGCGGCCGAGCGCGGTCAACCCGTGCTCTATGTGACCGAGCGGTGCGTCTTTCGGCGCGTGCCTGAAGGGCTCGAACTGACGGAGATCGCGCCGGGCATCGATCTCGAGCGGGACGTATTGGCTCATATGGATTTCACGCCGATCATGCGCCACGTGCGGTTGATGGACCCGGGCATCTTTCTGCCGCAGTTGCTGGAGCTTTCGTCGATCCTGTTCGAACGGCAAGTGCGCAACCGGCTCAGCTACGACACCGAACGAAACACGCTGTTCGCAAACTTCGAAGGCATCGGCATTCGCTCGACGGAAGACATCGAGAGCGTGCGCCGCGTGATGCAAGCGCTGTGCGAAGGCATCGGCCACAAGGTGTCGCTGATCGTCAATTACGACGGCTGTCGCCTCGACGAACCGATAGCGGAGGCATACTTTGCGATGGCGCGGCAACTGCAGTCCCGCTACTACTGCTCGGCCACGCGGTTCACGTCGAATGCGTTCATGCGCATGAAGCTGGGCGCCGCGTTCAGTGAGCGCGGCGACGCATCGCGGATTGTCGGGAGTCGCACGGAAGCCAGCGCGTTTGTCGTCGGCCGCAGCGAGAATGCTACGCGCGAACCGATCGCCGACGCCGCGCGATACATCCATGATTGAGTCCGCCGCCGCGCAGCCGTTCTCACCCACACACTGCAGTTTGAAGTTGCAAGGAGACTGCCGATGAAAGCTTCCGATCTTTTCGTGAAGGCGCTGGAAAACGAAGGCGTCACGCGCATCTTCGCGGTGCCCGGCGAAGAAAATCTCGACGTCGTGGAATCGTTGCGAGGTTCGAGCATTCAGCTCGTCGTGACGCGGCATGAGCAGTCGGCGGCCTTCATGGCGGCGACGCATGGACGTCTGACTGGAACGCCCGGCGTATGCATGGCGACACTCGGCCCCGGCGCGCTGAATCTCGTCACGGGCGCGGCCTATGCGAAGCTCGGCGCAATGCCGATGGTACTGATCACCGGCCAGAAAGCGATCATGACGTCGCGGCAGGCGCGCTTTCAGATCGTCGACATCGTCGCGACGATGAAGCCGCTGACCAAAGCGTCGCGGCAGATCGTGAGCGGGGCGAGCATTCCGACCGTCGTGCGAGATGCCTTCCGGCTGGCCGCGGAGGAGCGTCCCGGTCCCGTGCATCTGGAGTTGCCCGAGGACGTGGCCGCCGTCGAGGTCAGCGACGATGTGACGATCGTTCCCTTGCATCCCGTCGAACTCCCGATGGCGCACGATGCCGCCATCGAACGCGCGGCTGCGTTGTTGATGCAATCGGAACGGCCGCTCGTGATGTTCGGCGCGGACAGCAACCGGCCGCGGCTCGCGGGGCAGTTGACCGACTTCATTCGGCGCACGGGCATCCCGTTCTTTAACACGCAGATGGGCAAGGGCACGGTGGCGGCCATCGGCAGCAACGAAGCCACCGAACTCTGGATGGGCACGGCCGCGCTCAGCGAACGCGACTATCTGCACGAGGCGATCGACCAAGCCGACCTGATTCTCGCGATCGGCCACGACACCATAGAAAAGCCGCCGTTCATCATGGGGCCGAAGGGGCCCAAGGTGGTTCATATCGGCTACACGCCGGCCAGCGTCGAGCAGGTGTTCTTCCCGCATGCCGAAGTCGTGGGCGATCTGGGCCTGAGCCTGTCACGGCTCGCCGGTCTGGTGCAAGGCAGGCTGCCGAACGCCGCTGCCCTGGCGCCGTTGCGCGAAGGCATCCTCAAACGCACGCTCGACCGCGCCGACGAATCGCGCTTTCCGCTGACGCCGCAACGCATTGTTCACGACGTGCGCGAGGTCATGCCCGCCGAGGGCATCGTGGCGCTGGACAACGGCATGTACAAGATCTGGTTCGCGCGCTGTTATCGAACGCGCAATGCCAACACGCTGTTGCTGGACAACGCGCTTGCAACCATGGGCGCGGGGCTGCCGTCGGCCATGATGGCCGCGCTTCTCTATCCCGGCCGCCGCGTGATGGCAGTATGCGGCGACGGCGGTTTCATGATGAACTCGCAGGAACTCGAGACCGCTGTGCGGTTGAAGCTGAACCTCGTCGTATTGATCATCCAGGACGACGCCTACGGCATGATTCGCTGGAAGCAGGCGGTCGACAGCTTTGCCGATTGGGGTCTCACATTCGGCAATCCCGACTTCGTCAAGTATGCCGAGGCCTATGGGGCAAAAGGGCGGCGCATCGAATCCGCCGATGGGCTGGCGCCGGCGCTGGAGTCGGCGTTCGAGGAGGGCGGGGTACAGCTTGTCATCGTCCCGGTCGATTATTCGGAGAATGGTCGCGTACTTGTCGAAGAACTCAGAAACCGCGTCACGGAGATAGCGAAATGAAGATCAAGGCAGCAGTGCTTCAGGAAATGGGGGCGGCCACGCCTTATGCCGATACGCGTCCGTTGAAGATCGAAGAAATCGATCTGGCGCCGCCCGGCCCGGGCGAAGTGCGGATCAAGATCGCGGCGGCGGGCCTGTGCCACTCCGACTTGTCCGTGATCAACGGCGACCGGCCGCGCCCAATGCCGATGGCGCTCGGGCATGAAGCCTCGGGCGTCGTCGAGGAGCTGGGGGCGGGCGTCACGGACCTTCAGGTTGGGGATCACGTGGTCGTCGTATTCGTGCCGAGCTGCGGCCATTGCGCGCCGTGCGCCGAAGGAAGGCCGGCCCTGTGCGAACCGGGCGCGGCCGCGAACGGCGCAGGTACGCTGCTTTCCGGCGAGCGGCGTCTTACGCGCGGAGGAAAGGCACTGAACCATCACCTCGGATGCTCGGTATTTGCCGAATATGCAACCGTGTCGCGCCGCTCGGTCGTGAAGATCGATCGCAGCGTTCCGCTCGACGAAGCCGCGCTCTTCGGATGCGCGGTGCTAACGGGCGTGGGCGCGGTCGTCAACACGGCGCAGGTGCGCGCGGGCGCATCGGTGGCGGTGATCGGGCTGGGCGGCGTCGGGCTGGCGGCGCTCCTTGGCGCGCATGCGGCGGGCGCACGGCAGATCATTGCAATCGATCTGTCGGATGCCAAGCTGGAGCAGGCACGCGCGCTGGGCGCGACGCACACGGTCAACGCGGGTCATGACACTGCGCTGGAGCAGATCCGCGAACTGAGCGCGGGCGGCGTTGAATTCGCTTTCGAGTTTGCCGGTTCGATTCGCGCGCTGGACCTGGCGTACCGCATCACGCGTCGCGGAGGAATGACCGTCACGGCGGGTCTTCCACCTTCGACGGCGCTGTGGCCGCTGCCCGCGGTCAGTCTCGTCGCGGAAGAGCGGACGTTGAAGGGGAGTTATATCGGTACGTGCGTGCCGTCGCGCGACATTCCGCGCTATGTCGATTTGTATGCGCAGGGCCGCTTGCCGGTGAACAAGCTGTTGACGGGGCGTCTGAAGCTCGACGAGATCAATCGCGGTTTCGACTTGCTGCACGAAGGCAAGGCGATTCGGCAGGTGGTGGTGTTCGACTGAGCGTCGGACTTTGAACGTTGATCTGCGCCGCGCGCCCTGAGCGTGCGCGCACTGCCACTGGACACGAACGCGATGCAGCCACGGCTGAAACAGGTCTCCGTGCTCGGACGTGGCGGCTTTCACAAGCTTGCGTACGTCGAGTGGGGGCCGGCGAAAGCGGAACGAACCGTCATCTGTCTGCACGGAATTTCGCGCACGGGCCGTGACTTCGACATGCTGGCCGCAGCGCTGGCGGAGGCGGGCGTGCGAGTTGTCGCACCTGATTTGCCTGGTCACGGACGGAGCGACTGGCTCGAATCCTCCGCGCACTACACGGATCGTGCCTACACTCGTGCGCTAACGACGCTGATTGCTCGCCTCGACGTCGAACAGGTCGATTGGATCGGCACCTCGTTCGGCGCGCATATCGGCATGCTGATGGCGTCGGAACCGGGGACGCCGGTGCGTCGACTCGTGCTCAATGACTTCGGTGCGCTCGTCTCGGCTGCCGCATTGCGCCGGGTCGGTGTTTATCTGAAGCGCTCCTGGCGTTTCGCTTCGATCGACGAAGTGGACGCGCATTTGCGCGAAGTCCACGCGATGTTTGGCACACTCAGCGATGCCCAGTGGCGTCATCTTGCCGAGCACAGCGCAGTCCCTGACGGCACCGGCGGCTTTCGGTTTCGCTTCGATCCCGGCATCGGCCTGCGGTTCGCATTTCCCATCTGGCTGGACGTGGATCTATGGCATGTCTGGGAGAAGATCGGCGGCCCGGTGCTCATCCTGCGCGGCGAGCACTCGGACTTGCTGGCGCGGAGCACCGTGGGTGCCATGCTTAGGCGCGGGCTGGCGTCGAGCGGTGGTCGCGTGGCTGCCTTCGAATTTCCGGACTGCGGCCACGCGCCGGCCCTGATGGACGATGCGCAGATCGCTGTCGTCAAAGACTACTTAACATGACATGGAGGCTCGTCGTGCAGATTGGTTTGCACGTGCCTGCAGCTACCCGCAGGATCGCGCTCTGACCAGTGTCATCCGGTTACGCGCTCGTCACCGTCTGCGTATTCGTTTTCCCAGCGAGCCGTTCGTTTTGAACTGATTCCAAATCTTCCAGAGCGAATTCGGATAGGGCGTGCTATCTGCGAGCATTCGAGGCGAGCGCAAAGCAGTATTTCGGGACGACACGTTTTCGGTGAAGGCCGGAGTCTGCAGCGCCCAGTCTTTCAAGCGTGTCTGCGTCCACGTCGTGACGGTTATCGCGTACAGATACATTGCGGATGCGTCAATTGCCAGAGTCTTTGATCGTTTCAGCGTCGTAGGCGGTCAAGAGCGGCCGCAGGTACTCTTCGGCGTGCGCTTGTGGAAGTTCAGCGCGGCGAATTGGGCGTGTGCTTGGTCGGTGAGGGAATCTGGGTGTCGCTTGTTTTTAGCCCTTACTCATGATTTAACATAATATAATGTATCAACTTTTTAGAGTGTAGCGGCCAAGTTGAAATGTCGCCTTTTGACTTCATTCAAAGTGCGAAGATCCGGATAACCGCTTCACGCGCGTCTTCTCTTTCTACCGCTAGCTTGATAGCGCCGGAAATTTACGTAACCTTCGCCACCCTGATCCGGGGCTCCGAGCAAGATCCTCCGAAGTGCAGCCTGCTCCAGCGCCGACATTACTCCGGGTTAGCGTTTCGTCCGGCCACCCGCGGTTTTGCCAGCCGGTGTGCGTGAACCCGCACCTGACTTGCTCGCAGATTTGCCGCGGGGTTTTTGCACGCTGAATGGATTACCGCTGGCCACGCTTGTGCCTTGACCCGCGCCCTCAGCGCGCTGCGCCGGAGGCTTGCGCCTATTTTCGCCAGTTCGCGGACCAGCCTTTTTGCTGAGCGCCGTCGAAGTTTGCAGCACTTTCGGTTTCTTAGGCTTTTTGGGTTTCTTGATGATCTGCCCCGTCGCGCTGGTTTGCGGCACGCGGTGTTCGGCTTCGAAACCCGGCTCTTCTTCACGAGGCAGCGTTTGCCGGATCAGCGCTTCGATCGCTGCCAGTTGCGGCGCTTCATCGGCGCACACGAGGGACACCGCCACGCCGCTCGCGCCCGCGCGGCCGGTACGGCCAATACGATGCACATAGTCTTGCGCCACGATCGGCAGATCGACATTGATTACTAGCGGCAGGTCGTCGATATCCAGTCCGCGCGCAGCGACATCGGTCGCCACCAGCATATTGACTTCGCCTGTCTTGAAGCGCTCCAGCGCACGCAGGCGCGCGGGTTGCGGTTTGTCGCCGTGGATGGTGTCGACCGCATAGCCCGCTTCATCCAGCATGGCCGCAAGGTAATCCACGCCATTGCGGGTTTTGACGAACACCAGCGCGTGCTCCCACTTGTTCTCGGCCACAAGGTGCATGAAGAGGTCCGGCTTGTTCCTTTTATCTACCGGCACCACCCATTGCTTGATGTTGCTGGCCGCGGCATTGGGCGGGCTGACGCTGATATTGACCGGGTCGCGCAGAATGCTCGCCGCCATGTCGCGGATTTCATCAACGAACGTGGCCGAGAACAGCAGCGTCTGGCGTTGCGCAGGCAACGCAGCGAAGACGGCGTCGAGTTCGCGCGCAAAGCCCAGATCGAGCATGCGGTCGGCTTCATCCAGCACCAACGTTCGTACTTGATCAAACTGCACTGCGTTCTGGCGATTGAGATCCAGCAAACGGCCCGGCGTGGCAACGAGCACATCCACGCCTTTGCGCAACTTCATCATCTGCGGGTTGATGCTCACACCGCCGTAGGCCGCCAAAAATCGTAAGTCGAGGCCTTTGCCGTAATCGATGAAGCTTTGCAGCACTTGTTCAGCCAGTTCACGCGTGGGCACCAGCACCAGAACACGCGCGCGGTTGCTGGACACCGCTGGGCCGTGCTGCACCAGCCGTTGCAACAGCGGCAGCGCAAAGCCCGCCGTCTTGCCCGTGCCGGTCTGTGCGGCAGCCATGACGTCCTTGCCAGCGAGCACAACAGGAATCGCCTTGGCCTGCACCGGCGTAGGTGTCTGGTAATTGAGGCCCTGCAAATTACGCAGCAAGGGTTCGATCAGGCCAAGCGAGGCAAAAGACATACACGCATTCCGGGCGAAAACCCCGATTTTAGCGGTTCCCGCGCGGATTGCGCCGCGCAGATGTCTCGAACCAGACGGGCAAACCGTTCGTTCTATCCACGTTGTCGATGCGTCCGTGCGGCATCGCCGGCCATTGGCTTCTTGAAGGCAATCGGGCGGCTAGCGGAATGCTAGTAAATCAGAGACCGTGCCGAGACCCTGATTAGCCTGAATGCGAGGAAGCGCCGTCGCGGCCCTCACTTTGCCTTCGCGATTTTTTTCCCCTGGTGGAAGGAGCTTCTGCCGCTCACGTCCACGAGCCTTCAGTTGGGCAGCCCCCATGATCGTTCTGTCAAAGCGACACGCCACATCCGTTTGAGACGTGGTGTTCCGTTTTTCAGGTCAATCATCGCGAGAATAGTTATGTCTCGATACAAGCCCCTCTCGAACCCGGTCGCTTTACCGACCGGGTTTTCCATTTGGCACCGTGAGCACGGCCGTCTCAACGCCAGAGACCGTTCTCCTTCGCTTCAGCGGCGCTTTACAAGTGCGCCGTCTCGGCCTCGCTTCCTTCGGTGCTCAAGAAGCCTTCGGCGCGCAAGTAGCGCAAATAAACCCCGATCAGCCGTGAGTAATCGACGCTGAGACTCACGTCGGCGCTCGCCAGGCGGCTAATCGTGCCGATCTGCTCGACAGGCATGTCGTGCCAGGTCAGATCGCCCGTATAGAAGTCGCGCAAGAGCGCGAGCCCATTCGCGGAATCGATCGTGGCGAGCCGCTGCTTCCACGCGTCCGGCGCCTCCGGCATTGCAACGAGGCCCGATTCGCCGAGCACCTCGAACCATTCTCGCTGCGCCATATATTCCGGGTTCTGAAGATTTGCAACCGAGAGCCCTTCACGCGGATGCAACGCGAGCGCGCACAGGGCGCGGGCAAGCACATCGACCGGCGTCATTTCGACGGTTTGCCCCGTCGCCGGATAAGCGCCGAGTTGAACGCAGCCCTGATTGAACAGCCAGAAGTGATTGTGCTCATAGTTGCTGAAGCCGCTTTCGCTATGTCCCGTCACATTGCCCACGCGCGCGACGGTCGCGGGCAGACCGTATGCGCGACTGTACGCGGCCACGCGTTGCTCGCTCACCCACTTGCTCAGCAGATAGCCATTGTCGGACAGCGGGCGCGCCGCATCGATACGCTCTTCGACACGCTGCGCGTCTTCGAGCATCATCGGCACGGACATGGTCGAGACGAAGCACACAGGTTTCTTGCGTACGGAAAGCGCCAGTTGCAGCAGCGCTTCCGTTCCGCCGACATTTGCCGCCTTGAGACTGCCGTAGCCATGCAGGTGATGCACGAGCGCGCCACAGTGCAGGATGGCATCCCCTTCCTCGGCGAGCCGTCGCCAGTCGGCAGCGGCGAGCCCGAGTCCGGCGAGACTCAGGTCGGCGCCGATCACTTCGACACGCGAGAAGTCGATCGCCAGTCCCGCAGCGCGCGCTTCCTCAACGATGCGAGCGAGTCCGTCCGCTGGACTGGCGGCGCGTTGCAGACAGAACACCTTCCCCACCCGCCGGCTCAACGCGTCGAGTAGATGAATGCCGACGAATCCGCTTGCGCCAGTCAGGATCACGCTGTTGATAGCCGACGCATTCCGCTCGCCCCACGCGGGCAGCGTCGTGTCGATCAGGGCGAGCGGCGCGGCGGCATCGGCCACAGCGCGATCGATATCGTCTGCGCGGTCGTTCGCAGTCAATCCGGCAATCGTCGGCGCGCGATAGAAAGCGGGCATCGCGAATTCGAGACCTGTTTCGGCGCGAACCCGGGCGTGCATGCGCATGGCGAGTATCGAGTTGCCGCCAAGTCTGAAGAAATCATCTTCGCGGCTCACCTGCTCTAGCTTGAGCAGCGCGCACCAGATCGCCGCGATGTCGCTTTCGACGCCCGCTCGCGGCGGCTCGCCGTTCGACATCGCAGACGGTGCCGGCAGCGCCTTTCGATCGATCTTGCCCGAGCCCGAAATCGGCAAGACCGCGAGCTCTACGTAACGCGCGGGCGCCATGTAAAGGGGCAACGTCGTCGCGATCTGTCGACGCAGCGTTTCTTCATCGACGCGCGTCCCGGACTGCGGCACATAGTACGCCGCGATGTATCGCTGCTCGCCTTCTCCCTGAACGCTGCACGCGGCGCTTTCCACGCCAGGCACGCTCATTAGCTGGTGCTCGATTTCGCCCAGTTCGATGCGAAAGCCTCGTAGTTTGATCTGCGCATCGTTGCGACCGAAATACTCGATCGTTCCATCGGGCAGATAGCGGCCCAGATCCCCCGTGCGATACATGCGCGCGTACGGCTTGCCAGCGAAGAGATCGGGCACGAAGCGGCTCATCGTGAGCGCGGTTTCGTTCTGATAGCCGCGCGCGAGATTATCGCCGCCGATGCAGATTTCCCCCACGCAACCGGGCGGCGCAAGCTGGTCCTGTGTGTTCAACACGTACACGTCGTAGCCCGGCAAGGGCTTGCCAAGTACGCGAACGCGACCTTGCGGCGTGATCTGGCCGCCGGTTGCCATGACAGTCGCTTCGGTCGGACCGTAGAGTGAAAGCAGGCGCGTATGTGCGGCCCACCAGCGCGCAGCGGTTTCGTCCAGCGTATCGCCGCCGAAGGCAAGCATCCGAAGGTCGGGAAGCGGTCGCTTCGGCAAGCCCTGTAGCAGCACGGGCGCGAGAATGGCGTGCGTGACGTGTTCACGTTCGAGCAAACGGTGCAGCATGTCCGGATCGCGTCGAGCGTCTTCCGGTGCGATGATCAACGTGCCGCCGTGAAGCAGAGCGATGAACATCTCCAGCACGCTCGCATCGAAATTGGTCGACGCGACCAGCGTGCTGATGCATCCGGGACCGTATCCGAGGAGGGACGCGGCGCCATCGATCATCCGCACCACGCTGTGATGCTCGATCAGCACGCCCTTGGGTTTGCCCGTAGAGCCGGAGGTGTGAATGACGTACGCGAGCGCGTTGGGCGCGACTATCGGCAGCGCGTGCGGCATGCCGGATCGATCACGCGCGAGTTCGTCGGCATCGACGCACTGCAGATGCGCGAGATCCGCGGCGGCGAGGCTCGCACGACCCTGCGCATCCGCGATGCATGCAGTCAGCGAGCAGTTCGCCACGAAGTGCTGCAACCGTTCGGCGGGATAGGAAGGATCGAGCGGAACGTATGCGCAGCCGGCCTTGAGCACGCCCATGATTGCGGCGATCAGAAGCGGTCCTTTCGCCATGGAAAGTCCCACGCATGATCCCGCCGGGACATGTGAAAGAAGCTGATGCGCGATCCGGTTGCTGAGGACGTCGAGTTCGTCATAGCGCAGGGATTCATCGTTGAACCGGATGGCGACGTGCTCGCCCGCGCGCGCGACGACCGATGCGAACCGTGCCGGTATCGACATCGCCGCTTCCGTCATCGGCATGCCGTGCGAAAAGCCGCTCAAGAGCACGCGTTGGCGCTCGTTCAGATAGGACAGTTCGCCGACTAGTGCGTCGGGTTCGTTCGCTGCGGCATCGATGAGCGTCGCGAGCACTTCGGTCATGCGTTCGGCCGATTGCGCCTCGATGAGCGATCCATCGAATTCCAGGCGGCCGTCGATGCCGCCATCCGGATTCGTATAAAAAATTGCGGAGATGTCGACTTTGGACGTACGCGACGGCAACTCTTCGACGGTGACGGTTCCATCGCCGATGCATCCATTCAGATCGATGCCGCTTTGCAGACTGAACAGCGTGTTGACCGCGCCGATGTCCGCGACGCCCGCCTCATAAGGCGTGGCCAGCAAATGCTCGCGGTCCGCAAGCATTTGCGCCTGCACGGCCGAGACCAGATCGCCGAAGCGCTCACGCGGATCGATGCGCATCGTCATGACGGCCATCGACACCAGCATGCCGTAGAGCGTTTCGCTGCCGGGCACATCGCGTCCGGCTTGCGGATAGCCGCTTGCGAGCGTGGTCTGATCGGTCAAACGCCACAGCCACACGAGGTGCAGCGCGAACAGCACGGGCGAGAGTGTCGTGTTGCGTGTCTGCGCGATACGTCGCAGCTTGTCGGTCTGCTCGCGCGTGAGACGCATCGTCAATGCGCGGTTGGCGTTCGGCGCGCGGGTGCTGGCGTCGAAAGGCAAGTCGACGCGCAGCGGCACGCCCGCGAGCTTGTTCGACCAGTAAGCCTGAGCGCGGGCAACCGGCTGCGAGTCCTGCATGCGCGACATCCACGCGCAGTAGTCGAACCAGTTCAGCGCCCGATCGTCGAGCGGCTTTCCTTCGTAGAGCGCCGCAAGCTCCTCGAGGAGCAACTTCAGCGACCAGCCGTCGAATATTGCGTGATGGATGGCGAACAACACCGTGCTCACCCCGCTTTCGACATCGATCAACATGCGGGCACGCCAGGGTGGCGCGTCCGCCAGGCAAACGGGCGAGGCAAGACAGGCGTCGAGTTGCGCATCGATGCTTTGCGCCGTCGCGCTTTCGAGCGGGATCGACACGTCGCTGGCGGGAGCCGGCATCAGCCGGACGCCGCCGTCGATGTCCGTGAGGCGTGCGCGGAAAAGCGGATCGCGCGCGAATAGCCGCTTGAGCGCTGCGTGCAGCGCGAGGGGATTCACTTCACGGCTGAAATCCGCGCGCACGACGATGTTGTATGCGTTGTCCGCGGGGTTATGACGGGCCCGGTGATAGATCGCCTGGGCGATGCCGCTCATGATCGGTACGCCGCTTCGTGCGTCGATACAGGGGATGAGAGGCGGCAATGCGTCGTGGTCGTCGAGCCCTTCGCGAAGCGCGCGGCAGAACGCGTCGAAAGCGGGATGCGCGAGCAGCAGTCCAGGCTTCACATTCGCGCCGAGCGTTTCTCCGATGCGCTTGCACGTGAGCGTGGCGAGCAAGGAATGTCCGCCTGCATCGAGAAAATGGCTGCGTTCGTCGATAGACTCGACGGGCACGCCCAAGGTCGCCGCCCACGCGCTTTGCGCCGCGCGTTCGAGCGTATCGAAGTCGCGCCCGGCCGCGCGCGCCGACGATACGTTGGGCGCCGGCAGCCGCGCGCGATCCACCTTGCCATTCAGATTGAGCGGCCACGCATCGACGGGAACGAGAAACGCCGGAATCATGTACGACGGCAGACGCGTTTCGAGGCGTCGCCGCAATTCCGTAGGCGCCAGTCCACTCGCGCCGTACCACGCGACGAGCGCGATACTGCCTTGATGGGCATAGGTGCCAACGCAGACCGCGTTCACCTCGGGTTGAGCCGCGATGACATGATCGACCTCCGAGATTTCGACGCGATAGCCGCGTACCTTTACCTGGAAGTCGTTGCGGCCGAGAAATTCGATATCGCCATTTGGCAGAAAGCGACCGAGATCGCCGGAGCGGTAGATTCGTCCGCAGCCGTCGGCATCGTCGATGAACTTCTCCGCCGTCAGCTCCGGGCGCCGCAGATAGCCCCGCGCGACCGATGGGCCGCCGATACAAATCTCCCCGATGCCGCCGAGCGGCACGCCACGCCCTTGCGCATCGAGCAGATGAATGGCGTAGCCCGGCAACGGGCGTCCCAGCTCATTCGCGAGCTTGCGGCCGCCGAACGTGTTTTCCGTCGCGAGCACGGTGGCCTCGGTCGGGCCATAGATGTTCGAAAGGCGCACCACGGCGGACCAGAACCGGACGGTGTCGTCGTCGCTGGCTTCGCCGCCGCACATAATCGTTTTCAGATCCGGTAGCGGACGGCGTGGCAGCAGGCGCAGCACCGCGGGCGGAAGAAAGGCATGCGTGATGCGCGCGTCGCTGAGAAACCGGAACATCGCGGACGGGTCTGCGCGCACCGAGTCGGGCGCGACGATCAGATGTCCGCCATGCGTCAGCGGGTTGAATATCTCAAGCACGCTCGCATCGAAATTGACCGACGCGAATTGCAGCCAGCGCGCACCCGGCCCACGGTCATAACGACCTTCGAGCGATGCGATCATGTGCGCGAGCATGCCGCGCTCGATCACGACGCCCTTCGGCTGGCCCGTCGTGCCCGACGTGTAGATGACGTATGCGGCGTAGTTCTGATCGGCGTCGCGGCACAGCGCCGTGTTGGCCACGCCCGACGATGCTGGCGCGAGCATGTCCTCGATGCGAAGCACCGGGCAATCGAACGTGGCGCGCACGCGCGCCTCGCTGGCGGCGTCGGTGATGACGGCGGCGAGCTTCGCATCGGCCGCCATGAAGCGCAGGCGCTCTTCGGGCATGAGCGGATCGAGCGGCACATAGCCTGCGTTCGCCGCCAGTACGCCGAGTATCGCGGGCACGATGCGCGCGCCGCGCGTCACGCAGATGCCGACCAGCGCGTCTGCCGCGACATGCGGCGTCAGGGCAGCGGCGATTCGCGCGGCCTCGCGAGCCACTTCCGCATAAGTGAAACACGCATCGGGGCCGCTGACTGCAGGCGCGTCGGCGTATCGACGTGCGATGTCGTCGAACTGCGCGAGCACGTCGCGCGGCGGGATGGCGAGCGACGCGCCGTGAGACCATCCACGCCGGCGCGAAACCAGCTCCGGGGTATCGAAATCGATCTGATCTATGGGCGTGTCGAGTTGAGCCGCGAGACTTGCCAGCAGCGCCAGATAGTGCTCAAGCGCCAGCGCGAGCCCGTGCGCGGATTCCCGATGACGCACGTTCACGTCGAGCGAGATCTCGTCGTCCAGACGCATGTAGATGGCCGTATCCTCGGTTTCAGGCCTCCGCGAAAAGCGCGCGAGGAAAGTGCTCGCGTGGCCGTCCAGACGAAGCGCATCGAACGGCATGGTCTCGCGCTCGATGAGCACGGTCGTGGCGCTGCCGTACTCGTGCTGCACGCGCCTGAGTTCGTCGAGCACGTCGCCTGCGGGAATATTCGCGTGAAAGTCAGCCAGTGCGAATCTCGACTTCGCATGCAGGAGAAACTGCCGCAGTGTCATGCCCTCTTCGAAGTCGCTGCGAATGAAGCGCACACGTTCGTCGTAGCCGATTTGCCCGAGTGACTGCCGCTGGCCACGCCGATGGTGCGCCGTGACGATCACGGACTGACGCGCAAGCTTCTGCAACAGTACGTGCAGCGATGTTTGCAGCAAAAACTCGATGCTCAGGTCAAGCGCGCGGGCCTGCTCCCGAAGTTCGCCGGAAAGCGCCTTGCCGAGCGGCACGGTGAAGCTCAATTCGCCCGCTTTCCCTTCAATGGAAGGCGGCTGCCATGCGAACGCGCCATCGCCCAGTTCGCGCACCCAGAATGCGAGGTCGCGACGCCAATTTTCCGGCTCGAGCGATGCACGTTCGGCGTCGAGGACGGTCTGCTGGTCGAGGCTGATATCGGCAGGCAAGGCGCCGTCGTTGTACGCGCGGGAAATCGCGGCGAACAATGGCTCGAGCGAGAAGCGATCGAGCAACGCCCCGTGACAGGCGAACACCAGAAAGCTCTGTGTCTTTCCGCGAAGCAGGGTGATGGACCAGGGCGCGCCCGCATCCATGCGAAATGGCTGTGCGCAAAGGGTTTCGATGATGGGTGTCGCGCTGACTTCGTCTCCGTGCTCGATGTCGATGATCTCGAGTTCGGCGAGCGCGGTCTCGTGAAGCAGATAGCGCGGCCCGTCCTCGCCATGGACCATGCGCCAGCGCAAGGGCTTGCAGTGCTGTGCGAGCAACGCTAACGCGTGCCTAAGACGCTCGCCATCCGGGGTGCCTGTGAGACGAAATACCGCACTCAGATTTTGAGTTTCAGCCGATTGACTTGCGGCGCGGGATTGCGTGCGAGAAAGCGACAGCATGTCAAATTTTATTTTTGGTTTCATTACATTTGCACTACGAATTAAATTGTCGATGCATCGAAGAGATCACCGGCTTTGGCCGGCTGGCAGAATCTCTTTGATCATGGAATGGAAATGCGCGTTGCTACTGATCTAGCGAGATGCAATAAGTTCATCGTTCTTCTCGGCCGAACAGCTTGCAGCGATTCGGCCGATTGCGCCCGGCCGCACCGCTACAAGCGTCACCGGCGTGTATGACGAAACAACGATCATCCGATAACGGAACTGCCAAAGCCACCGCATCGGCAGATCGCAATTTCCGACCCAATGTGGGATAGTCCACGCCCGACCCCTATCCGCCGATCGCAGTCGGATACACGCCTGGGTCAAGTCCGATCAAACACGCTAAAACCCGAGGAATTCTCCAATGCGTCTTGCTGTTCTTTGTGCTGTGATGCTTCTATCAGTATGTCAATCCACTTTGGCAAAACAAGCCGACTGCATAGATAACGCAACGACTCAAATGGCAATGAACGACTGTGCTGACGCGAAACGGAAAGCGGCAGATGACAAGCTCAATGCGACATATCGTGCCCTTCTTTCGAAAATTAGCAAGGACGGCGCTGAGAAACTGCGCACTGCCCAGCGCGCCTGGATCACGTGGCGCAACGCACAGTGCGAGTTCGACACGATGGGTACCCGCGATGGCAGCATCAATACTACGGTCTACTTGATGTGCGTTGAAGATCTCATCCGGGCGCAGACAAAGCATCTGGACGCCCAGTTGCACTGCAAGGAGGGCGACCTGTCGTGCGGTAATCAGTAACGCATTCATGACGTGCGCGGGAGCGACAACCACCATCGCTCCGCTCGGCGCTTGCAGAATATCCGGCCGTCCGTTCTTATCGTTGCCGATCGCTGTCCATACAGCGGCTTTCAGCTCCACAGCCCGCCTGTCAGTCGCCGCCCGCAGTACATCTGAATCGCGACACATCATTCAGGCACCGCCCGTCGCCCTCACTCTCGTTGAGCCGGTATCCGCCATTGCACGTTCAACAGATGGTCGCGCATGCGCGCGGCGGCGGTCGCGCCGTCGCGCTTGATCATCGCTTTCACGACAGCCTGATGCTGCTCCGCGAAATGCCGCCGCGTGTCCTGATCGGCGGTTTTCTCGCGCGCGGTCGGCTTCATGCGCATGCCGTTCACCACCTCCATCAGCGCGATGATCGCCGGATTGCGCGTGGCCTGCGCAATGAGCAAATGGAAGCGATGATCCCACTGCTGCCACTCGTCGTCGTCGCGGGCCATGGCGTTGCGCCGCGCGCATTTTTCCAGTTCCGCGAGATCGTCCGGACTGGCCTTGCTCGTCGCCAGTTCGACGAACGCCGGTTCGAGTACCAGCCGCATTTCCGCGATATCCGCCGGGCTCGACCCCGCGCGCAGACTGCTGAGCGACGCCGAAAACTTCAGCGGACGCGTGCCCAGATACGTACCGCGCCCGACCCCGCGCCAGACTCGCCCCGCCGCTTCCAGCGACGCGAGCGCCCCACGCAGATCGCGCCGGCTCACGCCCAGCGCCTCGGCGAGGCTGCGTTCCGATGGCAACGCGTCGCCGTCCTTTAGATTGCGCTCCGCGACATAGCCGAGCAGCCTGTCGAGCGTAAGATTTTCCATGACCTTGCTCAGTGAACCATTGTTTATTGGTTCAATCTAGCAGATTGCCGACCGAACGGCGACGATTGCTTTACTTTTTCTGTTGGCATACCCTGAATCAATAGCTACGATTTCACGCGAAGTCGTACGCATCGATGTCATTCGAACCAATGTTCAATGGTTCGCCAAACGGACAACAGCAATGAGTTTTACGACACGACCCGAACTGATCGGCACTTTCGGCATGGTGGCATCGACGCACTGGCTGGCCAGCGCGTCCGCGATGGCGGTTCTGGAAAAAGGCGGCAACGCGTTCGACGCCGCCGCGGCCGCCGGTTTCGTGCTGCAGATTGTCGAGCCGCATCTGAACGGCCCCGGCGGCGAGTTGCCCGCCGTGTTCTACAGCGCGAAGGACGACCGCGTGCGCGTGCTGTGCGGCCAGGGC
Source organism: Caballeronia insecticola (assembly GCF_000402035.1). Lineage (GTDB taxonomy): Bacteria > Pseudomonadota > Gammaproteobacteria > Burkholderiales > Burkholderiaceae > Caballeronia > Caballeronia insecticola. The sequence goes on from NC_021288.1 coordinate 435,584, forward strand.
GTGACGCCCGCTGCCATGACCATCGATCGGATGAAGGCGCTGGGCCTCACGGTCATGCCCGGCACCGGTCTGTTGCCCGCCGTCGTGCCGGGCGCATTCGGCGGCTGGATGACCTTACTGCGCGACTACGGGCAGTTGCCGCTGGAAGACGTGCTGAGCTATGCCATCGGCTATGCGGAGCACGGCTATCCGGTGCTGCCGCGCATGACATCGTCGATTCTCGCAATCCAGGATTTCTTTAAACGCGAATGGCGCACGTCCGCCGAGCAATGGCTGCGCGACGGTGAAGCGCCGCGTCCCAACCATCTGTTCGCGAATCCCGCCATCGCTGAAACCTATAAGCGCATTCTGCGCGAGGCGAAGACGCACGGCGACCGCGCGGAGCAATGCGAACGCGCGCGCCTCGCGTTCTATCGCGGTTTCGTCGCGGATAGGATCGATCAGTACTTCCGCTCGACGGACGTGCTGGATACATCGGGCCAGCGCAATCGCGGTCTCCTGGATGCATCGGATCTCGCGGGCTGGGAAGCCACGTACGAAGACGCCGTCTCCTACGAATACGAAGGCTTCATGGTCCACAAGACAGGGCCGTGGGGTCAGGGTCCGATGTTCCTGCAACAACTTGCCTTGCTGAAGGGCTTCGATCTCGCGGGCATGGACCCGCTTGGTCCCGACTTCGTGCACACGGTCATCGAATGCGCAAAGCTCGCGTTCGCCGACCGGGACGTCTTCTACGGCGACCCGAACTTCTCCGACGTGCCGATGGACACGCTTCTGAGCGACGCCTACAACGACGCACGCCGCCGGCAGATCGACCCGCGTCGCGCATCGTTCGAATTCCGTCCGGGCAATCTGCTCGACAGCGAGGCGCGCGCCGCGAAGATCCTGGCCAATGCGGGCCGTCAGCAACCGGGCGGCTTCGGTCAGGGCGAACCCACGTTCGCGCCGTTGCCCGAGTTGCGCGGCGACACGGTGCATCTCGATGTCGTCGACCGTTGGGGCAACATGGTGTCGGCGACGCCTTCGGGCGGCTGGTTGCAGGCATCGCCCGCGGTGCCCGGGCTGGGCTTCAACGTGACCACGCGCGGCCAGATGTTCTGGATGGAAGAAGGACTGCCCTCGTCGCTCGGGCCGGGACGCCGTCCGCGCACCACGCTCTCGCCGACGCTCGTCACCCGCGACGGCAAGCCGTATGCTGCGCTCGGCACGCCCGGCGGCGATCAGCAGGATCAATGGTCGCTGCAACTGCTGCTACGGCACGTTCACTTCGGCCTGAATCTGCAAGCCGCCGTGGATTCGCCTTCCTTCCAGACTGCGCACTTCCCCGGCTCGTTTTATCCGCGTGACATTCAACTCGGCAAGATGTCGGCGGAAGGCACCTTTCCGCAAGCCACGCTCGATGCACTACGCGCGCGCGGCCACGACCTCACGGTCGCCGAACCCTGGTCGCTCGGGCGCGTATGCGCCGTGGGCATCCGCCACGGCCTCATGCGCGGAGCCGCCACGCCGCGCCAGATGCAGGCATACGCCATCGGGCGCTGACGCAGCATCCATCGGAGAACATCGATCATGTCCGCTGTCGCCGCCCGCCTCGAACGGCTGCCGCTATCCGGCTTTCATCGCAAGCTGCTGATCATCGGCGGGCTCGGTTATATGTTCGACGGACTCGATTCGTCGTCGCTCGCGTTCCTGCTTCCGGTCGTCAGCAAGCTCTGGAACCTGACGAGCGCGCAGACCGGACTCGTCGCGAGCAGCACGTATATCGGCTATTTCTTCGGCGCGTTCCTCTCGGGCGTGCTCGCGGACATCATCGGCCGCCGCCGCATCATGATGAGCGCGCTCGCGATCTATTGCGTCGCGTCGCTCGCGAGCGCCACCGCCAACGACTGGCATACGTTCTTCGCGTTGCGCATCGTCGCGGGCTTCGGTTCGGGCGCCGAAACCGTCGTGATCGCGCCGTTTCTCGCCGAATTCGTGCCGCGCCGCTATCGCGGCATGTTCTGCGGCGCACTGGTGGGCTTCATGTCGTTCGGCTATCTGAGCTCGTCGATTCTCGGCTATACCGTCGTGCGGAATTTTCCGGACGGCTGGCGCTATCTCGCGGTCATCACCGCCCTGCCCGTCGTCATGCTGCTGTGGTGGCGGCGCACCCTGCCCGAATCGCCGCGATGGATGGAAAGCCAGGGCCGCGTCGCCGAGGCGGGCAGCATCGTCGACGACATCGAAGCGTGGTATGCGCAGCACGGCATCGCGCTCGCCCCGCTGTCTTCCACAGGCGCGATTCCGTCCGCAGCGAAGAGCAGCGGCAGCGCGTGGCAGAACGTAAAGACACTGTGGTCGAAGCGCCTTGCGGGCACCACGGCCGTGAGCTGGCTGATGTGGTTCGCCGTAGCCTTCGCGTACTACTCGTTCTTCTCATGGATTCCGAGCCTGCTCGTCAAGGAAGGACTCACGATCACCAAGAGCTTCGGTTTTTCCATCGCCATTTACGGCGCGCAAATCCCGGGCTATTTCTCGGCGGCGTGGCTCAACGAGAAGATCGGGCGCAAGGGCGTGGTGGCGTCATACATGACGCTCGGCGGCATCGCGGCGATCATGTTGTCGCTGTCGCATACGGGCATGCAGATCATCGCGGCGGGCATTTGCCTGTCGTTCTTCATGAACGGCGCGTTCGCGGGCGTCTATGCGTACACGCCGGAAATTTTCCCGACTGCGGTGCGCACGACAGGCACGGGATCGTCGTCCTCGTTCGGGCGCATCGGCTCGGTGAGCGCGCCGATTCTCGTCGGCATCGTGTATCCGTCGTTCGGCTTCTTCGGCGTGTTCGCAATGACGACCGCCGTGCTGCTCGCGGGCGCGTGCGTCGTGTTCTTTCTGGGCATCGAGACGCGTAATCGCTCGCTCGAAGACATCGAAATCAACGGCGCGACCGATAGCGACGCACGCGAGCGCCTCGCCTCCACCAACCTGGGCCGCTGAGCCTTCACGGATACGACATCATGCGGGACACGGAAGCAAGCACCACGCGCTCACTGCAACTGAACGATCTTCAACGGCTCGCCCGCGCGATGCGCGAGCCCGCTCAGCCCGCGACGCTCTTCGACGCGGTCGCGGCAGTCGCCGCCGAGACGATCGGCTTCCGGCTTTTCACCATCATGGCCTACGATGCGCGCAATCACGAAGTGGAGCGCGTCTTCACGAACATGCCCGACATCTATCCGACCGGAGGCCGCAAGACGAAGCGCGGCACCGCGTGGGCAACGCAAATCCTGCATGATTTGCGGCCGTTTCGCGGCGAGACCGCGCAGGACATTCGCCGCGCATTCGACGATCACATGACGATGTCGAACATGGGCCTGGGCTCGATCCTGAACATCCCGATCGCCTATGACGGCGAGTGCATCGGCACGATGAATCTCACGCACGTCGAGCATTGGTATAAGCGCGAGCACGAAGACATGGGCGTGCTGCTCGGCTCGTTTCTCGCGCCCGCGCTGGTCTCTTGCATGCCGCTGTACGCCGACGAGGAACCGCGCTCATGAATCGCGCTTCTCCCGAAACCGGGCGCTGGCTAATGGTGTTTGCGCTCGGCTATCTCGCGCTGCTCGTCGACGGCGCCGACGTCATGATGTACGGCCTCACGCTCACACGCATCAAGAACGAATTCGACCTCACCAATGTCGAGGCCGGCGCGCTGGGCAGCTTGACGCTCGTCGGGATGGCTGTGGGCGGCATCATCGGCGGCTGGGCGAGCGATTCGCTCGGGCGCGTGCGGGTTGTCGTGTGGGCGCTCGCGCTCTTCTCGCTCGGCGCGGGCCTGCTCGGACTCACGCATACCTTCGCGCAGTTCGCGCTCGTGCGCTTCATCAGTTCGCTCGGGATCGGTTGCATGGTTCTCGTGAGCACGCTCGTCGCCGAATATGTACCGACCGCGCGGCGCTCCCTGATTCTCGGCATTTTGCAGACGGGCGTGTCGGCGGGCTATATCGTCGTGATCTCGCTGGCCAACTGGATTCTGCCGCTCTACGGCTGGCGCATGCTGTTTTATGTCGCGACGATTCCCGTCGTGCTGGCGCTGGCGATTCACTGGTTCGTGCCCGAACCGCCCGGCTGGCGCGCCAGCGTGGCGACGCGGCAAGGCGCGCCGCGCGTGCGTCGCGCATGGCGGGAGAATCGCTATTACCTGATCTTTTCGGATCGGGAAGCGCGCAAGATGTTCATCCTGTGGGCGCTTGCATCCGTGTTCGCGCTTTCGGGCTTCTACGGGCTGAACAACTGGCTGCCGACCTATCTGGAGAAAGAACTGCACGTGCGCTTCGGCTCGATGGCGGGCTATATGATCGGTACGTACGTCGTCGCATTCGTGGGCAAGATCGTCGCGGGCTGGGTCGGCGATCTGTGGAGCCGGCGCGGGGTTTATGTGCTCGGCTGTATCGGTGCGGCCTTGTTTCTGCCGGTCATCGTGTTTCTTCACACGCGCGAGAATATCGTCTGGCTGATGCTGCTCTTCGGGTTTCTCTACGGCGTGCCGCTCGGAACGATGGGTGCGTTCATGTCCGAGAGCTTCGCCACACGCATTCGCGGCACGGCTGTCGGCGGTTCGTATAACGTGGGGCGCTTTTGCTCGGGTGCGGCGCCGGTCGTGATCGGCTATGTCGCCACGCAATTTACGTTCGGCGTGAGCTTTCTGATGGTCGGCGCGGTGTTCTTCCTGAGCGGCGTCTGCGCGTTCTTCATTCCCGACCGCCTTTATGACACGAGCGCACCGGAACCGGGAGGTTCAGGTCCCGCGACTCTCGCGCGCAATGCGAATGTCGATCAGGGCGCAGCGGAAGTCGTGACCTCGCGGTGATGTTTGCGTTTTGGCCAAGGGATGACTCAGGCGGGTATGGCAGGACGCAGGATTGAGAGGAAACAGGGCAGGCAGGAAAGCTGGCTCTCGTTGCCGCGGCCCATCCCCTGTTCAAATCGAGACGATTGCGTACAAAGGCTCGCTGCCCTACGCCCCAGCCGGTACGGTCGTACACCCCCTCAAGCAAGGCGACCGACAAAACGGCCTTACCAGCAGACGGGCCCAAGAAAGCCCGTCTGCCGCGATACCGCCAGGTTCACGCCACCGCGCTTAACCGGCAGCGTCGTCTTACTTCGACTGAGCGTGGTGCTTGCCGTGATGATGACGGTGGTGATGAGCACCCTTGTGCGGCGCGCTTTCATGGGCTACCGGCGCTTCATGCTCGACAACTTGAGGTTGCGCTTGAACGTCACGCGCATGTTGCTCGATCTGGGCAGCGACGCTGGCGTCATGGGTCGTGACAATGCCGTTGTTGGGCGTTTGTGCCATTGCGGCACCGGCCACGAAGAACGAAGCGAGCAGAGCGAAAGAGACTTTTTTCATGATCGAAGTGTTGATGTTAACTAGATACGCGTGCTGCTCCCGAACATTCGGGTTACAACGCGCGCACGGATTATCCACCAACGATTGCGACCAGATGTCGCTTTTCAGGCCGTCTGACATTACTTGACAGTTCACTCTAGTGAGAAGGGCCGACATTCGAGTGGGTCATAGCTCGGCCGCAATGGCGGCGCGGAGTTTGCCTGGCGCGGCGAGCCCGTCACCATCACACATCAAAGCACAACCTGAACCCCAAGCTCGACAACATCCTCACTTCGCAGTCCATAGTACTCCGCACTCGATGCCGCATGAACCGACATCGCGCCGAACAAACGCTCGCGCCAGCGCGACATATGTCCGTGCGAGCAGCCGGGCGTCGCTTCGTCGCGCGGCAGGAAGAACGTCGTGTGCTTCGGATCGAAGCGCCATTGCCCGAGTTGTCCATCGAGCGATGCCAGCAGTCGCGGCAAATTTGGCCGCTCGACGAAGCCATGTCGCGAGATCACCTCATAACAGCCCGCGCCGAGATCGCGCACTTCGACGCGTGTGTGCTCGTCGATGCGCGGCGCCGACTCCGATCGATTCGCGAAGATCACCGTCGTTTGGTGCAATACGCGGTTATGGCGCACGTTGCTCGTAAGCGCGGACGGCGTCGCGCCCGGCGTGCTGCCCGGATAAACGGCGGTGCCGCGAACGCGCGCGGGAGGCTCGGCGCTCTTCAGCACATCGCGCAGAAAGTCGGCGAGCGGCGGCGCATGCGATGCGTGCAACCGCGCGAGTTCGAGGCCGCGCCGCCATGTCGCCATCAACACGAAAAGCACGCCGCCGATCGCGACGGGAAACCAGCCGCCCTGCGGAATCTTGCGCATGTTGGCCGCGACAAGCAACACGTCGATCGCGATGAGCGGCACGCTGAGCGCCGCGACCGCCGCCCAAGGCCAGCGCCAGATATTGCGCGTCACGCTAACCATCTGCACGGTCGTGATGAGCATCGTGAGGCCGACCGCAATGCCATACGCGGACGTCAGCCGGTCGGAGCTGCGGAACACGAGCACAAGAAACATCACGGCCGCGAACAGAACCGCGTTGACGGCGGGCACGTACACCTGTCCGCGTTGCGATGCCGACGTTTCGATCACGCGCAGACGCGGCAGAAAGCCGAGTTCGATCGCCTGGCTCGTCATCGAGAAAGCGCCTGAAATCACGGCCTGCGACGCGATCACGGTGGCGAGCAACGCGATCAGCACGGTCGGTATCAGCGCCCATGACGGCGCCGCGAAAAAGAACGGCTGCCTGGCCGCCCCCGGCTGATGCAGGATCGTCGCGGCCTGCCCGAAGTATCCGACGATGATCGCCGGAAACACGACTACAAGCCACGCGAGCCGGATCGCGGGCCGGCCGAAGTGACCGATGTCGGCATAAAGCGCTTCGGCGCCCGTCAACGCGAGTATCACGGCGCCAAGTATGGTGAACGCGAGCGCGGTATGCGCGAGCACGAGCGACCACGCATACACGGGCGAAAACGCGCGCAGCACATCCGGATGCTCCACGATCCGATAGATGCCGACAGCCGCGAGATACACGAACCACAGCAGCATCACCGGTCCGAACGACTTGCCGACGACCGCCGTGCCGCGCGATTGAAACAGAAAGAGCGCGACGAGAATGGCCATCGCGATCGGCACGATGAACGGCTCGAACTTCGCGCTCACCTGCCCCAGACCCTCGACAGCGGACAACACGGACACGGCGGGCGTGATCATCGAATCGCCGTAGAACATCGCCGCGCCGAAGAGGCCCGCCATCAACAGCAGATGCGGCACGCGCCGCCCTTGTTGCTCGTAGCCCGAACGCGCGAGCGCCGTCAACGCGACAATGCCGCCCTCGCCTTCGTTGTCCGCGCGCAGCACGTAGCACACGTACTTGCCCATCACGACGATCACGACAGCCCAGACGATCATCGAGAGCATGCCCATCACGATCGATGCATCGACGGTGCCCGTGTCGCTCACGGCCTGTCTGAGCGCATAGATCGGGCTCGTGCCGATATCGCCGAACACGACGCCGAGCGCGCCTAGCATGAGGCCCGTCCGCGCTTTCTTCGGCATGGCCGGCGCGGGGTCTGAGGCGTGATGCTCGCGGGCATCGTTCGATGTCGGTGTCGATGTTGGTGTCATACGACCTGTGCATCTCCGGTATGCCGTTCCGGATGCCTAGCAAGGCGCATTCCGCGTGCGTGCGCGCTCGCTTTTCATAGAAACATCAAGAACTATCCGTGACCTCAGGACCGATCCAGTTCCCCGAACAACCAGTCGTGAAAACTCCGCACCTTCGGTAAGTCGGCGCAGGACTTGAGCAAATTCAGCGTATAGCCGTTGACCTTGAGCCCCTCCAGACCGAACGGCGCAACGAGCCGCCCCGTCTCCAGTTCGCGCTGCACGAGCAGCAAACTTTCGAGGCACACGCCACCGCCATCCGCCGCCGCGCTGATCGCCATGAACGAGCGATCGAAACGCGGTCCGCGCGAAATATCGATCGGCGTTTTGCGATGCAGACGCATGAAGTCGCGCCAGCCGACGAGACACCCCTCACTGTGGATGAGCGTGTGATGCCGCAGATCCGCGATCGCGCGTATCGGGTGATCGCCTTCGAGCAGCGTCGCTGAGCATAGCGGCACGATCGTCTCGGTGGGCAGATCGAGCACCATCGTTCCCGCCGGCTGTAGACGTCGTGCGCCATAACGTAAATCGATGTCCACCGCCTCGCGCGTCAAATCCACCGCATCGTTCGATGCATTCAGCCGCAAGTCGATATCCGGATGCAGCGCCGAAAAGCGCGCGAGCCGCGGCATCAGCCATTGCGTGGCGAAGCTCGGCGTCGAATGCAGCGTGAGGATGTCGCTTTTGGCGACGCGCCCGATATCGCGCGTGGCCTTCTCGATGCGCGCGAACGCCGCGCCGATCTCCTCCGCATAGTTCCGGCCGCTGTCGGTCAGGATCACCGTCCGATGCATGCGATGAAAAAGCCGCACGCTCAATTGCTCTTCCAGCATTTTGATCTGATGACTGATTGCCGATGGCGTCACGAAAAGCTCTTCCGCAGCAAGCGAGAAGGACGAAAGCCTCGCCGCCGCCTCGAAAGCCTGTATGGACTTGAGCGTGACTCGATGGTGCATCGCAGTGATCGCATGAATTAGGTTCAACGATCACCCACTTTAATTCGTTTGAGCGCGGGTCATCAAGCGAATACGCTTCATATACGGGCCTGACGCACCAAACAAGGGAATACCCGGAGCGCAGGCGCAGCCGATAAAAGCCAGCCAGGCAAACAAACATACAAGGAGACACCGTCGTGAACACGAGCAACACGCAGCTTGCGGAACATGCGCATCGCATCCGCCGCAACGCGCTTCTGATGGGCGAAGTGCAGGGTCAGGGTTATATCGGCCAGGCGCTCGATATCGCCGATGTGCTGGCCGTCTCGTACTTCGGTGCGATGAACTACCGCGCCGACGATCCCGACTGGGAAGACCGCGACCGCTTCCTGCTCTCGAACGGCCACTATGCAATCGCGCTGTACGCCGCGCTTTTCGAAGCGGGCATCTTGCCGCAGGAAGAACTCGAAACCTACGGCAGCGACGACAGCCGCCTGCCGATGTCCGGCATGGCGAGCTACACGCCCGGTATGGAGATGTCCGGCGGATCGCTCGGACAAGGACTCACGATTGCAGTGGGCCGTTGTCTCGGCCTCAAGCGCCGAGGCTCGAAGGCCTTCGTCTACACGCTCTTCTCCGATGGCGAACTCGATGAAGGCGCGATCTGGGAAGGCCTCATGTCCGCCGCGCACTGGAAGCTCGACAACCTCATCGCGATGATCGACGTGAACAATCAGCAAGCCGATGGCCCTTCGTCGCAGATCATGGCGTTCGAGCCGCTCGTGCCGAAGCTCGAAGCGTTCGGCTGGTACGTGCAACGCATCGACGGCAACGATATCGACGCCGTGAAGCAGGCCTTCGACGACGCGCGCAATTTGAAAGAAGCGAAGCCGCGCATCATCGTGTGCGATACGAAGATGGGCTGCGGCGTGCCGTTCCTCGAAGAGCGTGAGAAGAATCACTTCATCCGCGTCGATCCGCACGAGTGGCAACTGGCGCTCAAAGCACTCGAAGCAGGGAGACAAGCATGAACACGCGCCTGAAGACGTCCGCGATGATCGCGTCCATTGCAAACGAAGGACAGATCACACGTTCCGCGCCCTTTGGCCATGCACTCGTCGAGCTGGCGCGCTCGAAGACGAACATCGTCGGCATGACGGCCGATCTCGGCAAGTACACCGACCTGCACATCTTCGCGAAAGAGTTTCCCGAGCGCTATTACCAGATGGGCATGGCCGAGCAATTGCTGGTGGGCGCGGCGGCGGGCATGGCGCATGAAGGCGCGCAGCCTTTCGTCACGACCTATGCCGTGTTCGCGACGCGCCGTGCGTATGACTTCATCCATCAGGCCATCGCGGAAGATAACCTCGACGTGAAGATCATCGCCGCGTTGCCGGGCCTCACAACGGGCTACGGTCCGAGCCATCAGGCCGCCGAAGATCTCGCGCTGATGCGCGCGATGCCGAACATGACCGTGATCGATCCGTGCGATGCGCTCGATATCGAGCAGATGGTGCCCGCCATCGCCGCACACAAAGGCCCGGTGTACGCGCGCCTTCTGCGCGGCAACGTGCCCGTCGTGCTGGACGAATACGGCTATCGCTTCGAACTCGGCAAAGCCAAATTGTTGCGCGGCGGCGCGGACGTGTTGCTCGTGTCCTCCGGGATCATGACGATGCGCTCGCTCGAAGCCGCGCAGGCGCTCGAACGGGACAACGTCGATGTGGCCGTGCTGCACGTGCCGACCATCAAGCCGCTCGACACCGCGACCATTTTGCGCGAGGCGAAGCGCACCGGACGCATGGTCGTCGTCGCGGAAAACCATACGGTGATCGGTGGCCTCGGCGAAGCGGTCGCGCGCACGCTGCTGGGCGCGGGCGTCACGCCCGCATTCCGCCAGATCGCCCTGCCCGACGCCTTCCTCGATGCAGGCGCCTTACCCACGCTGCACGAACGCTACGGCATTTCCACCGAAGCGATGTGCAACACCATCAAAGGCTGGCTCGGCTGAGCCTTCCCTACTTGTCACGAACACACTCATCATCACTCAGGAGCACACCATCATGTCAGAGTCGCGTCTTCTCGAAGGCAAGGTCGCCGTCATTTCCGGAGCGGCATCGCCGCGCGGAATCGGCATGGCGACGGCCCGCATGTTCGCGAAGCACGGCGCGAAAGTCGCCATTTTCGATCTCGATGAAGCCGCCGCGCGTGAAGCCGCCAGTACGATCGGACCGGAGCATCGCGGTTACGCGTGCAACGTGACCGACCGCGCCGCTTGCGACAAAGCGGTGGAACAAGTCATCGCGGATTTCGGCGTCATCGACGTGCTCATCAACAACGCGGGCATCACGCAGGCCGTAAAGCTGCTCGACATCGACGCGCAAAGCTGGGACCGCGTCCTCGACGTGAATCTGCGCGGCGTGCTGTATCTGTCGCAGGCAGTCGTGCCGCAAATGAAGCGTCAGGGCAGCGGATCGATCGGCTGCATGTCGTCGGTGTCGGCGCAACGCGGCGGCGGCATTCTCGGCGGTCCGCATTATTCGGCGGCCAAGGCGGGCGTGCTCGGTCTCGCCAAGGCAATGGCGCGCGAACTCGGCAACGACGGCATCCGCGTGAACTGCGTGACGCCCGGCCTGATCCAGACTGACATCAACGCGGGCAAGATCAGCGACGAGAAGCGCGTCGAGATTCTCGCCGGCATTCCGCTCAACCGTCTCGGCGGCCCCGACGATGTCGCGGGCGCGTTCCTTTTTCTCGCCTCGCCGATTTCCTCCTACATCACCGGCGCCGTGATCGATGTGAACGGAGGCATGCTGATCCACGGCTGACCAACTAGTGCAGCAGTAAAGACACGCGCCGCCAAGAGTGCGTGCATGACGCAATACATCCGATCGCCATAACCAGGTTTGGAGGAGCACATCATGACCACCCGCTCGATCAAAAGCGGCATCGACAGGCGCACGTTCCTGAAAACGGGCGCGACCATCGCCGCAGCCGCACCGCTCTGGAGTCTCACGACGCGCCGCGCCTCGGCGGCGGACTTCTCGTACAAGCTCGCGACGGGCCAGGACCCGACGCATCCGGTGAACATCCGCGCGCAGCAGGCCTGCGACAAGATCCGCGAAGCAACCGGCGGCAAGCTCGATATCAAGCTGTTCCCGGCGAACCAGCTCGGCTCGGACACGGACCTGCTCTCGCAAGTGCGCAGCGGCGGCGTCGAGTTCTTCAATCTCGCCTCGTCGATTCTCGCGACGCTCACGCCCGCCGCGGGCATCGTCAATACGGGATTCGCCTTTCCCGATTACGACCACGTCTGGAAAGCGATGGACGGCGATCTCGGCGGCTATGTGCGCGCGCAGGTCGAGAAATCCGGCATTCTCGCGGTCTCGAAGCCTTGGGACAACGGCTTTCGACAGATCAGCTCATCGACGCGCGTTGTGAAGACGCCCGCCGATCTGAAGGGCTTCAAGATTCGCGTGCCGCAAGCGCCCATGCTCACCTCGCTCTTCAAGTCGCTCGATGCGGGTCCGGCGCCCATCAACTTCAACGAGTTGTATTCCGCGCTGCAAACCGGCGTGGTGGAAGGCCAGGAAAATCCGCTGCCGATCATCGCGACGGCGAAGCTCTACGAAGTGCAGAAGTCCATCAGCCTGACTTCGCACGTCTGGGACGCGTACTGGATTCTGGGCAATCGCCGTGCGTGGCAGGCGTTGCCCGCCGACATGCGCGCTATTGTGACGCGCGAGTTCGACGCCGCCGGCATGCTGCAACGCGCGGACATCGCCCAGTTGAACGGCTCCCTGCGCGATCAATTGAAGGGCAAGGGCATCAACATCGTCGATGTCGATCGCGAAGGCTTTCGCGGCGCGCTCAAGAAGACCAGCTTCTACAGCGACTGGAAAGCGAAGTACGGCGAGCAAGGCTGGGGCACGCTCGAAAAGTACACCGGAAAACTGGTATGAAAGCCATGCACACGATCCCGCTTCCGCATCCGGCGCCACGCCGCGTGGCCGCCTTTCTCGACACATGGCTCGGCCACTTCGTGGAGATTCCCGCCGCGTTGCTGGTTCTGGCCGAGATCGTGGTGCTGTTCGCCGGCGTGACGAGCCGCTACGCGCTGCATACGCCGCTCGTCTGGTCCGACGAACTCGCGTCGATGCTGTTCCTGTGGCTCGCCATGCTCGGCGCGGTCGTCGCGCTGCGGCGCGGCGAGCATATGCGCATGACGGCGCTGGTCGGCATGGCGTCGCCCGGCGTGCGCGCGTTTCTCGATGTGATCGCCATCGCCGCGCCGCTCGCGTTCCTGCTGATGGTGATCGGGCCGGCGCTGGACTTCGCGCAAGACGAAGCGTTCATCACCACGCCCGCGCTCGATATCCCCAACTCGTGGCGCGCGGCCGCGTTGCCGATCGGCGCCGGGCTGATGCTGCTCGTCGCGTGTCTGCGGCTCTGGTGCGTGGGGAACTGGAAGCTCACGATAGGCGCGCTCGCGCTCGTGGCCGCGATCGCCGTCGCCTTCTATGCGGCAAGCCCGCTGCTCAAAGGCCTCGGCAACCTCAATCTGCTGATCTTCTTCGTCGGCCTCGTTGCCATGTGTGTGCTCTCGGGCGTGCCTATCGCGTTCTCGTTCGGTCTCGCGACCTTCGGCTATCTCGCGCTCACCACGAGTACGCCGCTCGTCGTGGTGGTCGGGCGCATGGACGAAGGCATGTCGCATCTGATCCTGCTTTCCGTGCCGCTTTTCGTCTTCCTCGGCCAGTTGATCGAGATGACAGGCATGGCCAACGCGATGATCGCGTTCCTCGCCAGCATGCTCGGCCACGTGCGCGGCGGCCTGTCGTATGTGCTCGTCGGTGCGATGTATCTTGTTTCAGGCATCTCCGGCTCGAAAGCGGCGGATATGGCGGCGGTCGCGCCCGTGCTCTTCCCCGAGATGAAGGCGCGCGGCGCGAAGCCGGGCGATCTCGTCGCGCTGCTCGCGGCCACCGGCGCGCAGACGGAAACCATCCCGCCGAGTCTCGTGCTCATTACGCTCGGCTCGGTGACGGGCGTGTCGATCTCGGCGCTCTTCACGGGCGGCATGCTGCCCGGCATCGTGCTTGCGGCGACGCTGTGCACGGTCGTCTGGTGGCGCTATCGAAGCGACGATCTCTCCAACGTGAAGCGTGCGAACCGCAAGGAGATCGTGCGCAAGCTCGCGATCGCCCTGCCCGCGCTCGCGCTGCCCTTCGTGATTCGCGCGGCAGTGGTCGAAGGCATCGCCACGGCGACGGAAGTATCGACCATCGGTATCGGCTATGCGGTAATCGCGGGCTTGCTGATCTATCGCCGCTTCGAATGGGCGCGCTTAAAGCCGATGTTGATCGATACCGCCGCGCTCTCCGGTGCGATCCTGCTCATCATCGGCGCGGCGACGAGCATGGCCTGGGCGCTCACGCAGTCGGGCTTCTCGGGCCAGCTCGCGCGCACGATGGGCGCGCTGCCCGGCGGCACGGTGATGTTCATGGCGGCGTCGATACTCGTGTTTATCGTGCTCGGCAGCGTGCTGGAAGGCATTCCCGCGATCGTGCTGTTCGGGCCGCTGATGTTCCCGATCGCGCGCCAGATGGGCATCCACGACGTGCATTACGCGATGGTCGTGATCCTCTCGATGGGCGTGGGCCTGTTCGCGCCGCCGTTCGGCGTCGGCTACTACTCGGCCTGCGCGGTGAGCCGCATCCATCCGGACGAAGGCATGAAGCCGATCGTCGGCTACATCCTGGCCTTGATCGCCGGGCTGATTCTCGTCGCCGCCATTCCGTGGATTTCCACGGGCTTTCTGAAGTAAATCGATTCCGTTCAACGTTCAGTGACGCCGCTCCTTCGATGGAGCGGCCAGGAGAAGTCATGTCTTCCATCGACACGCAACCGCTGTCGAACGCCATCCGCTTTCTCGCCATCGACGCGATCGTGCGCGCGGGCGAAGGTCATCAGGGCGTGCCGCTCGGCATGGCGGAAATCGCCACGGCGCTGTTCACGCGGCACATGAAGTTCAATCCCGCCGATCCGCAATGGCCCGACCGCGACCGCTTCGTGCTCTCGAACGGCCACGGCTCGATGCTGCTCTACGCGCTCTTGCATCTCACGGGCTATGCGAACTTCGGCATCGAGCAGATCCGCACGTTTCGCGATATGGGCTCGCATTGCGAGGGCCATCCGGAATTCGACACGGCCTCGGGTATCGAAGTGACGACCGGCCCGCTCGGGCAAGGCATCGCGAATGCGTTCGGCATGGCGGTGGCCGAGGCGTATCTCAATGCGAAGTTCGGCGCCGGTATCGTCGATCACTACACGTATGCGTTCGTCGGCGACGGCTGTCTGCAGGAAGGCGTGGGACAGGAGATGATCTCGCTCGCCGGGCATCTGAAGCTCGGCAAACTGATTCTGTGCTGGGACGACAACCAGATCACCGACGACGGCAGCACGACGCTCTCCATCAGCGAAAACGTGAGCGAACGCTTTCGCGTGGCGGGCTGGCATGTGATCGAAGTCGATGGCCACGATCTCGAAGCCGTGTCGAATGCGCTTGCGCAGGCCAAAGCCGATCCGCGTCCGTCGATGCTCGCATGCCGCACGACGATTGCACGCGGCATCGCGCGTCTGCAGGGTCAGCGCGGCGGACATAGCGGACGTCTCTTCGACAAAGATTCCGACGCCGCACGCACGTCGATGAACTGGCCGCATGCGCCGTTCGAGATTCCCGACGATGTGCTGCACGCATGGCGCGAAGCTGGGCGGCGCAGCGAAGAGGAATATCGCGCATGGCGCGAGCGCGTCGCTTCGTTGCCCGCGGAAGCGCGTGCGGAGTTAGAGCGCATTCAGGCCGGCGAATTGCCCGAAGGATGGCGGCGAACGCTGGACGCCTACAAACGCGATGCTCCGGCGCGCGATGACACGCCGGGCGGCATCATGATCTCCGCCGAGATCAACGATCTGCTCGCAAACGCGCTGCCCGAACGCATGGTCGCCTGCGCCGATCTCGAAGCGCCGACGAGCCACAAACGCAGCCTGCGCGCGTTCACCGCCGAAGACCGCGGCGGCGCCTATGTGCATTGCGGCGTGCGCGAACACGTGATGGGCGCGATGGCGAACGGCATGGCCGCGCACGGCGGCGTGATTCCGCTCACCGTCACCTATCTCGCGTTTTCCGATTACGAACGCCCCGCGATGCGCATGGCCGCGCTCATGGGCCTGCCGGTGAAGTTCGTCTTCAGCCACGATTCGATCGGCGTCGGCAAGAACGGACCGACGCATCAGCCCGTCGAGATTCTCGCGTCGCTGCGCGCGATGCCGAACATGTACGTGTTCCGTCCCGCCGATGCCGTCGAGGCCGCCGAATGCTGGATGCTCGCCTACGACCGCAAGCACGGCCCGAGCACGATGGTGTTCGCGCGCCAGGCGCTGCCGCTCGTGCGCACGCAACACGAGGACGAGAACCGCTCGGCGCGCGGCGGCTATGTGCTCGCGGAAGCCGAAGGCGGCGCACGGCGCGTGACGCTCATCGCCACCGGCTCGGAAGTCGCATGCGCACTCGCGGCGCGCGAGCAGTTGCAGGCGGCGGGCATTGCGACGGCAGTCGTGTCGATGCCGTGTTGCGAACGCTTCGACGAGCAAGACGCCGCGTATCGATCGAGCGTGCTCGGCGCGGACACCGTGCGTGTCGTGGTGGAAGCGGCCGTGCGTTTCGGCTGGGACCGCGTGATCGGCGAACGCGGCGGTTTCGTCGGCATGAAAGGCTTCGGCGCTTCCGGGCCGGCCGAGGCGCTCTATGAACACTTTGGCATCACGCCGCGACATATCGTCGAGGAAGTGAAGCGGCATCTTTGATTCACGCACAAAATCACGCACAGCAAGGAAAGACCATGCAGAAGATCGTTTTTCTGGACCGCGAGACGCTCGCGCCGCAGATCCGCCTGAAGCGGCCCGCGTTCGAGCACGAGTTGATCGAGTTCGACCGCACCACGCCCGATGAAGTCGTGACGCGTCTTGCGGGCGCGAGCATCGCGATCACCAACAAGGTCGCGATCACGGCGGAGGCGCTGGACCGGTTGCCGGAACTTAAGCTCATCGCGGTGGCCGCGACGGGCACCGATTGCATCGACAAGAGCGCGTGCGAGCAGCGCGGCATTGTCGTGTCGAACATTCGCGGCTATGCGGTGAACACCGTGCCCGAACATACGTTCGCGCTGATGCTCGCGCTGCGGCGCAATCTGGTCGCGTATCGCGACGACGTGCTCGAAGGCGAATGGCAAAAGGCCGGGCAGTTCTGCTTCTTCAATCATCCGATTCGCGATCTCGGCGGCGCGACGCTCGGCATCATCGGCGAAGGCGTGCTCGGGCAGCGCGTCGCGGAGATCGCGCGCGTGTTCGGCATGCGGCCGCTCTTTGCCGCGCACAAAGGGCGCGAAGGACTCGGGCCGCTCTACACGCCATGGGACGACGTGCTCGCGACGAGCGACGTCATCACCATTCACAGCCCGCTCACGCCGAACACGCGCGGCATGCTGTCGACAGCCGAGTTTCGCGCGATGAAGAAGAAGCCGCTCATCATCAACACGGCGCGCGGCGGGCTCGTGGACGAAGCGGCGCTCGTCGAGGCGCTCGATGAAGGCTGGATCAGCGGCGCGGGCTTCGATGTGCTGTCGACCGAACCGCCCGCGCCCGGCAATCCGTTGATGCGCGTGGCGGGCCGGCCGAACGTGATCGTGACGCCGCACGTGGCGTGGGCGTCGGATGAAGCGCAGCAGACGCTCGCGGATCAATTGATCGACAACATCGCGGCTTTCGTCGCGGGTGCGCCGGTCAATGTCGTGCGCTAAACGTTAGCGGTGAATGGTTAAAGGCGACTCATGAACGTGACATTCATCGGCATCGGCGCGATCGGCTTGCCGATGGCGCAGCGGATCAGCGCCTCGGGCCACGCCGTGACGGGCGTCGATCTGTCGAGCCGCGCGCGCGGGCTTGCGCACGAAAGCGGCCTCGCCGCCGTCGATAGCTTCGCGTCCGCGCCGCCCGCCGACGTGGTCATCGCGATGGTGGCGACGCCGCAGCAACTGGCCTCGCTCGTCGATGGCGTCGGCGCGAAACTTTCCGGCCAGACGTGGGCGATCATGTCGACGGTCGGCCCGGACGCCGTGCGTCGGCAAGGCGAACGGCTGGCGGCAGCAGGCGCGCGCGTGATCGACGCGCCGGTGACGGGCGGCACCGCGCGCGCGAAACGCGGCGAGCTCGTGATCTTCACGGCGGGCGCGCCACGCGATATCGACGACGCGCGCCCCGTGCTCGATGCAATGGGCAGCGTGCGCGTCACGGGCACGAAGCTCGGCGACGGGCAGGCGATCAAACTCGTGAACCAGCACTTGTGCTCGGTGCACATCGTGGCCGCGGCGGAGGCGCTGAATCTGGCGCGTGCGCTGGGTCTCGATCCGTCCGCCGTGCTCGATCTGGTCGAACAAGGCGCGGCCGGTTCGTGGATGCTGTCCGATCGCGGCCCGCGCATGCTGCAAGACGCCGACGTGACCGTGACCAGCGCCATCGACATCTTCGTGAAGGACAGCGATCTCGTGGACGCGGCCGCGCAAGCATGCGGCGCCGATGTTCCGCTGCTGCGGCTTGCGAATGCGCGCTTTCACGCGGCGGCGGACGCGGGTTTAGGCGCGAGTGACGATAGCCGCGTCATCGAGACCTGGCGATGAACGGTGCGTGCGCGTGGCGGCGCATCGCAGGATGCTCAACTGCCGATCGCGCTTGTTTGCCTGGTTTGCTCCGTTGCGACGCGCCACTTCGGAAACGTCCCGGTTCTGTCGACTTTCCACGGATCGCCCATCTCGTCGACATACATCGCGCTCGCGCTTCGTCCCGCCGCCGACGCACGCCGCAGCGCGCCGGGCGCCGCGCGTTCGAACGAGCGGCTGCCCTCTTCGTTGAATACGGTCGCAAGCGGCCGCCGCGCCTGGCCCGACTGACCGAGCGGCGCGGCAAGCGGTCCCGCGGGCGCGCGCAGCACGGCGGCGGCGGGCGCACGGCCAGAAAGAACAGCGCCGAGCAGCGCGGACGAACCGGCTTCGTTTGCGGTGTCGTCGGCGCGCTTCGCGGTCGGCGCGCTCGGTGAATCGAGTGCGAGCGGTTCGCTCGCGCCATCGATCTGCACGACGAGGATGACGTGCCAGTCGTCCGGCGTGTTGTTGTAGCGCGGCGCGAGCGACACGAGACGCAACCGCGCGATGTCGAAACCCGCGTCGCGCAGCAGCAGATATTTGGCGACGGCGAAATCCTTGCACACGCCGCCTTCCGCAAAGAAGCGGGCGGGCGCGTAGTAGCTGCCGTCGGTTCCGTCGCGGTAGCGCACTTCGTTGACGAGCGAGTCGGCGAGCAGCACGGCTGACGTGTCGCCGGCCTTCGCGCGCTCCGCCCTCACCTGCGCAACGAGACGCGACCAGCCCGCCGGTACGCGCTTCATGTGGCTGCGCAGCGCATCGCGCAGGCGCTGCACGCGGCCGATGGCATCCGACGAAGGTTCGAGCTTCTTGTCGGCAAGCGGCAGGAGGAACATGAGGTCGCCGACTTGCGCGAGTTCCGGGCGGATCTTGCGATTAGCTTCCCACCACGTCCCGGCGCGCAGACGCTCGATGCCGGGATTCAACGCGTGCGGCGTGGTCGAATAGCCGGGCAGCGCGCTGCGCGCCTCAGACGTGTAACTCGGCGATGCAGCCGGCAGACTCACGGCGCCCGCGACGGCGCATAAAAACATCGTGGCTGCGAACGAGCATCGGACAAAACAGAGGAGCGGTCGAGCAAGCGGCATATGCAGACTCCGGTACCCACGCCGGCCGCCAATGCGCCCGGTGTTTCGAAGCCTTGCAATGCAATGCTGGCTCGAATCCAACATTGCATGCGGCGTGCCAATGTGCCGGATGGCGCTAGATCGTTGATTGATCGAATGATTTCACGTGTGCGCATAAGCGTGACGAGCGCCTTGTGACGCTCCCCGCCCAACAGATCCGCGATGACTGTCTGCGCGAGCCGCACGCCGACACGCGCAAATACGCCGCGCCGCCTCAAGCCGCCGCCTTCCCCTGCCGATAACCCGGAGAGTTCCCGACTCGCACGTCGACGCTGCCTGAAAGCGTGGACCCCGCGCACGCGGGAAGGCCATCGCAAACCCTCTGCTTTCCATGACGAATTCGACGAAGGACCCGAAGATGACGACAACAAGCATCAGCCGCCGCACTTTTCTTCTGGGCATGGGGGCATCGGGCCTCCTCGCTGCATGCGGAGGCGGTTCGGGTTCGAATGCGGCGCCGGCGTCGTCCTCGGCTTCTTCCGGCTCCGCGTCTTCCAATCCGGCGTCTTCGAATCCGCCCGCTTCATCCCCGCCGCAAACGGGCGGCACGACATCAAGCGCGAAGACGCCGCTGACCCTCGATCTCACGCAGACCGACCTGCCCGCCGGGACGGCCGTCTATGCCTACGTGATCGGCGAAGTGAGCCTTGCATCCGGCAACACGCAGTACTGGATCGACTCGACCGGCACGCCTCACGTGATGAGCGCCGCAGACAACACGATTCCCGCGAAGACCTTTCCGGGCTCGTCCGCGCTGCCAGGCAGCGAAGCCGCGGCGCTCGCCGAAACCTATCCGAACGCATGGGCCGACTACAGCATTCCGCTCACGGTCGGATCGAGCTTCGCGCTGGATCTGTCGAAGCTCAACGCGACGACCATCCCCGGTCTGGGCACGGGCACGGCGGCATTCAGCGGGCGCATCTACGTGTCGGTCGGTGTGCCGAAGCTGCCGTTCACCGCGCTCGGCAGCAGCCAATACACGGCGCCGGTGACTGTCGGCGGTCCGGGATCGCTCACGCTGTTCGACTGGATCGAATTTTCGTTCGACAGCAACGGCAATTTCAACGGCAACACCACGCAGGTCGATCAATTCGGCTTCCCGCTGCTCCTGAACGGCACGCCGGGCGGCACGCTGCAAGGGCAGTACAACGTGTCGCGTCCGGCCATCATCGACGCGGTGTCGAATCTGCCCGCCGCGTTCTACATGCCGCAGACCGTGGCCGCGCCGTCCGCGTTTCCGGCGGGGCTCGCGGTCAACGGCAACGTCACCTTGCGCGCGCTGTCGCCCAAGAGCATCTCGGCGCAGGCCCAGTACAGCGGCTCGCTGCTCACGTATTTCGATCAGACCATCGAGAACTGGTATCGCACCTGGACCACGACGCCGCTGAGCGTCACCGATCTCTCGACGGGCACCTACACCGGCCTCGTGCAGCCGGGCGTCGGGCTGACGTTCTACAGCGGTTCGTCGGCGAGCGGCACGGCGGCGTTCACGGTCGGCGGCCCGGGCACGCCCGGCATCTCAAGCTATGACGTGTGGCAATGCGCGAACGCGCTCGCAACAGGCAGCGATGCCGCCAAGAACGTGCAGAAGATGCTGGCCGCGGCGTTCAATCGCGGCGTGATGGCGAACACGCTCGCCGATGCAACCTGCAGCAACGACGCCGCCAGCTTCTATCAGATCGCAGGCTCGAACACGCTGGTCGCCAATCCGTGGGCGCAATTGTTCCATCGGCTGAGCACCAACTCGCTCGCCTACGCGTTCCCGTACGACGACGTCTGCAACCAGAATCCGTCCATCGGGCTCACGGCGACGCAGTCGGTCACGATCGCGCTCGGCAAGTTCTTCAGCTGAGCTTCGGCTCGGCGGATGCTTCGTCATCGCGAATGGTTCTGCGCGCGCTCATCGCCATGTCTCACTCCTTTCGGCACGTTTTCGCGGACGACGCCCCGCGCGAAGCAAGCACGATAAACCGCGCCCGCGCGCTGGCCGAGCCGGTCCTGCTTGGCCTGCTCTGTTATCTGCTGGCGCGGCCCGTCGCGCATCTGGGCGGCGCGGGCACGCTCGCCGCCATCGCGTGGCCGGCGCCCGCCGTCGCCATCGCGATGATCTGGCCGCTGCCGCCGCGCCGCTGGCCGCTTCATCTGCTCGCGGTGTTCGTCGCGATTGCCGCGACGGGCGATTTCAGCGCGACGTCATGGCGCAGCGATCTGGGCTTCTGTGTTCTCGATGTGCTCGAAGTGGCGCTGTGCGCGTGGCTCGGCCGCCGTTTCGTCGATGCGCGCGGGAACATCGTCACGACTTCCGCGCTGATGCGCTTCCTGTTGCTGCTGCCGCTCGCGGCCATCGGCATTACGTCGATGCTCGGCGCCACGCTCGCCAGCGATCTGAGCCATGACGGATGGTGGCGCGAATGGCGCACGTTGATTGTCGGCAACGGCGTCGCGGTGCTGGTGCTGACGCCCGCCGTGCTCGCATGGCGCGCGCGTTCCGCCGACAGCGCCGCGCCCGCCCGTTACCCCGAATCGTGCATCGCGCTGGCGTGCAGTGCCGCCGTGATCGCGTTGCTCGTCGCGGCGGCGGCGCTGCATGTGTCGGAGCAAGTGCAGCGCGTGGTCGTCTCGCTGCTGTTGGCCGCGACCGCGATTTACGGCGGACTCGCCGCCGCCGCGACGACGGTCGGCACCGCGTCGGTGGTCGGCGTCGCGCTCACGCTGATGACCTTCGGCCCGTATCACGTCGAAAACGCCGAGAGCGCGCGCAATCTGCAAATCGACATGGCGGGGCTCGCCATTCTCACGCTGTTCGTCGGCGTGGCCGCGCGCGAGCGACGGCAACTCGCGCTGCGCCTCGAACGCGGGCGGCGCATGGAAGCGCTCGGGCTGCTGGCCGGCGGCGTCGCGCACGACTTCAAGAATATTCTCGCCGCCGTCGATGGTTATGCCGAAATCGCCCGCGACAGGCTCGCCGCCGATTCCGCCGCGCGCATGCCGCTGCGCGAAGTGCAAGTTGCGTCGGCGCGCGGCTATGCGCTCACCGAGGAAATCCTGCTGGCCGCGCGGCGCGGCGATCGCGTGCGCGAAACGCTCGATCTGATGTCGGTCGTGAAAGAGAGCGTCGCCCTCGCGCGGCCGTTGTGCCGTGGCGGCGTGGTTATCGAACTGGAACCGGCGGATGCGCGCCTGATGGTCGCCGCGCACGGCGGCCAGCTCGTGCGCGCGGTCCTGAATCTGGCGAGCAATGCGAGTCTCGCCGCGCGTTCGCGCGTGGTGTTGCGCGTGGGCAGCGCCCGGTCGGCGGACGAGCCGTTCGCCGTGGGTGACGCACCGCCCGGCGCAATCGCGTGGGTCGATGTCGAAGATGACGGCGCGGGCATTCTCGCCGAGCATCTGCCGCATCTGTTCGAGCCGTTTTTTTCGACGCGCGCGCGGTCGGGCCAACGCGGCGGCGGCACGGGGCTGGGACTGGCGATCGTGGCGGGCGTCGCGTGCGAGCATCGCGGCGGCGTGGCCATTTCGACCAGCGCGGCGGGCACGCGTTTTCGTCTCGTGTTGCCGCTCGTGTCGAGCGCGCCGGCATCATCGGACACGGCGGACGACGCTGCCGACGAAGCGCAGCCGTTCGCGCAGGGCGAACGCATTATCGTGATCGATACCGATCGGGACGCCCGCGAGTGCTGCGAAGACTGGCTCGCGGAAACGGGCTTCGAGCCGCTCGGTTACGCCGATGCAGACGAAGCCCTCGACGAAGCCGCGAGCATGGACGACGACCGTCCGTTGCTGTTCGCCGACCTCGACCGCCTGCCGACAGACCCGCACGCGTTTATCGCGCGCGCCGCCGCCTGCGCGCCGAGGCTGCATCTCATCCTCTCCTCCGCCGATCCGGCCTTGCTGCGCGCCGTGCACGCCGCGCGCCGCGCCGTGCTGTCCAAACCGTTCGATCGCGAGGCGCTCGCGCGCGCCGCCGCATCCGCCCTGAAGGATCCGTCATGACTTTGCCGCCGCATCAAAGCATCCTCGTGGTCGACGACGACCATTCGATGCGCACCCTGCTCGTCGAATATCTCTGCGGACACGGCTACAAGGTCGATGGCGCCGCGAGTGCGCACGAGGCGATCGGCGTGTTCGCCGCCAAGCGTTACGATCTCGTGCTGCTCGATCTCGGCCTGCCCGATGGCGACGGCACCGATCTCGCGCGCCGCTGGCGAGAGGAGGCGCAGGTGCCGATCATGTACATCACGGGCCGCAAGGACGAAGCCGATCTGGTGATGGGACTCGAACTGGGCGCGGACGATTACATCGTCAAGCCGTTCTCGCTGCGCGAAGTGCTCGCGCGCATGCGTGCCGTAATGCGGCGTGCGGGCGGCGTGTCGAGCGCGCCGCTGTCGCGCGGCAAGCTGCCGAACGCCTACCGTTTCGCGGGCTGGACGCTCAATCTGAACACGCGACGGCTGAGCGCGGCGGATGCATCGACGGTGCCGCTCACCAATTCGGAGTTCAATCTGCTGGTCACGTTTCTCAGCTCGCCGGGCCGCATCATCACACGCGAAAAGCTGCTCGAAAGTACGCGTGCCTTCGATGACATCTATGATCGCGCGATCGACGTGCAAATTCTGCGGCTGCGGCGCAAGATCGAGCCCGACCCGAAAAAGCCCACGCTCTTGCGCACCGAGCGCGGCGCGGGCTATATCTTCGATACCGACATCGAACACTTGTGGACGTGAGCGCGTCCCTTCCTTTTCAGCGCTGGTAAAAGACCTAAAAGACCTAAAAGACCTTCGTGAACGACATCAAAAGCCTGGGTACGCAACCCATCAGCGACGCGCAACCGTGCGGCATCGACGTGCGCGACGATCCCGATTTCGAGTTGCTGCAAAACGAAATCGCCAAGCTGACCAATCCGGCCGCGAGCGGCACGCCCGACTGGGAACAGGTCGTGAGACTCTCGTCCGCGCTGCTCGCGGGCAAGGGCAAGGACATTCTCGTCGCGAGCTATCTGACCGGCGCGTTGTTGATCACGCGCGGTCTCGCCGGTCTGAACGACGGCGCGCAGATGCTCGAAGGACTCGTCGCGACGCATTGGGACCAGCTTTATCCGCCGCTTGCGCGGCTGCGGGCGCGGCGCAACGCCGTGCAGTGGCTGATCGATCGCGTGCGCGCGCATGCCGAGGAGCATGACTGGTCGAGCTGGCCGCCGCAGGACGCCGCGCTCGTCGATGGACTGCGCGACGCGCTCGCGGGCATCGATCGCGTGCTCGCGGAAAAGGACGACGACGCGCCGTCGATGCAGCCGCTGCGCGCGCTGCTCGGCACGGTGCAGGTGGCGGAACCGGCGCCGGTGGTAGTGGCGGCGCCGGAACCTGTTGCGCCTGCTGCATCGATCGCGCCCGTGGCACCGGTCGCGGCGGCGGCATCGGTAACACCGGCGCCCTCGCCCTCGCCCGCTCCCGCCGCCTTCGCGGACGCGGCACTTGCGCCGCTCGCCGTCGATTCATCCGATAACGCCAGCCGCGCCACCGACGAGGCGCTGGAGCGGCTCGCGGCCATCGGCGCCTGGTACGCGCAGAACGAGCCGTCGAGCGCGCTCGGTTTCCGGCTGCGTCGCATGGGCGCGTGGGCGGGCATCGAGCGCGCGCCGGCCGCCAACGGCACCGATACGCCGCTGCCCGGTCCGATCCCGCAATTGCAGGACGCCCTGCGCAATCTGCAATCGCGCGCGGCGCACGCCGATGTGATCGCCTTCGCCGAAACGCAGGTTGCGCAGTATCCGTTCTGGCTCGATGTCCACTACGCCGCCGCGACGTCGCTCGCGCTGCTGGGCGAAACGTGGAGCGCCGCGCGCCGCGAAGTCTGCAACGAGACCGCGAAGTTCGTCGCGCGCATGGACGGCATCGAACGATTGAAGTTCGCCAACGGCGTGCCGTTCGCCAATGCCGACACCGTTCAGTGGCTGGGCACGCTGGCTTCGCCCGGCGCGGATGCAGGCGCTTCGGCCGCACCCGATCCGCTCGCCGCGGTGATGTCGCGCGCACGCGCGCTCGCCGCCGACAACGATCTGCCCGCCGCCGCGCAATGCCTGCAGGACGCCATCGACAAGAGCGCGGCTGTCGTCGGGCGGCTGCGGCTGCGCACGGCGCTGTGCGATCTGCTGCTCGAACATCGGCCGGGCGCGCGGCTCGATGCGTTCGCGCGCGCGCTGGTGGAGGAAATCGACCGTTACGGCGTGACGTCGTGGGACGCGGATCTTTCCGCCGATGCGCTGCGCGCCGCCTACGCCATCCTCAGCCGCAACGATCAGAACGAGGCGGAAACGGCGGCGCTGCTGGCGCGCATCGCACCGCTGAATGTTGCCATCGCGGTGCGGCTGATCACCTGATCGCGCGCGTCGAAGTCGTCGGTCAAAGGCCGGTCATCAGCATCGGCGAAGTCTGCCCGCGCCAGCACATGCCGATGGTCGCCGGCAATCCCAGCTCGGTCAAGCTCAACGGATTCGGATTGCTCGCGACAGCCGGCATGATCGACGGCACGCCGGCCAGGGCCGGAATCGTCGGCAGCGGCGGCACGCCCGGCAGCGGCGGATTCACGGCCGCGAGCTGATCGGCGATGCTCATCTGCTGGCGCTGCGCCTGCGCGTCCTGAATCTGCTGCTTCTGCTGCGCGGTGGTCTTTTGCAGCGCATCGTACTGATCGATCTTGCGCGCCGCATCGATCACCTGCTCGCCGCCCGTCACCGTGAAGCTCACCGTCAGCGACTGCACGTTGAGCGTTCTGAGCGCCGTTTCGCTCGCCGGAAAATCGGCGGGACCGAACTGGCGCTGGCCGTCCGCGAAGTCCTTCAAAAAGCCCGCGACGCCGAGCGGCCCCGCATAACTGCGCGTCAAGGTCAGATTGCCGATCTTGATCTGCAGACGCACATCGCCGCATTGTCCCGCCGTCCACGCGAAGCTGGTGCTCACCGGGAAGTTGTAGTTGTTGAGCGTCTGCACGCCCGCCGCGCACTGCACCGTGAGAATGGTCGCGTAGGGTTTCGCCTGCGCGTCGGCGTTGACGTTGGTGGGCTGGGCCGTCAGCGTGAGCGGCACCGACAGCGCGCGGGCGGCATCGGCCTGCGTCTTGGCCGCCGCGAGCGCGCGGTCGAGCTGATCGAGCTGCTGCTGCGCATCGAGCTGGGCGCGCTGCGCCTGCAACTGCTGCGCCTGCTTGTCGGCGGCGCTGCGTGCGACCGATTGCGCCTGCGCCAGTTGACGTCCATACGCGCCGTTGAGCATCGGCACGAACGACGACGTGAACGGCACGCTGAAGCCTTGTGTATCGACAATTGCATAACGGCTCGCGTTGCGCACGAGGAAAGGCTTGGCCGCGCCGTCCGCGAAGGCCCACACCGCGCCCTTCGCGCCGAACAACTGATCGATGGCCGCGCTCTTGTCGGTCGCGCCCTGCAACGGAAACACCACGCCCGATTCCCAGCCGCGCTGCAATTCGCACGATGCCTGCTGTTCGACATAGGCCGCGATGAAATCGAACGGTCCGCGAATCAGACGCCACGTCAGCGCGTCCGAGCCGTCGCCGGTGCCGATCAGCGCGCGCAACTGCGTGAGCGGCTGCAACGCGTTCATCATCTCGGACGGCTGCGACTGCGCGCTTGCCGCGAACTGCTGATAGTCCGCCGCGAGCTGATAAGCCTTGCCGCTGCCCGTGCCGCTGTCGATCGCGAGTTGGTTGAGGGCGGCGAGATACTGCGTGGTCGCATCGACGGCACCGAGGTTGTTCGCCACGGTCTGGGTGCCGCGCTGCGGCGCGCCCGCAAGCACATCCTTGATCGCCGATGCCCCGACCGCGTTGATCGCGCCCGCCATCTTCACGGCCTGATTGGCCGCGCCCATGCGCGTGGCCTGCTCGCGCACTTGCTGGAACTGGCGCGCCAGCACGAGCCAGCCGGGCAGCGGCGCATCGGCGCGTTCGCCTTCGAACTCCTCGCCGAGCCGCGCGATCAGACGGAAATACGGACTCGCCGGACCGCTGACGATGCCCAGCGCCGAACGCCAGCCCGCTTCGCCCGAATACGGCACCGGGCTGCTCGTGAATCCTTCGACGAAGTTCTGCCACGCCGCCACGCGCTGCGTGCGATACCAGCCGTCGAACGCGACGCGTTGTTTGTCGAACTGAGCGGGATCGCTGACGGAATCGCGAATCTGTTTGGCCAGACCGTCGAGCGCCTGACGGCCCGCGACGGTATAGGCGGCGGCCACGGTCGCGCCCGATGCGCCGGCGCCCGTGACGCTGCCTTTCGCCGTGCGCGCGTTGATGTCGGTCTGCACGCTGCCGCCCCAGAAATCCGCGACGCGTACCGGCGCGAGCGAGCCGTCGTCCGGAACGAGTCCGACGAGCCAGGTCAATTGCGGATCGGCGGCGACGGCCTGATCGAGCAGCGCGCGCTGATCCTTCAGGCGGTCGCGCAGATAAGCCGCATCCGCCGGAGACCAGACGAGATAGGAAATCGTGAGCGGGTTGAGTTGCGCGCTCAGTTGCGCGGGATAGAGCGGCGTGGCGACGGGCTGCGGCATCGCGTCGAGCGTCGCGCGGCCGGCGCCGTCGAGGCGCGCCTGCAAGAGCGAGATCGAACGCGCGAGATTCAACAGTTGCCGCGCCTGTTCGACAGATTGGCCCGTCTGCGCCGCCGAGATCAGCGCCATCTGCTGAGTCTGGTCGGCGGCCGGTTGAATCGCTTGCCGGAATTGCTGCACGAACACTTCATGCAGACGGGCTTCGAGCGCGGCGAGTCCCGCGCCGTTGCCGAGCAAGCCCGACATCCAGCGCCGGTCGTTCTGCGCGACCTGCATCAGCACGTCGTTGGAATACGTGAGCGCGGCGGCATCGTGGAACAGGTTGCCGTTGAGCGCCACCTGATCGGGCCGCGCGCTGCGCACCATGTCGAGCGTCTGCTTGTTGCCCGCGAAGGACACCGACAACAGAATGCCGAGCATCGCCAGCAACAACACCCACGCGACGATGCCCACGCTCTGCGTGACGCGCCGCCAGTGATGCACGAGCACCGTCGACTTCGCGGCATGACGGTCTTGCGGCAGGATGCGGCCGAAGAAGTCGTGCAAGAACACGCCCGCCGTGTTGCTCGCATGCGGCGGCGAGGCGGGCAGCAGCGAGCCCATCAGCGCGGACATCGCGCCGCCTTCCTGCTGGCCGCTGGAAAAGAAGATGCCGCGCAACAGCGGCCGTTCGAGATACGGGCTGTCGGCGAGACAACTGCCGAGGAACATCGTCAGGCCGCCGCGCAACTGCGCCAGTTCGTTCGGGAACATCAGCAGTTCGGCCGACGGCTGCGCCTCGCGCGACACCAGCGCCAGCCGCAGCGCCTGCAAACGCGCGCCGATCGAATCGAACGCGCGCGCGACGAACGCGCTTTCGCCCGACTGACTCGTCTCGCTCTCTTCCGCGAGATAGCCCATGGCCTGGCCGAGCGCATCGGCGGGCAGCGTCTTCGCCCATTCCTCGAAGCCGTACAGGCGGTCGCACTTGGTGACCAGCACATACACCGGAAAGCGCTTGCCGAACATGCGGATCAACTGTTCGATGCGCGCCCGCACGATGCGTCCTTCATCGGCGAAGGTATCCGCGTCCGGCGCCATCAGCCGGTCCGCGCTGACCGCGAGCACGAGGCCGTCGAGACCTTCGCGCGGCCGGTAACGCCCGAGGAGATCGAGCCCGAGTTCCCACTCGCGCCGGTCCTGCTCGATATCTTCCGATTGCACATAACGCCCGGCGCAATCGATTACCACGGCGCGGTCGAAATACCACCAGTCGCAGTTGGCCGTCTGGCCGATGCCGGCCTGCTGGCTGATCTTCTGAATCGGCGACGAAAGCCGTGCGCGCGTGAGCGCCGTGGTCTTGCCGGTGCCCGACTGCCCGACCACCATGAACCACGGCAACGCATAGAGCGGATCGCCCTGGCTGCGCAGATTCGACTGGCGCAGCGTGGCGATCGCCGTCTTCCACTTGCGCCGCAACAGCGTTTCCGGCGACTCGGCCGGCACGTCGATGCGCAGCGCGCGGGTCTGCCGCGCGAGGCGGCTGCGCGAGCGCATCATCACGAACATGCGGCGCGCGAACAGGCCAAAGAAGAACAGCGCGAACACGCCGGCAAGCAGCGCCAGCGCGACCCACAGGGGCCAGCCGAAATACAGCACGACGCCCCAGCTGATCAGTGCCGTCACGACCAGCGTCAACAGCCACAGCAATGCGATGCCCAGCGTTTTCATAGATGGATCTGCGCCACAAGCAAGTCGACTGACTGCGCGACGACGGTGTGATACACGCCGTACAGCAGCGCCAGCAGAAACAGCGGTAACAGGATGGCCGCGATCTTGCCGCGCGAAAAGCGCGTGGCGAGACGGGTGCGCACGGTGCGTCGTTGCGCCGGAGCTTCATCGCCGGCGACGTTATAGCCGTCGGGAAACAGGAACGCGCGCGCCGACGCGCCGAGTTGCTCGGCGTCGGGCAGCAGCATCGCGAGATTGGAGCGGCGGATGTCGGTGAGCGTCTTCTGATTGCGGTCGTACGCATAGCGTCCGCCGAAGCCGAGCGCGAGACACAGGAAGAACACTTCGCGCACCGGCAACTGCGCAGGCGTCAGTTGCGCGAGGCGCTCGTAGAACAGCACGCCCGCATTGCTCACGTTCGAATAACGGCGTTGCAGCAGATGACGCTGCCATTGCGCCGCGCCGTCCCAGCGCGTGGTGAGCAGCAGTTCGTCGGCCCAGGCGCTGAAGGCGAACAGCGCCTCGTCGATATCGGCCTGCGACGCGCCCGCGTCGTGCGCGCGCAGCCGGGCCGCGGCGATGGCGGCATCGAGCGTAACGGTGAGGCTCGCGGCATCGCCCGAGGGCGACTGCGAGAACGCGCGGACTTGCGCGAAAAGCGGAATCAGATGATCGGCGAGGGTCATGCTATCTCCGCAGCACGACGATTTCCGCGCGCAGATCCTGCGGCGCGTCCGGCCATTGCAACGCGATATTCTCGTCGCGCTCGACCGCGTCCCACAACTCGCTCACTTGCTCGATGCGGAAATAGTTCGACGACGCGCGTCGCGGCATGCCCTGCGGCGCGTTCGGCAAATGAATCAGCTCCAGTCCGGGAAGCGCATGCGCGACCAGCCGCGTGACATCGGCGGCATTGGCGAGACGCGCGTCGTGCAGCGCGCCGTCGACCACGTGCGCGGGCGGCTGCTGATCCGTGCGCAGCACGAGATAAAAGCGGTTGCGCCGGTCGAAGAAGGCGCGCGGCAAGTCGCCCGCATACATGCCGTCGCGATACTCCAGCACCGCGAGATGCTCCGGCCCGATGGCGATTTCGCCCAGCAAAAAGCCGATCAGCGCCTGCGCGCGCGAGAAGCAGTTCCAGAGATCGGTGTGATCGTACGGAGGCAGGCCGGGCGTGCCGTCCTGCGCGTCGCCCAGCATGTCGAAACGCTCCGAGAACGCGCTCAGTTCGCCGACCAGACTGCGCAGTTCGCCGTAGACGTGCCACGGATGCACGTTCGGCGTCTGCGTCAGATGCACGAGCCGGGGCGCGGCGCGCGACAGCGTGCGCATGGCGAGCAGCAGCGTCATGTAGCCGGGATCGAACTCCGCTTTTTGCAGCTCGCGCGGATTCTTGAACTCCTGCAGATGATGCGCGCGGCCGACTACATCGTCGCGAATCTCGCGCACGATACGCAGCAACGTGTCCGATCCCGACAGCGCGTAGCCCGGCGCGATGAAGCGCTCCGACAGCGTCACGGTGTCGCCGATGCGCGCGAGTTGCGCAATCGGAATCAGGTCGTACTGGCCGAGGTTGGCGGTCTCGCCTTCGAAGAAGATCTTGAGCACATGCAGGAGCGTGTGCACGGGCGCGGCCGGACCGTTCGAGTGCAGATCGGGCACGTCGGCGGCCTGTTCGAGACTCGCGAAGCGCGTCTGCACGCCGGCGGCGGCATCGGCGGAATCGCACAGGGTCACGTTGTTGCCCTCGGCCGCGAACTTGCGCACGCCGAGATAGACGGTCAGCGCGCGGCCTTCGCCGATCGAGGCGGCATCGAACGAACGCGGCGCGAGCACGGCATTGCCCGGATATTCAACGTAGGTGCGATCCGGAAAGATCAGCCGCGCCGAACGCACTTCGATGGTCTGACTGGCGATCGCGCCCGTCGCGATATCGAGTGCGCCCGCGCCCCAGAAATGCGGCAAACCCGTCTCGAAGACAGGCTTGTTGCGGAACTGTTCGTGCAGCGACGCCAGCTGAAAATGCTGGGGCTGCATGAACATGCCCTGATACCAGTAGATGCCCTTGTTATGGTCCATACGATGGAGTTCGATGTGCTAGTTGCTGAGCTTGCGTAAGGGCGTGTCCTGCGTGCTGGCGGTCCCGACGACGCCGTTCGCGCCCGCAGGCGCGCCGGTATCGCCATTGCCGCTCAGGCGAATTTCCTTGCCGCCGCCTTCGAGTTGCTGCGCGCGCGCGATGGTCGCGGCATCCAGTGCGCCGGGCTGCACGGCGGCGTTCAGAATGCCCTGCGCGCCCAGATTCAGCCGCACGACGAGCGGGCCGGGCAACTTGGTGTGCGTGCGAAAGATGAAGCCCGAGGTTTGCGTGATCACCGGCACGTCGAACTGGCGCGCCGCGTTGACCACGCCGAACTGCGCGTAGCCCGCGACCAGACCGATCGACCGGGTGTTCTGCGCGCGATCGAGGATCAGATACGAATGTTGACCGGGCGTCACGACATAGCGGGAAAACTGCGCGAAGGTCTGCGGCACCTTGCCGGTCGCCATGGTCTCGGCGAGTGCGTTCGGGTCGGCGGCGAGATTGCGGAAGGCTTGCGCATCCGCGGTTTCGTAGACGCCGAGCAGCAGCGTGTGCGACTGGCCGTCGTACTGGTTGAGACCCGGATCGGCGACGATTTCAAACACCACGGCGTCGGTGGCGTAGCTCCAGTTGACGTCGGCGAGCGGGTCTTTCGGCGGCGCGCTGCTGCATGCGCCGAGCCCGAGCCCCAGCCCGAGCGCGACGCACGTCAGTCCGATCAGTTGCCGAATCAGGCGTGTGCGCGCGCCTGCCCGCGCGGCACTGCTCTCTGCTGTCGCCCCTACCATTGCCGGTGCCCCTTCAATTTGCCGTGATGCCATTCTGTAGAAAAACGGACCGCGTGCATGCCGCGAACAAGGGCCGATTTCCTGCGTTATTCGGCGTCTGCATCGGCGGGCGTTTCAGCGCAGGTGAAGGATGGTCGCGCTCGCTTCGCTGTCGTCGGTGTAGGGCATGAAGAGCACGGATTCGGGCGCGCCTCTCACGCGGGCGTAGTACATGTCGTCGGGGCCGAGACGGTTGCGCACCGCCCAGGCGCCGAACTCGCGCTCGCCGACCTGGAGCGTCAGGCCTTCCTGCGCGTATTCGAGCACGGTCTTTTCCGGCAGCTTGCCGCGCGGGCCGATCGCCTGAAAATCGATCTTCGCTTCACTTCCCTTGTCACTGCCCTTGTCACCGCCCTTGACACCGCCGTGCACGCCGAACACCACGCCGTCCCAGTGGCCCTCGCGCGGCCCGATGGCGAACCATTGCCCGAGCTGCTCCTCGCCGACCACCTCGAAGCGGTAATCCTGCGGCTCGCCCGCCTTTGCGAGATTCGCCCGCGCGACGATCTTCGCCGGCCACGACGGATGGTTCTCGACCAGCACCGTCGCGCCGCCCAGCAGCGCCGGCATGCTCTCGACGCCCGCCGCGCCCGACAGCACCATCGGAAAGCCCGCGCCGCGCGCCTCGCGCAGACTCGCCGCGAACAGCGACAGGCCGTAGCGGATCGACGGCTTCGCGAGCGCGTCCGGGTTCGCGAGAATCAGCCAGAGATCGGCGCGCGCCGCGTTCAGCGCATCGAGCCCGGCGCGCCATGCGAGCTTGTCGGGTTCATCGACCCAGAAGCTTCCCTGAGTCGACAACCCGTAGCGTTTCAGAAGCCCCGATAGCAGGCCGACGCGGGCGCCGTCCTGCTCCTTGTCGAACGCCGTGATCCAGACGGTTTTGGTGCTCATCCCAACATCCTTTCCCTGTTAGACGACCGGTGGCCGGAATTTGAGTATCGTGCGCTCGATGTTCGAGCCTTCGACGGCGGCCAGGGTCGGCTGTGTTTCGTCGAAATTGACGCCATACAGATTGGCGTGCGTGAGCAGCGTGCCGTCGATCTTTGCCTTGCGCAGCGAGCCCTTGAACAGATTGACCGCGCTCAGATCCGCGCCGCTCAGGTCGGCCTTCGCGAACTTCGCGCCCTGTGCGGAAGCGCGCCGGAACGTTGCCGTCACCGCCTGCGCACCGCTGAAATCGGCGTGGTCGAGCAACGCGCCCGCGAAGTTCGCGCCGCGCAGTTGCGTGCCCTGCCAGTTCGCGCGGCCGAGGTTGGCGCCGGCAAACTGCGCACCGTCGAAACACGCCGACTGCGCCCGCGACGCGGCGAGGTTCGCGCCGGTAAATACCGCCTTCTGCGCCTGCGCGCCGTGAAAAACCACGTGCTCGCACGCGGCGTTTTCGAAATTGACGCCGCCGAGCGCGCTCTCGCGGAAAGTCGCGCGATCCAGCGATGCACCGCGGAAATTCGCGCCCGTCAGGTCGGCGGCATCGAACTGGGTCTCGTGCGCATGACATGCCGATGCATCGACGCCGGCCATCTTCGCCTGGCTGAACAGCGCGCGGTCGAGCCGTGCTTCGCCGAGCCGCGCGGCGCCGAAATCGGCCTTCGAGAAATCGCCGCCCGTCAGTTTCGCGGCGCGCAAGTCGGCGTCGGCGAACTTCCCGCTGCCGCCGCTCGTATCGACGAGTTCGGCACGCTGCAAATCCGCGCCGCTGAAATCGGTCTCCTTGAGCAACGCCTGCGTGAACTTCGCGGCCTGCAGCGTGCTCTTGGCAAACGAAGTCTTTTCGAGCAGCGCCGACGAAAAGTCCGCACCGGACAAATCGAGTGCGGACAGATCGACGCCGGACAAGTCGTAGCCGGCGAGGCTCTCGCGTGCCGCGTGCCGCGCGACCACCTGCTCGCGCGTCAGTTGCGCCGTGGGCGACGCCGGTGCCGGCAACGGCGGCGCGGCCAACTCCGGCGCGGGCGGCAGGCCGGGCGTTTTCGGCAGCGTCGCCAGCGCAGCGAGCGCGGCCGGATCGACGGCGGGAAGCGGCGTGCCGGGCTGCGGCAACGCCGCGAGGCTGGCGGTGGCCGGATTGGCCGCCAGCCAGCCGGACACTTCGGCTTCGGTCATGCCCGCCTTTTGCAGCATCTCGCGCGTGGCGTCCTGCATCTTCGCCGCCATCGCGGGAAGGTCGGCGAGACTCGCCTCCGGTCCCGGATCGGCGGCCTTCAGGAACGGCGCCAGATCGGCGTCGCTCAAGCCGTGCGTCTGCATGAACGCCTGCGTGCGCGCGTTCTGCGCCGCGGTCATGCGTTCGACTTCGGCGAGGCTCACGGGAGCGGGCGGCTCCTCGAACTTCAGGAACGGTTCGAGGTCTTTGGCGGTCAGGCCGTGCTGGCTCATGAACGCGTCGGTCTGACGGTTCAGGTCGGCGGTCATCGACTGGACCTGAGCCAGTTCCTGGGCCGCTTCCGCCGGAATGGGCGCGGCGGGCATCTCGGGCACGAGCGCGGCCGCGGCCGGCGCGACAGGCGGCGGCGCCGACTCGGCGGGCGTTGCGTCGGCTGCCTTGCGCAGGCTGTCGAGCAACTGGTCGCGGTAATGCTCGAACGGCAACGGCGCCGACGTCAGCGTTTCCCATGCGGCCAGCATGTGCGTGACGTCGCTCGCGTCCGAATCGGTGACGGCGGCCATCGCTCGATACAGCACGATCCCGCAGCCGAGTTCGGGGAACAGCCACACGGTATCCGCCCGCGCTTCGACCTCGCGCACGACCGAACCGGACGATCCCGACGATGCGGACGATGCGGACGATGCGGGCATCGGACCGTACACGAAGCAACGCGCCCGCAAGCCCGGCAGACGGCCCTGAAGCAGCGGACGCCGCGCGTCCATGTTCTGAATGTCGAAGGTTTCGTCGCCGGTGAAATAGCCGGATGCGAGCCACTGGTCGGACGGCGCGCTCATGAAAAACTGCTGGCGCGTATCGGCGGGAAGATGCGGCCAGTCGGTCGCGGCCCAGCGTTCGTCGCACGTGCCGAGGTACTGACGGCGCTGCGGCGACATGGAATCGAGCGCCCAGAAGCCCGCCGGGTCCGGACGATCGTTGCGGCCCAGCATGCGCTTCGCTTCGTATTCGACATTGGGCAGCGCCTGCTGCACGCCGCCGTCCTGCGCGGGCGCGACGCAACCCTTGCCGGACGGATTCGCCGCCCACTCCGCGCCGCCGAACGCGGTAGCCGGCGTGATCGGCATGCGCGTATACGGCACCGGCCGCGACGGCATGCCGCTCATGCCGAAGTGGCGCTCGCCGCTCACCACCAGCGACTTCGCGAGCCCGGCCACGCGCACGCTCACGCGCATCTGCTCGACTTCGCTGCCGTGCGGCGCGCAGGCCGCGCCGTAGACGAGATATTCGCCCGCGGGCTTCGGATAGCCCTGGTCGAGAATCCCGTCCTGGCCGAGCGCCTGCTCGACCCGTGCCCAGGTCTCGTTCTCGGGCACGAGACTATCGGTCCCGCCGGGCGCGTCGAAACGGAAGCACGCCATCAGGCTCAACGCGAGCGAGTCGCGCCGGGCGAAGCGGAAGGCGCGGTAGAGCAGCGCCATATCGAGCGGTTTCAGGACTTTCATGGTCAGCCCAGCTGGATCAGTTTGCCGGTGCAGGCGACCCACGAGTCGGCGTACAACAGTAACGTGGAGCCACTCACGGTGGCGGGTCCCAGGCCCCGCAAAACCGCCTCGCCCGCTGCGTTGATCGCGACATCGCCCGTACCGCGCACCGAAACGGTGGCGCCGCTCAGGCTGGCTGTCGCGACACCCTTGAGCGCCAGATCGCCTGCCGCTTCCACCGTCACCGCCGGGGCCTTGACCGTGGTCGAAACGAGCCCCGTGACCGATACCTCGCTGCCCGTCGCGCCGATTTTCTCGAGCGTGGTCATCGTGATGCCCGTGGCGGCCATCGAGAGTGTCGCGAGCGAGCCCCCCGGACCCACGGTCATGTCGACGCGGCCGGTCGCGCCGAGATCGGCTGTCGTCATGGCGAGCTTCGCGCCCACGCCCACCGGACCGATGCCGATATTGATGCCGGTTTCGTTGAGCGTGGCGTTGCTCACGTAGGCGGCCTCCGTGTTCAGGGTCGTGGCGAGCGAGCGCGCCGCATACTGCATGAAGCCGTACACGCCGAGCGCCTCGACGCCGCCGAGCGCGTATTGCGCCGTCAGCAGCCCGGTCGTGTCGGGCGTCCAGGCGCCGGCCTTCGCGCCGTCGCTCTGATAGGCCTTGTAAGTCGAGGCGATCGCGAGCGCCGCCTGCGCGGCCAACGCGGTGCTGGCCGCGATCTTGACGCCCGTCTTGACCGTGTTCACCGTCGCCGTGATCATCGGCAACTGACCGCCGGAGAGCGTGACCTTGTCCACCGCGCGCTGGTTCTGCTTCTGGTTCAGCGAGATGCTCGTCGAGTCGTCGATGGTCAGGGACTGCACCGAAGGCGACAGCCAGCTGCCCGCGCCGGATGCGCCCGCCACGCCCCCGGCGAGGCCACCGGCGGCGGCGCCGGCCGTGCCGGCGATGACACCGTCCGCGACAGGAGAGCCGCCGTTGTTCGAGGTCGCGCCGAGCGTCCCGAGCGTCGCGCCGCCCGCCGCCGCCCCCGCGATCGCGCCCACCGCCGCGGCGTTGGGAAGACCGGCAAACACGCCGTTCCACGTCACGCTCATGCCCGCCGACATCGCCAGCGTCGCGCCGAGCGTCGCGTTGTTGTTGATGGCCGCCGACAGCGTGGTCGCGGTGCCGACCGTCAGCGTGTTCTTGCCGCCCACGCTGGTCGCGTTGGTGGTGCCGAGCGTCACGGTCTCGCTGTTGCCCGCCGTGCTGCTCCAGATGCTGCCGCCGCCCTTCGGATCGATCGAGCCTATGCCGATCGTGCTGTTATGGAACGGCGAATGCAGCCACATGACCTCCTTGCCCTCGCTGTCGCCCATGTGCAGCATGTTGCCGCCCGCCGTGCTGATGCGGTTCTCGTGCGCGCTCGCCTGTTCGACGACGCTCGGATTCTCCGAATTCGGCACCGCGCCGACGATCACGGGCCGGTCCGGATCGCCGTCGGTGAACGACAGCAGCACCTCGGCCCCCTTGTGCAGCGGAAAATGCATGCCGTGGTCGCTGCCCGCATAGGGCGTCGCCATGCGCACGCGCGCGGAACCCTTGTTCGGATTCTTGTCGGTCAGATCGAACGGCAATTGCACCTTGTACTGGCCGAATTCGTCGAGCTCCGCGTACTGGCCCGAGCCTTCGCTGTCGATGAACGCGGTCATGGTGCCGGCCACGCGCGGCTTGGACGTCGTGCGCTGCGGCCGGAACTGCACGCTCGCGGGAATCGCGCGGAAGCTGTTGCGATACGACGTCTCGCCGTTCGCGCCGCCGTCGCTGTACGGGCTCTTGACGCCGGCGAGCAGCGCGCCCGCTTGCGTGCCGCGATGATGAATCTCGGTGACCAGATACGTGTCGTTGAAATCGTGACGGTAATGCCCCGCGAGCCGCGCGAAGTAGCCGCTGCGCAGACCGACCGCCGTGGCCTCGCCCGAAAACACGCGGCCCTGGCAGACGAGCGCCTGAGCGCGCAGCTTCGCGTACCGCCGGCCTTCCTGCTCGCCGCGGAAATTTTCGCCGTACAGCATGACCTGGCCCAGACCATCGTCCGATACGGTTTCGACAATCTTGAGCGGCACCGCCGCCTTGCGATGATTGAACTCCTGCAGGATCACTTCTTTGGGCAACGGCTTCTGGCGGCTCACGAAATCGCGCACGGAGCGGCCGGAGACGCCGGTGTCCATCTCGTCGTCGGGACGGTAGTCGACCTCCACCGCGTTCGCGTCGTGCATGATGCGGTCGTCGACCACGATCAACTGGCCGCCCGCGTCGTGATCGAAGTAGTAATACATGCCCTCGTTTTCGAGCCAGCGCGACACGAAATCGAGGTGCGTTTCCTCGTACTGGCAGACGAAGCTGCGCGGCCGGTAAGCGCCGTTGCGCTCGAAATCGCCGCTCAGTCTGAAGGAGTAGTCGCTGTCCGTGAGCTGGCTGCCCTTCAGCACGCGTTCGAGCGTGGCGGGAATCGGCAGCTCGTCGAGATAGACCTCGGAGATGCGGTACAGCGACAGCCGCCACAGACGCGGCACCAGCACCGCGCGATAAAACACGTAGCCGTCCGCGCGATGCAACTGGTCGAACTCGGCCAGCACGCCGTGATACGGCACGCTGTCCCGGCCGTCGGGCGGATAGATCAGGAATGTGGCCGGATGCCTGAGCATGGCGTCGAAATCGATCGACGGATCCTCGGACACGAGGGTCAGCGTGAACCGGAACGGCTGCGAGATCGCCTCGAAGCCTTCCATCTCGACGACGGCGAATTTGCCGGCATCATGCGCGGCGGATCGGAAATCGAAGCGCCGGTTCGCGAGTACGTTGTCAGACAGTGCATTCACAATGCTTTCCTCAAAACGGGGTCCAGTGCGGTGATTCGTGCGAGCAGGCCCTAGCTCATGACCATGACGACCGCCTGACTGGGCGCGACCACCGCGCCGACGATATTTCCTTCGTTGTGCTGCGTCATGTCGCCGAGCCGCACCGCCGGCGCGCCTTCGAGCATCACGCACACGCTGCCGAGCGGAAACGCGACCGGCCCCATCACCTGGTTCGATACGATGCCGCCCGCCACGCCGGCCTGATCGCCGTCGCTCATGGAGATTTGCGAAGCGGTCGTCAACGCCGGCATGCCGCTGATCATCACCTTCGTGGTGGCGGGATTGCCGAGCATCGGCATGCCGATATTCGGGTACGGGATCGGCACGGGCGGTGCGGGTGGAGCCGGCGTTTTGCAGACATCGGGCGCGCCCATGCACTGCCCGGCTTGTTTCGTGACTGCGAACATGTTTTTTCTCCTAGCCCAGATCGATCTTTTCGCCGTCGATACGCACATGGCCTTTGGCCAGCAGGCTCGCGTGCTGCGCGGTGATATGCACCTGCTCTTCGACCTGCATCCGCACCCTGCCCGCACGGGTTTCGTCGATGTCTTCGGTCCAGCGGAAGCTCGTGCGCGCCTTCTGCACGAGCCGCTCCACGGTCGATGTGACCTGCTGCGCGACCGTACGCACGATGCCCAGGCGCGCCTGCGTCTCGCGAATCGATACGTTCATCCGGTCGAAGGCCATATCGCCGATCACGCCTTCGACCGCCACACGCGGCGCACCGATGGCCACTTCGCCGGTGGCGTTCATGCGGATGCGCGCGGCGTCGATCCGCAACCCGCCCTGCTCCGCGTGCAGCGCCACGCCGCCCGGCAGCAGCAACTCGGCGCTGTCCGGCACCGCGCGCGCCAGCACGGCCAGCACATAGGCCGCCACGTTGGCGCCCGCGCGGCAGACCAGCACGGTGTCGCCGCAATCCGGCCCGACGAGGCAACTGTCGGCACGCAGCGCGCGCTCCACCGAGCCATCCGCCGCGCTCAGGAAGTACCACTGGCCCGCGCGTCCGGTCACGGTCGCATACACGAGACCGGCCGCTTGCTCGTTGCCGGGCCGCATCATCGGAACCAGGTTGTTGTGCTTCATGATCCGCTCCACCTATCGAGTGCTGTGTAGTTCGTCGTCCAAGCCGGGCATGTCATGCCGCGCGCCACTGTTCGGCCTGCAGCAGCAGGTCGTCCGTGGGACGCATGCCGCTCAGGTTCGCGCCGTCCCAGCGCGTGTTCTCCTGCTTCAGCGCATGCCCGTTCGAACCGCTCAGGTCCGCGCGGGAGCCGTCCGCGCCGGACAGGTCCGCATGCGACAGATCGCAGTAGACGAAGCGCGCCGCCTTGAGCGATGCACGCTGCCAGCGCGTCTTCGTCAAGACCGAACGATCCCAGTGCACGCCATCGGCGCGCACTGCCGAAAAATCCGCGTCGCTCGCATCCGACATGTCGAAGCGCGCGTCCTGCAAGTCGGCCTGCTCGAGCTGCGCGCCGAGCAGCGCCGTGTACTGACCTTTCACGCCGGCCAGATTGGCGCCATCGAGCCGCGCTTCGACAAAGCTCGTGCGATCCAGCGCGAGCCCGCCGAGGTTCACGCCCTGAAGCTGCGCGGCATCGAGTATCGTCATGGTCAGGTCGCAACTGCGCAGGTCCTGTCCCTGCAGATTCGCGCCCTTCAGATAAGCATTGCGCAACGACGCGCCGGCCAGCTTCGCGCTGGCGAGATCGGCGTTCATCGCGGTCCAGCGAAACAGCATGGCCTGCGAGAAGTCGGCCCCGGCGAACACGCATCCGTACGCATCGGCGCGGCCGAATTGCGCGACGGCGAACGTGCCGCCGGTGCAGTCGCAAGCGTTGAAATGCGCGCCCGAGAAGTCCGCTTCCTGAGCACGCGCGCCGCGCAGATCGACCCGCGTGAACGTCGCGCCCGCAGCTTGCGCGCGAGCCAGGTTCGCGCCCGACAGATCGACCTTCTGAAAATCCGCTCCGGCAAGCCTCGCGCCCGACAAGTTCGCGCCGGACAGCGACACGTTCGTGAAGCGTCTGCCGGACAAATCGTGGCCTGAGAGATCGATGCCGCTCAGGTCCGCATCGGCGATATGCGGGTGATGAGCCAGCGCGTCCTTGAGTTGCTCCGGCGTCATGCATCCCTCCGCGTGCGGCGGGCGACTGCACGGCCCGTCCCGCCGATCATCCAAGCTTGCGCGCGCTTCGCGTTCATTCCTCGCCTCGTCCTGTTCCGCATCGTTCGTTCTCGCCTGTACATCAGTCTCTCTGTCCGCCGCTACCGCCGTGTTGCAATTCGCGGCGGCAGCGTTACGGATGTAACCGTCGTCAGTCGACGATGCGCACGACGAATTCCCCGCTTTCATCGACATCGAGTTCGACGCCCGAAAGCGGCGTCTCGCCGCCCATGCGCGTGAGAATTTCCTGCGACATCATCGGCAAGATCGTGCCGCGCAGAATGAAGTCGATGTTGCGCGCGCCCGTCTCGACCTCGGTGCAGCGCGCGGCGATCTGCGCGACGACTGCGTCGCTGTAGGTGAAGCGCATCTTGTTGTTGTGCGCGATGCGGCGCACGATCTTGTCGAGCTTGAGGCGCACGATGCCGGCCAGCGCATCGGTCGCGAGCGCGAAATACGGAATCACCGTCATGCGCGCGAGCAACGCGGGCTTGAAGTGGTTCGAGAGAATCGGGCGCACTGCGGAGAGCAGGGTTGCGGCATCCGGCTTGTCTTCGCCCGCCGTCATTTCGGTGATGACATCGGTCGCGAGATTCGACGTGAGGAAGATCACCGTGTTCGAGAAGTCGATCTCCTTGCCCTCGCCGTCCGAGAGCATGCCCTTGTCGAACACCTGATAGAACAGGTTCATCACGTCGAGGTGCGCCTTCTCGACTTCGTCGAGCAGCACGACGGAGTACGGACGCTGCCGCACCGCCTCGGTCAGCACGCCGCCTTCGCCATAGCCGACATAGCCCGGCGGCGAGCCGATCAGCCGGCTGACGTTGTGCTTCTCCTGGAACTCGCTCATGTTGATGACGGTGGTCGATTTCTCGTCGCCGAACAGGATGTCCGCGACCGACAGCGCCGTCTCCGTCTTGCCGACGCCCGACGGTCCCGCGAGCAGGAACACGCCCATCGGCTGCTCAGGGTCTTTCAGGCCCGACTTGGCGGTCTTCAGCACTTCGGCGATCTGCTCCATCGCGTGGTCCTGGCCGCGAATGCGCTCCTTCAGCGTGTCGGCCATGCGCATCACGCTCTGCGCCTGATCGCGCAGCATCTTGCCGACCGGAATGCCGGTCCAGTCCGAGATCACGCGCGCGACCACATCCGGATCGACGTCGATATGCACGAGCGGCTGCGTGCCCTGCGCGGCCTTGAAGGCTTCGCTCGCCGAGGTGATGTTGTGCGCGAGCGTCTGCAAGGTATCGTCCGAGGCGCCCGACGCCTTGGCTTCATGGCGGGCGGCGCGTGCATCGAGCAAGGCGCGCGCGGCTTCGCGCTGCTGCTCCCACACCGCGCGCAGCGAGTCGGCCTGCGTGGTGAGCGTCGCGAGTTCGCCATCGATCGCGCCGAGACGTTCGAGGTCCACGGGCTGCTGATTATCGGCATCGCGTTGCAGGCCGTTCTTCTCGCGCTGCAAAGCCTGCATGCGGCGTTCGGTATTTTCCAGCACGTCCGGCTTCGCGCTTTGCAGCACCTTCACGCGCGCGCAGGCGGTGTCGAGCAGATCGACCGCCTTGTCCGGCAGCTGACGGCCCATGATGTAGCGGCTCGACAATTCGGCCGCCGCGACGATAGCGTCATCGCGCAGCACGACCTTGTGCACGTCCTCGTACTTCTCTTTCAGGCCGCGCAGGATCAGCGTTGCGGTCGCGACATCCGGCTCGTCGAGCTTGACGAGCTGGAAGCGGCGCGCAAGAGCCGCGTCTTTTTCGAAGTACTTCTTGTATTCGGCCCACGTCGTCGCGGCGATGGTGCGCAACTCGCCGCGCGCGAGTGCGGGCTTGAGCAGATTGGCCGCGTCCGACGTGCCCGCCTGACCGCCTGCGCCGATCAGCGTATGCGCTTCGTCGATGAACAGAATGATCGGTTTCGCCGATGCCTTCACTTCCGTGATCACGCCCTTGAGGCGATTCTCGAACTCGCCCTTCACGCTCGCGCCCGCCTGCAACAGGCCCATATCGAGACCGAT
Source organism: Caballeronia insecticola (assembly GCF_000402035.1). Classification (GTDB taxonomy): domain Bacteria; phylum Pseudomonadota; class Gammaproteobacteria; order Burkholderiales; family Burkholderiaceae; genus Caballeronia; species Caballeronia insecticola. Next base: position 478,877 of record NC_021288.1, read on the forward strand.
GATGGTCACGTCCCTGAGCGAATCGGGCACGTCGCCCTCCACCACGCGCAGCGCCAGTCCTTCGACCACCGCCGTCTTGCCGACACCGGGATCGCCGACGCAGATCGGGTTGTTCTTGCGGCGGCGCGCGAGGATATCGACCATCTGGCGAATCTCGGCATCGCGGCCGAACACCGGATCGAGCTTGCCGGCGCGCGCCTTCTCCGTGAAGTTTTCGCAGAAGCGTGCAATTGCGCTGCCGTCGCCGTTCGCGGGCGCGGACGCATCGCCCGTGCTCTCGCCGAGCGTGTCGCGCGTGCCTGCCTCGACGGAGGCGCCGCAGACGGCATCGAACGAACGCATCAGCGTTTCACGATTCAACGCGCGCAGCGGCGCGGCATAGTCGCCGGTGGCGTAGTAGGTCGGACGCGCGAGGAACGCGAGCAGCACCGCGCCCGAACGGATACGCGGCTCCTGCAGATCCACCGATGCAATCAGCCACGCGTCCTGCAACATTTCGAGCAGCAGCGGCGAGAACGCGGGACGTCCCGCGTTGCCGGTCTTCATCTGTTCCAGCGAGAGATTGATTGCGCGCCGCACGAGCGCCGCGTCGACATCGTGCTGACGCAACAGCAGCGCGATATCGGCCTGCTGCTCGTCGAACAGTTTGACGAGCACATGCTCGACCGTGATTTCGTAATGTCCGCGCGACACGCACAACCCGACGCCGTCTTCCAGCGCCTGTTTGCAGAAGCCGTTGAGGCGGCCCACGAGGGGCTTCAGTTCGACCAGCAGCATGTTTGTTTTCCTCTTAGTCTTTCCAGCAACGGCCAGCAAAATGGTTAGAGAGCGTATTGAACCCGCGTCGGCAATGCCGCTTCGCCGGGATTGAGCCAGGTGTCGAAGCCAAGACGCGACCACGCGCCGCGACCCGTGCGCGCCGCGCCGGCTTCGTCGTGACGCAGTTGCAGTGCCACTTCGACATCCAGCGGATCGGTCAGATAGAAACGCGTGAAGAAACGCAGACGCGCATGGGCGCTTCCGCCCGGCAGCATCTGATGAAACAGGGCTTGCGGCACATCGGCGAATTCGAGCCGGATGGTGCTCTGGTAATCGTCGATCTCGCTGCCGAGCCATGCGTCTTCGCCGAGCCGGCTCTGCCCGAGGCCGAGTTGCCAACGTTGATCGCCGGGAATCGGCACCGCGCGCATCACGCCGCACACGACCTCGACCTGCGCGGGCGCGAAGGCGTCGGCGAGCAAGGTCTTGAGGCCGAGCGCCGAATGCGGACGCTGATTGAAAAGCCCCGCATAACGCAGCAGTTCGGCGCTGCCCGGCAGAAGGTCGGCGCGCAGGTCGGCATCGTGCAGGCCGACGAACGCATACAGCTGATTGAGCGATGCCTCGTGCCGGTCCTCGACGATGCGCTGTTCGACCCGATACTTCGCCCATGCGTCGAACAGCAGCGGATACAGCGCGTGATGAACGATGTCGAGGAAATCGCGCGTGACGTGATGGCCGTCGCGCTCCTCTTCGAACAGGTCTTCGGTGTAATACGTCGGCAGCGGCGAGGCCACGCCGTACAGGCCGAAAAAGTTCGCCGTGATGCGATAGCCGCCCGCGGGCATCGCCTCGATGCGGTCGATATCGTTCTCGGGAAAGCCCAACCCGAGCCGCGGACGAACGCGCAGATTCTCCTGATTCAGGCCCGTGTGCCGGTCGTAAAGACGCAGCAAGCGGATGGCCTGAAAGTACGAATACTTCTCACCGTTGGTGAGCAGCAGCGCCTTTACAGCATCGCTTGTTGCCCGAGTCTCGGAGGCCATTTGAATACGGTGCCTGAAAGCGTGTCTTCGAGCTCGACGCGCGTATAGGAATTGATGCCGGCGTAATCGCCGAGAAATCGCTCGAGCATGCAGCCGAAGAGATACAGATCGCCGATCCCGGCGTAATGGTCCTCACGACAACGAATACGGATCAACTGGCCGCGCTGCATGCCGCCGCGTCCCACGAGGCGCGTTTCGCGCGTGGCCGTCATATCGACGATGCCTTCGATACGGCGCCGGTTCGACATGTCCGGCCCCTGCCTGCCCGCGAACACATACAGGCCGAGCAGCTTGCGCAGATTCTCGGCGCTCGCCAGCGACAGCAGATTCAGCGACACATGCGAGAGCAGGCACCACAGCAGTTCCTCGCCTGCGGGCGGGTCCTGCGCGGGCGTGATCGCGCGGATATTGGTGAAGCTCATCTGATCGGGCGACGTGCTGGTCGGCACGTTGATATCGCCCGGCTTGAGTCCTTCCGGTAACGAACGATTCGTACAGGTGACGCGAATCGACAACGTCTCCGCAAGCGGCGTCTCCGAAGGCGGATAGTTCAGCGACAGATACACGTCGCTGCCGCGCTCGACATTCGCATTCTTGAGCGTGGTGCGATAGCTCAGTTGCGCGCCGCGTCCGTCGTGACGAAACATGCTGAACGGCTGATACACGCGTTCGCGCGCCTGACCTTGCTGATAGCCCAGCACCTGATCGACGGAATAGATCTGGAAATGCCGGCGGTCGCGGCCTTCGGGATTCACACGATATTCCGTTGCGCGATGCTCGTGCGTGATCGGATCGGCGACATGCGCGAACACGTTGATCGCCGGCACGACGTTGAGCAGGAAGCTCTGCGCGTCGATTGCGGGCATCCACTCGGGCAGCGCGTCGAGCGTCATCACGATGCTGAAACTCGTGCCCTTCGCGTTCGCCGTCCAGCGCTTCAGGCCAACGATATCGACGAAGAGAAACTTCTCCGGCATCGCGAAAAATTCCTGAATGGTGCGATAGCCGGGCAGCGCATGGTTCGGATAAGCGAGCAGATCGGCATCGAAACCGCTGGTGCGGATATGCTTCGCGCCGAGCGAAAGCCGCTCGCCGCCGCCGCTCGAAATGCGCACGTCCGTGACATGGTTCATCAACAGCAGCAGCAGTTTCGCGGCATCGACATAGCCGCCGTTCAGAAACAGGCGAATGGAATCGCCGTTCCATTGCGCGATGTTCAGGCCGCCGTCCATCTCGAACTCGATCATCAGCACGGGGGCGGCGCCCGCATGGCTCAGCAGATTGACTTCGGCGATCCGCAGCGGTTCGACATCGAGATCGCAGGTGGTGCGAAAGCGGCATGTCGTGCCGTCCACCGGCACGGACGCGAGTTCGGTGCCCGCTGCAACACGCGCCAGTTGCGCGCGCGGGCCTTTCGTTGCGAAGCTGATCAGCGTCGATGCGGGCACCGGACGCAGATAGTGCGGAAACAGCAGATGCGTGAGTTCCTGAATGAACTCGGGGAATTCGTCGTCGAGCTTCTGACGCGTCAGGCCCGTGAGAAACGCGACGCCTTCGAGCAGACGCTCGACATCCGGATCGGCGGACGTGCCCGAGAGCATCGGGGCAATGGCCGGGTTCGCGCGTGCGAACTCGCCGGCCAGGCCTTTCAGCTTGTTCAGCTCATCCTGATAGTATCGATTGAACATGCGTGCGAGGCTCGACGGATTCCGGAAGAAGCAATTCGGTTTGGGTACGATCAGTCGACGCTGACGCGGCCGTTGGCGCCTACGGTCGTCGAAATACGCAGGGGAATTTCGCGGTCATCCACTTCGAGCGCGCCTTCGAGCGCGAAGCGGATCGCCAGCACGTCCGTCTTCTCGCGATTGAGCGTGACGCGCGGCGACTTGATGCGGGGTTCGTAACGCAGGACCATGCGGCGAATCTCTTCTTCGATCTCTCGCGTGGAACCCATCGCGGTGGTGCCGGCCAGGTTGGTGAAATCGGGCACGCCGAAAAGCGGATCGATCTGCACGCTGCCCTGCCGTGTATTGAGCAACCGGCTCAGGTGACTCATCACCGAGTGAACGAGCACATCCACCTGCGTCTCGTTGGTGCGGCGTTCTTGCGCACCCCAACTCGCGATTCGTTCCAGCAACCGGCGCTCTCTCACCTTCGCTCCCGTTCAGATGTCGGTCAGGACTTCGGGGCGAGCCACGAATCTTCTGCTTCGATGCCGTCCGGATCGAACGTCCAGGTGATCTTCTCGTACGTGAACGAGATATCTTCCATGTGACCCATCTGCTTGTTTTCCGGCGACAGGCAGTTCGGCGTCCACGACTGCATGTTGGTCAGGATCGCGTTCGACAGCTTCACGGTGTAGTACTTCTCTTCCGTGCCCTTCGGCGAAATGCGATAGAACTCGAGCGTCACGTCCTTCATCTGCTCGCCCGACGTCAGCGCCTGAAACAGCTTCGGCGACGACTTGTCGATTTCCTTGGTCAGCGTCATCGGCAGATGCACGCGCTTGCCGGTGGGCAGGCCCGTTTGCGGGCTCTTCGGAATTTCGATGGTGTGATCGACGGCCTGGACGAGAATCTTCCCTTCATGACCCTGAACCTTGGTCGAGCCTTCGATCTTGCCTTGATTCTGGCCTTCGAGCGTGAGGTAGCACGGCATCGGCATGATATTTCCCCTTCTGGGTAGCGAACTATGTTGGAGTCAGGTTTGTCAGGCCGCGGTCATCGTCGACCGCGGCATGTTGCTCAGCTCTTCTGTGTGCTGCGCATGTTTCACATAGTGCGGGAGCACTGTTACCGGCTCGCTTCAGTTTTCCCGCGCTGCGTTACAGATGAAACATGGCGTGCTTCACTGCGGCGAGACGCTTATTTCTTGTCCAGCTTGCCGACCAGCGACAGCGTGAACGACGCGCCCATGTACTTGAAGTGCGGACGTACTTTCAGGTCCACGCGATACCAGCCCGGATCGCCTTCGACATCGGCCACGACGATCTCCGCCTGACGCAGCGGACGGCGGCTGCGCACGCCTTCTGCCGGGTTGTCCATGTCGGCGACATACTGGCGAATCCACGTATTGAGTTCGCTTTCGAGATCGACGCGCTCTTTCCACGTGCCGATGTTCTCGCGCTGAATCACCTTGATGTAGTGCGCGAGACGGCTCACCACGAACATGTACGGTAGCTGCGTGCTGAGCTTGTAGTTCAGCTCGGCTTCCTTGCCTTCCTTGGTGTTGCCGAAGAACTTCGGCTTCTGCGCCGAATTGGCCGAGAAGAACGCGGCGTTGTCGCTGTTCTTGCGCATGGTGAGCGCAATGAAGCCCTGCTCGGCAAGCTCGAACTCGCGGCGCTCGGAGATGAGCACTTCGGTCGGGATCTTGTTTTGCAGCTCGCCCATCGACTCATACGTGTACACCGGCAGATCGCCGACCGTGCCGCCGCCTTGCGGCCCGATCACGTTGGCGCACCAGCGGTAATCGGCGAAGCTCGACGTCAGGCGCGAAGCGAATGCGAAAGCCGCGTTGCCCCACAGGAACTGCTTGTTGCCGCCCGAGACGTCTTCCTTGTAGTTGAACTTCTTGGCCGGGACCGTATCCGCGCCATAGGGCACGCGCAGCAGGAAGTGCGGCAGCGTGAGGCCGACATAGCGCGCGTCTTCCGATTCACGGAAGGCGTTCCACTTGACGAACTGCGGACCTTCGAAAATCGACGAGAGGTCTTTGAGGTTCGGAAGCTGATCGTAGGTATCGACGCCGAAGAAGTGCGGGCCCGCTGCCGCGATGAACGGCGCATGGCTCATCGCCGACACGCTCGCCACGCTTTGCAGCAGCTTCACGTCCTGCGTACCCGGACCGAACTCATAGTTCGCCACGATGGCGCCGAACGGCTGGCCGCCGAACTGGCCGTATTCGGCCGTGTACAGATTCTTGTACAGACCGGATTTGGTGATGTCGGCCGAGTCCTCGAAGTCTTCGAGAAGCTTGCCCTTGCTCACGCTCAGCAATTGAATCTTGACGTTCTCGCGGAAATTCGTGCGGTCCACGAGGAACTTGAGCGAACGCCATGCCGATTCCATTTTCTGCAGGTCGGCGTGATGCAGGATCGCATCGACCTGTGCGCAGAGCTTCTGATCGAGGTCGGCAATCATGCTGTCGACCGTCGCCTGCGTGATGCGCTCCACGGCGTTCTGCGGTTCGAGCAACTGGCCGATGAACGCCTGAATGCCCTGACGCGTGATCGAATAGGCTTCGTCGCCCGGCTTGATGCGTGCCGATTCGATCAGCTGGTCCAGTAGCGAAATGCTTGCATCGGCTTCGGGTGCGGCCGCGGTGTCCTGCTGTTTTTCCATGTCGCTCATTTCACTTTTCCTCGATGCCGAGTTCGCTCATCAGACGCGCGCGCACGCCTTCGTCTTCAATCAGTTCCTGAACGCGCTTGCGGAAATCCGGAATGTTGCCGAGCGGTCCCTTGAGCGCCTTGAGCGCGTCGCGCAGGGCGATCATCTGGCGCAGCTCGGGCACTTTCTCGACGATCGCATCGGGCGAGAAATCGTCGATGGAGTCGAACTTGAGGTTGATCGCGAGTTGCGCGTCCGGGTCGGCGTTCGCGTCGAGACGGTTCGGCACCGCGAGATCGAGCGAAAGCTTCTGGCCCTTGAGCACTTCGTTGAAGTTGTCCTTGTCGACGTTGACAGGCTTCATGTCTTCGATCGGCGTCTCGTCGTCGCGCAAGGTGAAGTCGCCGAGCACGAGCAATTTGAGCGGCAGTTCAACCTCCGCCTTGGCATCTCCGGTGGCCGGACGATACACAATATTGACCCGCTCCTTCGGAGCAACTGAACCGTCAGATGCCATGCCTACCCCCTAACCCAAACCAAAATGTGTTGTAGAAAAAATCGTTTTGCAGCGCGATGCCGTCGATATCAGACATGCTGTTTAAGCACGAACGTGCGTATGACCTGTCGCCCATGAAGCGTCGTCTGCGGCAAGCGACACGGAACGATCGCATGCCGCGTCGCCGGTCATTCCCGCAAAGAGAACCGGGTTCCGGGTTCTGTTCGCCCCTTAGCCGAGGTTTCGCTTTGGTACGCTGCTTCTTGCCGCCAAGGCTTTAACGGCCAACTTTCGGATTTCTTGAAGCCGGTCTGAATCCGGCTTCGGGACAGGCGACGAAATGGCTTTTGGCCCGCTGAATCGCGCATCGATCCATCAGGAATTTTTTATTTCTGCCGTTAATGCTTCGAGGCACGCCGATCGGATCGGCGTGCCGGATTTCCACTCGACAAGATCTGAAGCCCGGCGCGCAGCATCGCCATTGCACGAGAGACCATTGTGGCAAACCAGTACGAAGTCCAGGGCGACGTGCTCATCGTGAGCCTCGAAGGCGCGCTGAACAGCATGAACTCGGCGCAAGTCGAAGCCGAGATCCAACGCCTTCTCGATCAAGGCTCCAACGACCTGTTATTCGACCTCGGCGGGCTCAGCTATATCTCCAGCGCGGGATTGCGCGTCGTGTTGATCGCGGCGAAGCGTCTCAAGCAGTCCGCGGGACGGCTCGTTCTCTGCGGCATGCACGATCAGATCCGCGAGGCGTTCGAGATCAGCGGATTTCTCAACATTCTCAACGTCACCGACACGCGCGCAGCCGCGCTCGAACGCTTCAACCAGGTGGCGTGAGTTCCATGTTTCATTCGTAACCTGAGTTCGCCGTTCTGAAACGCGGCCGTAACGGCGCGCCCACAGAATTCATCCCATGCGCTAAACGAACTGCGCACAAACAACCGGAGAAAAAATCATGCCGATGCCGTGCTACCTCTCGCTCGAAGGCCAAAACCAAGGCAAGATCGAAGGCTCGACCAAGGTTCAGGGTCATGAAGGAAAGATCCTCGTTCAGGCTGTCGATCACACGATCGAAATCCCGAAGAGCCCGCAAACGGGCCTGCCCACCGGCAAGCGCGTGCATCAGGCGATGACGCTCAGCAAGGAAATCGACAAGTCGTCGCCGAAGCTGTATCAGGCGCTGACCTCCGGCGAACAGATGAAGACCGTGTCGCTCGAGTTCTACCGCATTTCGCCCAAGGGCACGGAAGAGAAGTACTACACCGTGAATCTGTCGAACGCGATTCTGACCAACATGAAGTCGTGGACGCCGAATTGCCTCTCGCCCGACAACCGTCAGATGGGCCACATGGAAGACGTGTCCTTCACGTACGAGAAGATCACGTGGACGTACGAGCCGGACGGCATCGAAGCCGAAGACTCGTGGCTCGCGCCGAAGTCCTGAAGCCTGAAGCTTGAAGCCGTTTAAAGCGAAGAAAGCCGCCTCGTCGCCGGGGCGGCTTTTTTTGTTTCAGCCGCCAAGCGCCGCCAGTCCGGCCGCGCGATCGGGAAGAATTCGGAACAAGGAATCGAAACCGATTACCTGAAAGACTTCGTGAACCTGCGGCACGAGCCCGGCCAGCACGAGGTCATGGCCCGTGCTGCGCACGATCTTCGCGGCCTTCAGCATCACGCGCAGCCCGGCGGAACTCACGTATTGCACATCGCTCAGATCGAGCAGCACGCGCGGCGCGGCCTGCACGCGCTCCGGCAAAACGTCTTCGAGCAGCTTGCAGGTCGTACTGTCGATGCGTCCATCCACGGCGATGATCAGCACTTCGCCTTCACGGGTTTCGTTGATATTCATTCGTTTCCTCGGTATTTCATCAGGCGCATGGGCATGTCACGCAATGCGCTTCCAGAAGCTCAGCCGGTTGAAGCGGTCGCGGCGTTCGTACTCCACGCCGTCCATCATCTTTCTGACCAGATAGACGCCCAGACCGCCGATCGCGCGTTCGTCGAGGCTGCTCGTCACGTCGGGCTCGGGTAACTGGAGCGGATCGAAGGCCACGCCGTCATCGACGACCTCGGCGCGCACTTCGCTTTCGCCGATCGCCACGTGAACGCGGATCGGATCGTGCGGGCAGCCGTAAGCGGCGATGTTCGAGATGACTTCGTCGAACGCCATTGCAAAGCTCTGGAACAGCATCGGCGGCAGGCTGCGTGCATCGAACAGGGCCTGCAAACGATTCACCAGTTCGCCGATATCGGGCGTGTTCGCATCCAGTTGCGTGTCGAGCGTGTCGGTGGCGTTCATACGTTCGTCGACCCGGAAGGACCGTAGTGAATCGCGAGGCAGGTGATGTCGTCCGATTGCGGCGCACCGTCGGCGAACTGATGCACGCTGTCGAACAGGCGCTTGAGCAGCACTTCGACGTCCAAGCCCTTCGCGCCGGCGAGATGCTGCGCGAGACGAAGTTCGCCGTATTCCTCGTCGGCGGGATTGAACGCTTCGGTCACGCCATCGGTATAAAGCAGCAGCGTGGTGCCCGCGGCCAGATGCGTGCGTCCCTCGGCGAAAGGCGTGCCTTCGATTACGCCGAGCGCCATGCCGCCCGTGCCCGGCAATTGCGATATTGAGCCGTCCGGCGCGATCAGGTAAGGCGGATTATGGCCGCCGTTCGCGTAGTCGAGCTCGCCGGTCGCGGTGTCCAGAATGCCATAGAAGAGCGTGACGAACATGGTCGCTTCATTGTCCTGCGCGAGCAGATCGTTGGCGAGCGCGAGACAGGCGCCGGGACTGGCCGCGCTCGGCGCGATCGCGCGCAGCAGCGTGCGCGCCACCGCCATGAACAGCGCGGCCGGCACGCCTTTACCCGACACATCGGCGATCACCACGCCGATTTTCTGATCGGACAGCCAGAAGTAATCGTAGAAGTCGCCGCCGACTTCGCGCGCCGGAATCATGCGCGCGAACATCTGCAAGTCGGGGCGCGACGGAAAGCGCGTCGGCACGATCGACTGCTGCATGCGCCGCGCGACATCGAGTTCCTGCTGGATCGACACGAGCTTGGTGTGCGCGTTGAAGACGTTCTGGATCGTGAGGAACCACGGACGCCACGCCTGCGGAATATCGGGAATCGATTTGACCGAGCCGCGGTCTTCGTCCTGAATGTAGCGCACGAGCTTCTGCGCGGGCACGATGGCGTCGTTGTACGTGAGGCGGCTCGCGACCACGAGCATCATCGTCAACGCGACGACCAGCAGCAGCACGCTCGGCACGCCCGTGCCCAGCGCCACGCGCACCAGATTCCAGCGCGGCACCAGCAGCACGACGCGAAACGGCGCATGCGCAATGCCGATGGCTTCGATGTAATAGCTGCCGTGCAGCGTCAGGCGTCCGTCGGCGTCTTTGAGGATCTCGTGCAGATTGGGGCGCAGTGCTTCGGGAAACGCTTCGGTCGCGGGCAGAACGTGTTGCACGCCGTCGAGAACGAGCGTGGGATGCGCGAGCAACTGGTCCCGGTCGTTGACGATGAAAACCGTCCCCAGACCTTCCGGCCAGGTCCGTACAAACTGGTTGAGCCAGCCCAGCGTTAGATCGAGCGAAACCGAGCCCAGGAAGTCCGCGCCGTCGTACACCCCCGCCGATGCGGTGACCATCAGCCCCTTGCCCGCTTCATCCATGTAAGCGGGCGTCCAGATGATCTGCCGCTGCGAATCGTTGGCGGGCAACACGCCCGTGAAGAAATCCTTCTGCCTGAGCGAATCCGCATAAAAGAAATCGTTCGATCTGACCCACGGATAGATATTGATGAAGCGGTGCGTCGACGTGTAATAGACCCACGTCGCGCCCGGCAGATTGGCCATGATGGTCTTGAACGTGCCGTTCAGGCTCAGCGCCATTTCCAGCTCGCGATCGAGCGCGGGCGTACGCGCGCCGACGAGGCCGGTCAGATTGCCCGCATCCGCTTCGGTCCATGGCGGCGGCAAGGTATCGAGCCGGATGCTGCCCGGCTCCTTGCCCGAACGCAGCGCGTCCAGCAACGGCGACGGCGCCGTGCCCCGCGGATGCAGACGCAACCACGTTTGCCCCTGAATGCGCATCGAGTTGACGGCGTCGGTGCTGCTGCGCACCAGCGCATCGAGTGCGATCGACTGTTCCTGCATGCGCTGGCTGAGGCCGTCGATCTGTGAATCGAGCGTCAGTCTGTAGCGCAGGAAAACGAGCGCGCACGCGACGATCAACACGCCGACGAACGCGATCCGCATGACGCGGTTATAGCGGGCAAATAGAGCCGCTGTCAGATCGGACATACGTGACGTGCCAAAGTAAGTGCGTTCATGCGGCGACGCTCGGCAAGCTGTTCAGGCGTTCTCCGGCTTCCCGTTGCGCGCCCGCACCGCCGAGATGCCCGAGGCGTGTTTGCAGCACGCCCGCGCTCGTCAGTTGAAGGATTTCGGAAAAGGCCATGCGCGTCATGGATTTCGGATCGGCCGCACGCGCGCCCTGCTCGGCCTCCAGCGTGACGATGACCTCGCGATAATCCTCGATGCCCGCGACCATGATGTCGAACCAGCTCAGCCACGCGGCCTCGATGGTCTCGTTCTGCGTGAGCGCGCGGCACAACCGTCCGATGCGCGTCGCCTGATCGAGCAGGATCACGTCGATCTCGTCCTCGTCCGCGCTCAGACGTTCACGCAGACCGGCGTCCCAGCGAATGCTGATTTCCGGAAGAAAGATATAGCGCAGACCCTGCACGACGCCGATCCGGCTATCGGCCGAGGGAATCATGGTGAAGCCGTCGATCGCCCAGCCTTCGCCGGGGAAACCGACGATCTGCCGCACCAGTTCGACCGTATCGGCGATGCGCGTGGGCGCCTTGAACATGACGGTGAGGCCGGGCCGCGCGTTGTCGGTCCATTCGCCGGGCGGCAGCACGCGGCCCACGAACGCATCGGTCTGGGCTGCGGAGTACGCCAGCGAAAACACGCCGGCGGCGAGCGCGGCGGCATCGAAACCGCCGGCCGCTTTCACTTCGAGACCGACGGAGAGTTCCTGACTCGATCCATAACGCCCGAGCACGGGGCGCAGAATGATTTCGCGCACGTGCGCGTCGTCATTCAGGAGCGTGACGAGCGGCTGCACGAAGTCTTTGAAACGCGCGCCGACCGGATACACACGCGATGCCGGAATCGTGAGCGCGCCATGACCGCGCAGTCGCGCGAGTCCGCCGGCCGAGGCCTGCTGCGTCAAACCCACGAAGTAATGATCCACCGCTTCGGCCATCGCCGTTCCTTGTCTGCCTTCGGTCGCAAATCTTGTTGTGTCGATATCTGCTGCGAAATACGACGGAGTGTAGCGACGACCGGCGCGGTCAAAGGCTCGAAGAGAGCACCAAAAAGGCGATTGTTCGATGCTTTGCCGCGCCGCCGTGTCGACTGCCCGATGGCCTATTGCGCGATTCCCACGCGTTCGCAGGCCGCCAGCGCGCCGTTGCTGCCCTGCGTGTAGTGCAGACGGTAGCCGCCGTTCGCGAGACCGTGCTTCGAGGCGAGCACGATCTGGCCGAGCGTGCCCTTCGCGGCCTGACGGCTCATCGACGGCTGCTGCTCGATGATCAGATCCGCGAGTTCGGGATTCGCGCGCACCGCATCCGCACCGACGATGCGGCGCACGTTCGACACGCTGCCGCGATACCAGCCATAGAACGGCCGATAAGCGGGTCCTGCGTAATGGCTGTCGATGATCATGTACGGATCGAGCTTCGTCAGCGCGCCGAGCACGTCGTCATCGCCGAGGATATAGGCGAGATCGCCGCCGAGACGCGAACCCGGCTCGCCGATATGCGCCGGATCGTAACGCCAGCCTTCCGGACCGTTGCGCAGCTCCGACCACTTCTTGCCCGTCCACGTGACGACATGCGACAAGCCGATGGTCGAAGTCGCCGTCTCCGGAATCGCAACGCCATTTTTCTTGGGCGGCGACAGCGTGATATAGAGCAGATCGCCCGGCAACAGCAACTTCGACGTGGTGTCGAAATTGCCGTGATTGATATCGAGCAGCACGCCGATCTGCGCCGGGCTCGCCCATTGCGGCGTGCTCGCGGCGCCTGCGGGCGTCATGCAGGCTTGCGTGCTGATGCCGGTTTCGACTTCGGTGTGATCCTTCGTCAGCCCCGCGAAGTTGTAGACCCACGCGGTGAAGTCGGAGCAGTCCACGCCATGCCACTGCACCTGCGCGACCGGCAGCGCCGTGGCGCTCGACTGGCCCTTGCGCTGCACGATCTGCGAACCGTCGATGCCGCTGCGTTGCGCCGTGCAGGTCATGCCGTACTTCTGCGTCGAACTGCCTTTCGCGCCCGAGGTGCTGCCCGCCGATGCATTGCGATACTTCGGATCGGCGAGCGCGGAATCGTCGGGCGGCAGCCAGCCGGGAATATGGTGATGACAGTAGTTGATGTTCTGATCGACCCAGAAGTTTTCGACCGCCATTACCAGTTCGCGCTGGAACGTGTCGATGTCCGAGCAGCCGGCGGGCGGCTGGATCGCGCCGTACTGGCCGGCGAGCGGTCCCCAACTGCTGACGGTCGTGAAGCTCGCCCAGTTGGTTTTGGTGAGGCCGCCCGTGAGCGTGGCCTGCACGTCGTCGCGGCGGCCTTCGAACAGCGCGCGGTTGTCGTTCAACAGCGCGACGCGATCCCCGCAAGTGCTCGCGCTGCCCTTCGCCGTCTGCACCGCGCCCGGCATGACCGGCGCGATCTGCGCGACCGACGTAATACCCGAGCGATTGCGCGCGTTCTTCATATGCACGGCCGCGCCCGTGGTGAGCGCGCAGTTGCCGCTTGGCGGGGCGTCGAGCGTGCCGTCGTCGGCCATGTTGCCCGCGCCCGCGTGGCACGTACTCAGCGTGTCGCCATTGGCCGCCTGCGCGACGATGTTCTGCGTGCTCGCGTCGATGGTGCCGCCGCTGGCCGTGCGGCTCTCGGATTCCGCGCCGAGCGCGAGACTCATCTTCGCGCCATCGGTGACCGTCGCTGCCGTGCCTGCCGTGCCTGCCGCGACGAAGGCGGGCGTGGTCTGCTGCACGTCGATATCGCCGGCGAAGGCGTTCACGCGCGAGATCGCCGCGGCGATATTGGATGCGCTGAGGCCGCCCGCCGCGCGCGCATCGGCGACGATCGCATTCGAATACGCCGACACCACCATCTGCGACGGCGCGTTCAGATACACCGCATCGAGTTCGCCGGACAGGCTCGCCGTGCTGCCGTCGGCTTCTTCGGTGAAGCTGCCGCCCGTCACGCGCACCAGCAGCGGATAGTGCAGCGTGCCGCGCAATGTGAAGCTGCCGTCGCTGCCTGTGGTGGCGGTGGCGGACGCCTTGTCGGGCACGGTGCCGTCGGCGGCGATCTCATGCGCGGACACCGACGCATTCGCGACCGCTCCCATATAGACCCCGCCCGATGTGGACGGCGACGACCCGCCGCACGCGGACAGGAACAGGCAAAACGCCGCGCTCGCTGCGGCAGTGAGATGAACTGGTTTCACGATGACCTTGCAGAAAAAGATACCGGGCGCCGGCAATCGCATGGCGCGCAACGCATCGGCCGCGGCCCGGACAAGCCATGCACCGATGCCACAAGCGTAAGAGACGCGCGCGCGCCGTGATCTGCCGATAAGGCTTACAAAATGCCGCTTTTTCGAAGGAACGCGATTTGTGACGTGATTTGTGCCGCGATCGGTGCCAGCTTCCGAGCAACGCGGGCGCTCATCGCGAGCCTGCCCGCGATGCCATCGGTTATCTCGGCAAGATGGGCAGGCCGGCTGTGAAAACGCCGCGCGTGCGCTCGCCGTGAAGGCCTGGCAGGATGGCGACGTATAATGCCTGCCGCATTTTGAAGCTGCCCCTTTCCGGACGATGAACGGAGCAGCAACCAGCAGATGCGAAGCCCGTCATCAAAAGCGATGATGCTCTGCGTCGCACACATCCCGCGCGAGTCGATCCCCTGCCAGATGCGGCAAAGCGGCCATACGCCAGTCATTACTGTAAGTCCATCAATCCGCGAGCGAATGCTCTCCTCGCGGACGTCAAAAATAATCCCGATGCACGCCCTCGAACAGCTCAACAACCTTTTCCGCTCTGCAACCCTCGAGTATTCGGAGGGAAAGTTCGGCAAGGTGCTGGACACTTTGGCGCCGCTACTCCATTCGTCCGAAGCGCACCCGGAGGTATTGAATCTCGCGGCAGTCTGCCTGCGACGGCTCAACCGCTACGATGAAGCAGAGCGTTACCTGAGAAGCGTGATTGCAGCGCACCCGGCGCACGTGGATGCCCGTTGCAATCTCGGCAATCTGCTGCGCGACAGGCACCGCATCGCGGAGGCTGAAATCGAGTATGGGCAGGCGTTGGCCATTCGGCCCGATCATTGCAAGACGCTTGAGAACCTTGCCTTACTGCTCGAACACGATAACCGCCTCGCCGGGGCCGAGACGATCCTGCAGCAATGTCTGGCCATCGATTCGACGAATGCCAGAATATGGAACAGGCTCGGAGACGCTCAGAACACACTCGGGAAGTGTGCGGAAGCCGAGCATGCTTATCGGCAGGCGGATGCCATCGATCCGGATAATGCGAAGGTCTTGTGCGACCGCGGAATTCTGTTTAACCAGCTTCATCGCACAACGGAAGCCAAAGCGGCATTCGAGCGCGCATTGCGCCTTTCTCCGGATGACTTGCGCGGTCAGATCGGACTGGCTGTCGCGCTTCACATGAGCAGACAGTTGATACCCGCCGAGGCTGCATACCGGAAGATTCTGGAGCGCGATCCCGAGGAATCCACGGCGCTCAATAACCTGAGCGCCATCCTGCTGGATGCAGGCTTGCTGGACGAGGGAATGTCATTGAGCGAACGTGCCGTGGCGAGCGCGCCGGACGCGGCACTGACGCACGCGAGTCTCGCCTATACGCTGAATTTCCTGAGCGAAGATCCGCAAACGGTGCTGCATGAGTGCCGTCGATGGGCGCAGCAACACGAGAACCCATTGCTTGGCCAACATCGTCCGCATGGCAACAACCGCGACCCCGGCCGGCGTTTGCGCATTGGTTATGTTTCTCCCGATTTCTCCGGTCATTGTCAGTCGTTGTTCATGGTGCCGGTGCTGTCGAATCATGATCATGATCGATTCGAGATCTGGTGTTACTCCAGTGTGGCCACGCCTGACGCAATGACGCAGCGCCTCGCCGACTATGTCGATGTATGGCGCCCTGTGCGCCAGCTTAGCGACGAACGACTGGCCGAACAGATTCGCGAAGACCAGATCGATATTCTGGTCGACCTGACCATGCACATGCGCGACGGGCGCTCGACGATGTTTGCGCGCAAGCCTGCTCCTGTGCAGGTGGCGTGGCTCGCCTATCCGGGCACGACCGGGATGCGTTCCATCGACTATCGAATCACCGATCCGTATATCGATCCGCCCGGTACCGACGATCGATACGCGGAGCGCTCCGTGCGTCTGCCCGATACCTTCTGGTGCTACAACCCGCAAAGCCGCGAAAAGGTCCAGCCGTTGCCGGCGCTGTCTGCTGGGCACGTCACGTTGGGCTCGCTAAACAATCCGTGCAAATTATCGGATCGCACGTTGCGGATGTGGGCGGGCGTGATGGAGCGTGTCGAAAACGCGAGGCTGTTGCTGCTGTCTCGCACGCTTCCCCCACACGATGGGCTCATCGGGCGTTTGCGATCGAATGGCATCGATCTGCGGCGGGTGGACTTCGTTCCGCATCAGGGCCGTGAAAGCTATCTACAGACCTATAACCGCATCGATATCGCGTTGGACACCTTTCCCTACAACGGTCATACCACCAGTCTCGATGCACTGTGGATGGGCGTGCCGGTGGTCACGCGTGCGGGTCCAACCGTGGTCGGCCGCGCCGGGTTGAGTCTGCTGAGCAATCTCGATCTCACCGGGTTCGTGGCGCACAGCGACGAGGCGTTCGTGGACATTGCCGTCGATCTGGCCAACGATCTGCCGCGCCTCGCACAACTACGAACAACGCTACGCGCCCGTATGGAAATGTCGCCGCTGATGGACGGCGTGCGTTTTACGCGCAATCTCGAAGCTGCGTATCGCGCGATGTGGCGTGAATGGTGTTCCATCGGGGATAACGACCGGGTATAGCAACGTCCGGCTTGTGCTTCACGGCGTGCCGGAACGCGCACTCCGCGAACATCGCCGCAGACGACAAAACGCCAACCTTTAACGGTTGGCGTTTTCGTTCGACCTACTGCTGCCGATATCAGAACTGATTCATCGTGTTGTCCTTACCCGCTGCCTTCAGCGCCGCTTCGCCGCTGAAATACTCCTTGTGGTCGTCGCCGATGTCCGAGCCGGACATGTTCTGATGCTTGACGCACGCGATGCCCTGACGAATTTCCTTACGCTGCACGCCGGCCACATAACCCAGCATGCCTTGATCGCCGAAGTATTCGCGGGCGAGGTTGTCGGTCGACAGTGCGGCAGTGTGATAAGTCGGCAGCGTGATCAGATGATGGAAGATGCCCGCTTCGCGCGACGAATCGGCCTGGAACGTGCGGATCTTTTCGTCGGCGAGCTTCGCCAGTTCGGTCTGGTCGTATTCCACGCTCATCAGTTGAGCACGGTCGTATGACGACACATCCTTGCCCTCGGCCTTCAGCGCGTCATACACTTGCTGGCGGAAATTCAGCGTCCAGTTGAACGACGGGCTGTTGTTGTACACCAGCTTCGCGTTCGGGATGACCTTGCGAATCTCGCTCACCATGCCGTTGATCTGCGCGATATGCGGCTTCTCGGTTTCGATCCACAGCAGGTCGGCGCCGTTTTGCAGCGCGGTGACGCAATCCAGCACGCAGCGCGCTTCGCCCGTGCCGGCGCGGAACTGGAACAGATTGCTCGGCAGGCGCTTCGGGCGCAGCAACTTGCCGTCACGCTTGATGATGACGTCGCCATTGCCCAGCGCGTCTGCCGACAACTCTTCGCAATCGAGGAACGAGTTGTATTGATCGCCCAGATCGCCCGGCGTGCTCGTTACGGCGATCTGCTTGGTGAGGCCCGCGCCCAGCGAATCGGTCCGCGCCACGATGATGCCGTCGTCCACGCCCAGTTCCAGGAACGCGTAGCGAATGGCGCGGATCTTCGCAAGGAAGTCCTCGTGCGGCACGGTGACCTTGCCGTCCTGATGGCCGCACTGCTTCTCGTCGGACACCTGGTTTTCGATCTGGATGCAGCACGCGCCCGCTTCGATGAACTGCTTGGCCAGCAGATACGTTGCTTCCGCGTTGCCGAAGCCGGCATCGATGTCGGCGATGATCGGCACCACGTGGGTCACATGGTTGTCGATCTTTTCCTGAATGGCGGCTTTGGCTGCGCCATCGGCCGCGTCGAGCTGACGGAACAGGCCGCCCAGTTCACGCGCGTCGGCCTGACGCAGGAACGTGTACAGCTCGCGAATCAGCGCGCTGACGGAGGTTTTTTCGTGCATCGACTGGTCCGGCAGCGGGCCGAACTCGGAGCGCAGCGCAGCCACCATCCAGCCGGACAAGTACAGATAACGGCGCTCGGTGCTGTTGAAGTGCTTCTTGATGGAGATCATCTTCTGCTGCCCGATGAAGCCGTGCCAGCAGCCGAGCGACTGCGTGTACTTGGACGGGTCGGCGTCGTAGGCAGCCATGTCGGCGCGCATGATCTTCGCCGTGTACTTGGCGATATCGAGGCCCGTCTTGAACTTGTTCTGGGCGCGCATGCGAGCGGCATATTCCGGGTTGATGGCATTCCACGCGCTGCCGTTGTTCTCTTTCAAACCAGCAACTGCCTTGATGTCGTCTTGATATTGGGTCATGTGACTCTCCTGAGAGCAAAGCGCGTTTAACTAAATGGTTCAGCGTGTCGCAACGTGTGTCGAAGCGAAACTGCATGACTTAATAGTAGCCCTGTCCGACGGCTTTGCGTGAACTCTTATATAAGACATAAGACATTATTTTCGTATATTTTTCAATGTGTTACATGACGTTTTTTGCGATGCAAAACACGGTTTCAAGCGACGAAAATCCAGCGCCGCGTAAATTCGAAGAGAATTCCGCGATGTGAAACGCCCTTTCGGTTGCTGAAGGCGGCTGCAGGCGGATCGAGCACGAACGACCCACGCAGCGATGAAGCGGGCCGATCTTGTAGGATGTCTGTTGCGACGGACCGAGAAAGCGACGTCCAACCCAACTTCATTCGTCCATCACCGGAGGCGAACGTGCCAGGATTACTTCCCGATGTCGACCGCGAGGGGCTCCTCGAATATTCGGTCGTGTACACGGACCGATCGATCAACCATATGTCGCGGCTCTTTCAGGGCGTCTTGCGCGATATCTCTGCATCGCTCAAAAAGGTCTACAACGCGAAGTCGGCGATTGTCGTTCCCGGCAGCGGCACGTTCGGCATGGAAGCCGTCGCCCGGCAGTTCGCGACCAACAAGAAGTGTCTGGTCATCCGCAACGGCTGGTTCAGCTTCCGCTGGTCGCAGATTTTCGACATGGGCGGCATTCCGTCCGAATCGACCGTACTGAAGGCGCGTCCGGTCGAACAAGGGCGGCAGGCCGCATACGCGCCGCCTCCGATCGACGAAGTGGTCGCCGCGATCAAGGAACACCGGCCCGATCTGGTGTTTGCGCCGCATGTCGAAACGGCGTCCGGAATGATGTTGCCCGATGCCTATTTGCGCGCGGTGTCCGACGCGGTTCATGACGTCGGCGGCATGTTCGTGCTGGACTGCATCGCCTCCGGTGCGATCTGGGTGGATATGCAGGCGAGCGGCGTCGATATTCTGATCAGCGCGCCGCAAAAAGGATGGAGCGCGCCGCCTTGCTGCGGACTGGTCATGCTGAGCCCGCTCGCCCGCGAAAGAATCGACTCGACTACCAGCACGAGTTTCGCCTGCGACCTTCGCAAATGGCTGCAGATCATGGAGGCTTACGAAGGCGGTGGATTCGCCTATCACGCGACGATGCCCACGGACAGCCTCGCCACCCTGCGCGACGTCATGAAGGAAACGGAAGCGTACGGCCTCGACAAAGTGAGAGCGGAGCAGCTCGAACTCGGCAAACGCATTCGCTCGCTTCTCACCAATGCGGGCTTCAAGAGCGTGGCGGCGGAAGGCTTTCAGTCGTCGGGCGTCGTGGTCTGCTACACGGACGACGACGGCATCCGATCCGGCAAGAAATTCGCCGACGCCGGCGTGCAGACCGCGGCCGGCGTTCCGCTTCAGTGCGACGAGCCTGAAGACTTCAAGACCTTCCGCATCGGCTTGTTCGGGCTGGACAAACTGCATGATGTCGAAGGCGCGGTCGCGAGGTTTGCCAAGGCGCTGAATAGTTTTGCCTGAAGCGTTTTACCGAGCATTCGTGCGTGGCTCGGCTGTGCAACCGCATCGGCAGCGCCCTGTTTCCGGCGCGGTTTGCAATACGGCCGAACCTGCCGCACCGTCTCAGAGAAGCTCGCGAATCAGCGTCTGCGCCTGCGGCCACTCGCCATAACCCGATGCCGGGTTCAAATGCCCTGCCTCGCCGAGATCGACGAGGCGGCTCCCCCAATCCGCTGCCATGCCTGCGACGCGTTCAAACGCCGCGAGCGGATCATTGCGGCTGGCCGCGACGATACTCCTGAACGGCAGCGGCTTGCGCGGAATCGGCAGCCAGCCGTGTTCTTCGAGCGTGTCGAGCGTCGGATACTCGGCGGGCATCGGTGCTTCGAGGTCCGCCGGTGCGGCGAGCAATGCGCCGTGAATCGGAGCGTCGTGGCGTTGTGCCCAATGCACCGTGATCATCACGCCGGCGCTGTGAGCCACGAGGATGATCGGGCCATCGATCTTCGCGATGGTCTCGGCAAGCGCGGCGACGCGTGCCGCGCAACTGAGCTTGTCGTGTTCCAGAGGCGGCACCGATGCCGTCTTTGCATAACGCGCCTGCAGCAAGGTCTGCCAGTGATCGGCAACATGCCCGCGCAAGCCGGGCACGATAAGAACGGTAGGCGTGGCTTCAGATGTCACGATACGAATTCCTGAGCTTGAGTACGAGCTAATATCGCGCTGCCCACATCGTTCACAACACGGTGCAAGATGACGGTCGGCGCGCCGCGATCACATGCCGCCCAACGGCTTTTCCACGGTCAATCCGTTGATGACCGACGTCACGCCCGGAACGCCCTTCGTGATGTCCCCGACCTTGTCCACCTGAGACGCATCGGTGACCGTTCCAGTCAGCTTCACCGCGCCGTCTTTGGCGACCACGCTGATATTTCCCGCATTGATCTCCTTATGCTTCGCGATGGCGCCATACACTTGCCGGCGCAGCGCGCGATTCGCCTTTCTTCCCGTGACGGGCGCCGCCGGACTCGATGCCGCCATCGCGGAGGCGCTGGCCGGCTCGCTCGTTTGCGACCACACGTCGAAGCACGTAACGGCGCACAGCGCCGCCACAGCCACACTGAATGCATGAATGCGCTTCATTGATTACTCCAGTCTTGAATAACGAACTCAGAAGTTGTGGCGGATGCCGACCATGGCCGCTGTCGTCGACACACCCGGCGCGACCGGAGCCCCGTAGATGATCGTCTGATTCATCGTTCCCTTGTTGTCCACATACCCGACCTGCGCATAAGCCCTCGTTCTCGGCGACACGTTGTACTCGGCGCCCAGCGAGACTTCGCTCGAATGATTCGCCGAATGGTTACGGTCCTTCAGGTAGTAATAGCCCGACGTGATCTTGAAGCGCGAATTGAACTGATAGCCGAGGCCGCCCGATATCATTTCGAAGTCCGCGGCCTGCGTGTTCGCCGGGTTCTTGCCCACGCCGTAAGAGCCGGAGATCGAGAATCCGGCGATCGTGTACATCGCGCCGAAATAATAGAAGCGATTATTGGCGAGACCCGTTGCGGGTGCAGCCGGCGCTGCCGGGTAAGTCAGCGGATACGGATTGGTGTCGTGTCCGTTGTAGTACACGGCCGCGAGATTCAGGCCGTAGTTCGAATACTTGAGCACCGCCGATTCGCGCGTGCCGCCCTGCGTCTGACCCGCCACGCCGCCCGGCGCGAACTCGAGCGCGATCGAGGCGCCATAGAATTTCGGCGAGTTGTAGACCAGCGCGTTACTGTCGTAAAGCGCGCCGATCGGAGCGTTCGTGCTCGTGCCGGGCCAGCCGGCCGCCTGATTGATGCCGAGCCACGCAGTCAGAATACTGCCGAAATACTGCGCGCCGCGCACATCGGTTTCCGACATCGCGTAGATCATCGGGATGATCTGGCGGCCCGCGTCGAAGGTGCCGAACGGCGTCGATGCGCCTATCGTCGCGAACTGGTTGAACATCGCGACCTGGCCCGGCGTGTCGGACAGACCGAACCGGCCGCTCGACGTGTTGAATGCGCCCTGCAATTTGAAGTTGATCTTGTAGCCGCCGCCGATATCTTCACTTCCCTTCAAGCCCCAGAAGCTCGAATAGATGCCGCCGTCCTTGAGCTGATAGACGTGCCCCTGATTGGGAGCGGTCGGCTGGAATGTTGCAGCCGATGTGCTTTGATACAGCAGTCCGCTGTCAAGTACGCCATAAATCGTGACCGACGATTGAGCATGGGCGGCGGTGGCGAACATCACGAGCGCCGCGGCGCTGCTCATCTTCAGCTTCACGGTCAAATTCATTCTGTCTCCTGCGGATGGTCGGTTTATGAGTATTGGATGAATCAGACTGCGCGCTTGCCGAAGCGGCGATGTATCAGGCCGACACGTAGTAGTTCGCGTACCGCTCCCGCAACTGGTGCTTGAGCACCTTGCCGGTCGCCCCGAGCGGGACCGAATCGACGAAGATCACGGCGTCCGGCTTCCACCATTTCGCGATCTTGTCGTCGAAGAAAGCGAGCAGTTCATCGCCGGTGAGCGTGCTGCCGGGCCGCGTCGAGATCAGCAGCAACGGCCGCTCGTCCCACTTCGGATGCCGTGCGGCGATACAGACCGCCATCGCGACGTGCGGATGAAGACAGGCGGCGTTTTCGATATCGACTGAGCTGATCCATTCGCCCCCGGACTTGATGACGTCCTTGCTGCGATCCGTTATCTGCATGAAGCCGTCGGAATCGATCTTCGCGACGTCGCCGGTCGGGAACCATCCGTCGCGCAGTGGCGGCGCATCGTCGCCGCCGAAATACTGCCGCGTGACCCAGTGACCGCGCACGAACAGGTCGCCGGTTGCGTGGCCGTCCCAAGGCAGTTCTTCGCCGTCCGGACCTGCGATCTTCATGTCGATGCCGAACACCGAGCGGCCTTGCTTGGCCTGCAACGCGTAGCGCGCGTGGCAGGCCAGCGTCGTCTGATGCATCTTGAAGCTGCACACCGTGCCCACCGGGCTCAACTCCGTCATGCCCCACGCATGCAGCACGTCGACGTGATATCGCTCCTGAAACTCGACGGTCATCGCCGTCGGACAGGGCGCGCCGCCGATCAATGTGCGCCGCATCGACGAAAACGATCCGCCCTGTTCGGCCACATGCGACAACAACCCTTGCCACACGGTCGGGACACCGGCCGACAGCGTGACCTGTTCCGTTTCGATCAGTCGATAGAGCGACTTGCCGTCGAGCGCCGGTCCCGGAAGCACGAGTTTCGCGCCGACCATGCAGGCGATATACGGCAGCCCCCACGCGTTCACATGAAACATCGGCACGACGGGAAGGATCACATCGCGCGCGGAGCAGTTGAGCGAGTCGGGCAATGCTGCGGCATAGGTGTGCAGCACGGTCGAGCGATGGCTGTAGAGCACGCCTTTCGGATTGCCGGTGGTGCCGGACGTGTAGCACAGCGACGACGCACTGTTCTCATCGAGCAGCGGCCATTCGAATGCATCGCCATGAAGGTCGATCAGGTCTTCGTAGCACATCAACGTGCTCGAATGACTGAAGGCTTGCGGCATGTTCGCGCGATCCGTCATCGCTACGAAAACTTTGGGGCTGGTCACGCGCGCGGCGATACGCTCGATCAACGGCAGGAACGTCATATCGAAGAACACGACACGATCTTCCGCATGCTCAATGATGTAGGACAGCTGATCGATATGAAGCCGCGGATTGAGCGTATGCAACACGGCGCCGGACCCCGACACGGCGAAGTACAACTCCATGTGCCGATAGCCGTTCCACGCCAGCGTGCCGACCCGTTCGCCCGGCGCGATGCCGAGCGACGCAAGGACGTTCGCCATGCGGCGCGCGCGTTGCGCGAGATCGCGATAGCGATACCGGTGAACGTCGCCTTCGACGCGGCAGGAGACGATCTCCTGTTCGCCATGGTGACGTTCGGCGTGCATGAGCAGCGAAGCCACGAGTAGCGGTTGCTGCATCATCAGTCCCTGCATCCCTCTTCTCCTCGAATATGTGTACGGCACGGTACTTTCAGTACCTTCAATACCATCTGTCGCCGACGATTCCCGCGCGCTCCATCTTGCGATGGCACGGTGCGTAATCCATGACCGCGTAATGCTGAGTGCTGCGGTTGTCCCAGATCGCGATGCTGTTCGGCTTCCAGCGCCAGCGCACCTGATACTCGGGGATATAGGCCTGACTGATGAGATAGCGCAGCAACTCGCCCGCGCCCGGATTGGCATCCTGTCCGAAGCGCACGCGGCCCGGCGTGTGATAGTTGCTGAAGTGCGTCGTGAATGCATTCACGAACAACACGTTCTCGCCGGTCTCGGGATGCGTGCGCACCACGGGATGTTCCGCATCCGGATACTGCGCTCGCAGTGCGAGACGTTTCTCGATGGGCATGGCCGCACCGAAGCTCGCCTCGATGCTATGACGCGCGCGCAGATCGGCGATCTGTTCCTTCACGTGCGCCGGGAGGTTCTCGTAGGCCAGCACCATGTTGGCCCACATCGTGTCGCCGCCGACCGGGGGACACTCCACGCAGCGCAACACAGCGCCGAACGGCGGCGCATCGCGCCACGTTGCATCCGCGTGCCATGCGTTTTCGTAGCGATCGTTGGGCTGCTCCGGCGACTTGTAGATGCGCACGAGACCCGGATGCTCGGGGTCGCTGCCCGCAACCGGATGATCTTCGAGTTCGCCGAAGCGGCGCGCAAAGGCCACGTGCTCGGCGCGCGTGATGGTCTGATCGCGCAGGAACAGCACGCGATGCTTCAGCAGCGCGCCCCGCATGTCGGCGAACAGGCTGTCGTCGTGAATGGCATCGGCGAGGTTGACGCCCAGCACTTCGGCGCCGATCGCGCAGGTCAGTGGTTCGACTCGCATGACGTGCTCCTCAGATGACGAAGACGGACGAACCCGTCGTCTGGCGGGATTCGAGCGCGCGGTGCGCCTGCGCCGCATCTTCAAGCGCATAACGCTGATTGAGTTCGATCCTGATGCGGCCCGCCGCGATGTGTCCGAAAATTTCGGCGGCGAGCGCGTTCTTCTCGGCCGGATCGGTGATGTAGTCGGCGAGTGCCGGGCGCGTCATAAAGAGCGAACCCTTCATCGCCAGAATCTGCGGATTGAACGGCGGGATCGGACCCGAGGCCGTGCCGACGCAGACCATCAGGCCGCGGCGCTTCAGCGAATCGAGCGAGCCCTCGAAGGTGTTCTTGCCGACGCTGTCGAACACCACGTGAACGCCTGCGCCATCCGTCAGTTCGCGCACGCGTTTCGCGACGTCTTCATGGCTGTAGTCGATCACGTGATCGCAACCATGCGCGCGCGCGACCTCGGCCTTCGCTGCGGACGACACGGTGCCGATCACGGTGAGCCCGAGCAGCTTCGCCCATTGCGACACGATCAACCCGACGCCGCCTGCCGCCGCATGCAGGAGGATGATGTCGCCCGCCTTGAAGTCGTAGATGCGGCGCATCAGATAAGCCGCCGTCAGTCCGCGCATGGTCATGCCCGCGGCGGTTTCGCAGGAGATCGACGCAGGCAGTCTGATCAGCGGCGCAGCAGGAATCAGACGTTCGGTACTGTACGCGCCGAGCGTGTTGATGAAGCCGGTGTAGGTGACGCGATCGCCCGGCGCGACGTTCGTCACGTCCTTGCCCACGGCTTCGACCACGCCCGCGGCCTCCACGCCCATGCCGGCGGGCAGCGGCACCGGATAGAGGCCGCTGCGGAAGTACGTGTCGGCGAAATTCAGGCCCACGGCTTCATGGCGCAGGCGGACCTGTCCGGGGCCGGGATCGCCCACTTCGACGTCCTCGTAACGCAGGACTTCGGGTCCGCCGGTTTCATGGAAGCGTACGGCTTTTGCCATTTCAATCTCCTATCCGTTATTCAAACTGCAAAATCGATATCGTCTGCGGCGAAGCGAGGCGCTCAGCGCGTCGCTTCGTGACGCAGGAAATCCAGGCGATTCAGATCGCCGGAGTAGTTCCGTCGTCCGATAAAAAACGCGACCGCCGCGACGAGCGGTGCAATCGGTACGAGCTGCAACGCGCCGAGCAACCCGATCCGGTCGGCGACGATGCCCGTCAGGATGGCTGCGGGCGCCAGGCCGAGCAGGTTGTTCGCGAGCGTCAACGTCGCAAACGCGGACGCATGGATCGACGGCGGCGTCAGGTTCGCGACCATCGCACCCGAGGGGCCGCTTGCGCCCGCGCTGAAGAACATGCCGGCGCCGAGCAACATCAGTTGCAGCGGACCCGCCGGCATGCGAAAGCCGATAGAGAGCAACACGAAGCACATCAGGCAAAAGACAATCGCGGCGCTCCATTTTCTTTCGCGGGCATGCTTGCCGAAGCGGTCGGCGAGCATGCCGCACGCCACCATGCCGATGCCCGTCACCAGCACGAACACGGCCGCCGTGATCGCGGCGCGATTGATACTCATGCCGTACGAGCGGCTGAGCAGGCTCGGCATCCACGCCCACACGGCAGCGGGCACCAGTAGATGGATACCGCTGCCCACATAGGCGCACACGACCGACTTCGTCGAAAAAAGGCCCTTCATGAGCGCGCTGAAGCTCATGCGCACGCCAAGCCCCGACTGAGTCGTGCCGGGCGGCTGGAGTGGCGCAAGACGCTTCTCCGTGACGACCAGCCGATAGATCAGGACCAGCACGATTCCCATGGCGGCCATCGCGCCGAACGAAGCCCGCCAGCCGTGATGCGCCGCGACCGCGCCGCCGAGCGCCATGCCGAGCACCGAGCCGAACGCGCCGCCCGCCATGAACGTGCCGGTGAGCGTCGCGCGCAGCCGCGCCGGGAAGATGCTGAGAACCACCGCGATCCCGACGCTGCCATACGCCGCCTCGCCAATGCCGACGAAGGCGCGTGCGAGCAACATCTCGCCGTACGTCGTCGAGAGTGCGCAGCCGAGTGTCGCGAGACTCCACATGGCCGCCATCAGCACGATGCTTTTTACGCGGCCCCAGCGGTCCGCCAGCACGGACAGCGGGAACGTGAGCAAGCCGACCATCAGCGCGACGACGCTGCTGAGCGATCCCAGCCGCGTGTCGGAAAGATTCCACGACGCCTTGAGCAGCGGGAACACCGCGTTCAGGACCTGCCGCGACATGTAGTCGGAGAGCAGCAGGCCGACCGTCAGGGCGAATACCACCCAGGCGTAGCCGCGCACGTCTGTTCGTGTCACTGCGCCATCGCCCGTGGTGGGCTCGGCATGCTGCATCAGCATCGCTCTTCTCCTTCGCATCCGGTTCGTGGGCGGGCGTGTCGAACTGACCGGTCCAGATAAACATCGTGCTCGCACAATACGGCGAATGTGCTCTACACTTTTATGATTGGGCGCCATCGTTTTATGAATCGATGCCACTGCGTGTAAACACCGGGTTCGTTCGCGCACGCAACCGATGGCCGGGAAAGCAGGCGCCGCGCCTGAAGCGGCTCGGAGAAAAAACGATGGACACAATGCTGCGCTCGGTCGCCATGAGCGGCTTTTTCGATGTAGCGCGCGGGCTCGGGCTGAACCCGGTCGAACTCGTGGACGAGGTCGGCATCGATCCCGTGGCGCTCGCGAATCCGGATGCGCGCGTCTCGGCGGCTGCGTGCTGCCGGCTGCTGGAACTCGCGGCGGAGAAGGCATCGTGTCCCACGTTCGCGTTGCGCATGGCCGAGACCCGCCAGACATTTGGAACCGGCGTCATCAATGTGCTTCTCGCGCACAAACGCACGTTGCGTGACGTGTTGCTGGCCGCCGCCGAATTCCGGCATCTGCTCAACGAGGCGCTGGCGGTCTATATCGAAGATGTCGGGGAGACGGTCACGATCCGGGAAGAACTCGTCGTCGATCCGGGCACGCCGACACATCAGGCGATCGAACTTGCCGTGGGCGTTCTCGCGCGTCACTCCAGCGCGCTGCTCGGCAGTCACTGGAAGCCGCGCGCCGTGCATTTCACGCATCGGGGTCCGGCGAATCTGACGTTTCATCGGCGCTTCTTCGCGTGTCCGCTCGAATTCGGCAGCGATTTCAACGGCCTCGTGTGTGCGGCCGCCGAACTGGATTTTCTCAATCCGGCCGCGGACCCGGAGCTGGTTCGATATGCGGAGAGTCTCGCCACGCCGCTCAATGCGTCGGCGACGAATTCGATCGCGCTCGAAGTGCGCAAGGCGATCTATCTGCTGCTGCCCGTCGAACATGCGACGGTCGATCTGGTTGCGCGACATTTGCGTCTGAGCGTGCGCACGATGCAGCGTCAACTCGGCACGGCCAATACCAGTTTCTCGGAACTGGTGGAGGAAGTCCGGCGCGAACTGGCTGTCCGCTATATGAGCAATCCGTTGTATCCGATAGGACGCGTCGCGGCCCTGCTCGGCTATAACCAGCAGGGCTCTTTTACGAACTGGTTCACGTCACGCTTCGGCATGACACCGCGCGACTGGCGGCAGCAGCGGGCGAAGTGAAGCACGTGCGCGAATGAATGTGCGAATGTGCGGAGCCCGCAAGCCCCGCAGCCTCGCACACTCAGACGGCTTTGCGCAAAAACCCCTGCGTGGCGCCGACGCGATTCGGCGCGAAGCCGTTTGCAAGCAGCGTCTCTTCCACCGTGTCGTAGAACACGCCGATCTTGCTGATCTCGCGCGCCTCTTGCGCCGTGGCGATCTCGCGGCCGAACTCGCGCGAGATGCGCACCAGTTGTTCGATCTGCTCGACCGTGCTCATGCGTTTCGTGCGCGACTGGTTCCAGAGGTTGTCCTCGATGCCGCAGCGCACGTGCAGTCCCATCGCCATGCCCATCATGTTGACGGGCAGGACGTTGCGCATCGAGCTTTCCACCGTCAGCACGGCGCCGTCCGGCGTGGCGCGCACGAAGTTGGCGAGGTTATAGATGTTCGGCGCATCCATGCCGCCACCGATCGCCACCCAGTTCATCACCAGCGGACCCTTGTAGATGCCGCGCCGGATCAGACGTTCGACCGACTCGAAGCTATTGACGTTGTAGCACTGGAACGCGCTCTGAATGCCCGCGGCATTGAGGCGACGGATATGCTCCTCGGCCCAGCCGGGCTGCGCCGGCACTGTCATTTCCTTGTACGCGTTGTAGACCTCGGGATCGGCCATCGAGGTTCCCGCGACGTCCGCATCTTCCCAATGTTCGACCACATTCATCTGCGAAGTGTTGATCGTCACGGTGACCTGATCGGGCTTGGGGTCGAGCTCGGCCAGCATGTGACGCGTGTCGTCGCTCAGCCATTTGGCGGCGGCGCCATCGGTTTCGGGCGCGAAGCTGATCGAGCCTCCCACCTGAATGATCATCTCGGGCACGGCATTGCGCACGCCCGCGATCAGCTCGTTGAACTTCGACAAGCGCTTGCTGCCCTTGCCGTCGAGTTCGCGCACATGCAGATGCAGCACCGTTGCGCCAGCGTTATAGCAATCCACCGCTTTCTGGATCTGCTGCTCCATGGTGACGGGGATATCTTCGGGAAAGTCGGAAGGCACCCACGACGGCGCATAAGGGGCGGCCGTGATGATCAGCGGTTGCTGGTTTTCCGGGTAAAGGGAACCGTCGAGAAAGTTCATGACATGGGTCTCTGAAGGCGGGTTGCGGGAGGGGAACCGGCAGCGCGAGGCTCGCCGCCCTTCGGCTAGCGGGCTCCTGCCGCGTCGCGCACGCACTGGCGCAACGGACGATGAAGCAGTTCCGCGAAGATACGGCAACCCGTCGCCGCCGATTTCGTATTCAATGCCATTCTTTTGTGATCGCGCGCCACTAGGTGTTAACGCGGATCATATGCGGCGCGCGCAGGAGAACCCGACATTCATGATGTCCACCCGTTCGCCGAGCGGCGCGGCAAGGCGCGCCACGCGCACGAACGAATGACAGGAGATGTCCATTGCACGCGCGAAGCCGCGCGCCGAGCAGTTCAGCAAGCCGCTCTGAAGAGCGTCTTTGGCGCTCAGGCGATCGAATGCACGAGGAAAGAGACGTCGCCCGCCCGTGCATCAAAACGATTTTGCAAACACGACGTATAAGCGCCGAACGCATTCGTCGATGAAGACCCTGGCCTGGCAGGGCACCTCCTTCATCCGAACAGGCCCGCTCACTTCTTATCTTGCGGAATGGGCGCACTGGGCGCACTGGACGATGTACATCGCATGTCACTCGCTTTAACGCCGTCGATGTTCTTGAGCGAAACGAGCAGTCTGCTTCCTGTGGTCGCCGTGATGATGTGCCCGTAACTCACGGTCGGGATGAACTTGATATCGGGCGCGACGGCGACGGGCGGGTGTTGCGCGCCATCGACGCTCAGGTCCAGCTCGACGGTCACGGAATCGATCGCGACGCCGTAATCCTGCGGATGCTGGGCCTGCGCCTTCCTGAAGTTGCACAGCCCTTCCAGCACATTCTGAAGCGCCGTGGGTATATCCACCGGCTTGCCTGCCGGAACGGGCGGCGTGTTGCAACCGGCAAGGACGATCAGCAGCGCGAAGAACGGCAGCAAGACGTGAAGACGCATCGGAATCTCCCGGTGAGTTGAGACGCGGCCATGCAAGCGGCAATCATGCGCTTTTGTGCGGCGGCGTGGCCGCCTTTCGATCGCGAAACGTCGCTTGCCGTTGGCACGTTTCGCGAAATCGCGGTTCGCCTGCGACCGCCTCCCGATGCATCCGTACTTGGCGCAAGGCGCTTGGTAGGCTACATTCAGTGCGTATGACCTTGGGATCGGTCAACGGCTCCGCGCATGCAGTGGCGCATCGGCGCATCGGCGCATCGGCGGAGCAGCCGTCTGCAACGTACGACCCTTCAGCCGTTCAACGTTCCGGGCGCGCTTCGACACATGCCAAAGCCGATCCTGTCTTCGAGCCGCTTGCGCATCTTCTCGATGCTCGTCGTGTGTGCTCTCGCATCCGTCATCGCGCATGCGCAAGGTGCACCGGACCGGACCGTCGTCGGCACCAACGTGAAGAATTACGCGAACGCCGTGCTGGCGATCATGTCGTACACCGCAGTGCCGGACGTCACGACAAGCTCGCTCTCCATCAACAGCGGCACGAGCGGTAACCCGGGTTTCGGCCAGACGCAGCTCGGCGGCGGCTTTACGCTCAGCCGCACGTTTCCGCTCTATCTTGAAGGCACCGTCGCTTACAGCCGCTACGATCCGACATTCGTTGCCACCGACGGCAATCAGCAACGCCCGGTGCCCGCGAAGTGGAACACCGCGAGCACGACAGTCGGCATAGGCTGGGACTTTCCGATCACCAACGAGCTTCGCTTGCGGCCCATCATCAACGGCATGGTCGGACGCGTAGCGAGCGATCTGCGCGTGGCGCAAACGGTTTTCAATCACGTTGCGGATGCCAACCTCACGTTTCTCGAAGACGGCGTGCTCGACGCATACGGCGTCGGCGGCTCGCTGATGCTCGATCTCGAACATTACCGCGAGCACTATGAAATCGATGTCGAACTGCGGGCGACCGATATCTATCTCCGCAGTTTCGGCAGTTCGTCGCAAGCCGTGCAGGGTTCCGCCACTGCGCAGCAATTCAGTCTGTGGGCACGCTGGCGCGCACCGACGGGACTCGCCGCGCTCGACCGGCCCGTGCGCTACGTGCTCGAAACCGCGTACTCGCACTACTTCGGCGAGAGCGCCGGCGTGCTCGGCTTCAACGACCTGACATCGCTCGGTGTCGGACTCGAACTCGACAGCAGCCGATACCCCGTCGTCATCACGCGCACGCGCGCGATGGTGCGCTATGTGTTCGGCCACAACGTGCATGGCGTGTCGTTCGGCTTCGCCGTCAGCTTCTAGCGATGCCGCTCAAAACCGGTTGCGCTGACTCGGATCGAACTTCGGGTCCGGTTGCTTTTGCGTCTGCCTGAGCACGCCTTGCGGATCGAAATAAAAATTGAAGATCAGGTGATCGATGTTGTTCTCCATGTATCGATACGACCACACCTCGCGATCCATACGCTTGAAATACGCGGTCTCGAACGGCCGGCCGAAGGCGACCATCACGTCGTTGCGCGTCCACTTGCCGACTTGCGCCCGATAGAATTCGTTTTCCTGAAGCACTTGCCGCACGCTGACCGTATTGCCCGATGCATCGAGATCGACGGCCGTGGTCGTCGATCCCATCGGCTGCGTGGGCCACATGAGACGCTTGCCGCCGTTGGGCAGATCGTAGGTTTCCTTTGGCGGCCCGAGCTTCGCGATAATCGCCTGCTGGTCCATGCCGGGCTGTACGCGTTGCTCGGGCTGCGCACAAGCCGCGAGTGCAAGCGCAAGTGCAAGGGCAAGCGCGACAGCGCATGCGTCATATGTCAACGCGAATGCAAAGCGTTTTCTCATGGGTCTCTCCCGCGTTGTCGTATATCGATCGCGTTTATTTTGTTGCGGCAGGCTCCACGGAAATCGCGAGGGCTTCGGTATAGACCGCTTTCACCTGATCGCCCTTTTTCACGTGCTTCAATCGCTCCGGGTCCTGCACATGCAAGTCCACGACTTCGCCACGCGGCCCGCGCAACGTGACGATCTTCGTGTGAGCGTCGACTGCGATCACATCCGCGACGATCGTCACTTCGCGGCCGAGTTCGCCGCCCGGCTTGGCACCGCGCGGCGCGCGCTCGGCCGTGTCCTGCTCCGAGCGCGACGCCTGCGTCTTCTTGCCGACGAGACTCAACGTCAGCGATTCGCGATACTGTGCCGTCACGACATCGCCGAGTGCGAGCTGATCGAAGTTGCGCGCTTCACTCGTCACTTCCAGCTCAATCACCTTGCCTGAAGCCGTTTTCAGCGTGACGGTGCGCGTTGCCGGATCGATGCCGACGATCGTCGCCTTGACTTTCGTGACGCCATGCATCGTGGCGCCATTCGCGTCCCGCACGACATTCATGTCGGTTTCGGGCTCGGCGCCCGATGCACTTGCGCACATCACAAGACACGACAGGACAATGACACTCACGCGCTTCATGATCGCGCTCCTTGGTTGACTACCCTGGAAACCGGCCCCGCTTTGATGTTATAGCCGAAAGCGCCACTCGACGAACGGCTTCTTTGCTACGCGGCGACGCACAACCTTCGACTACCCGCCCAGGGCGATGATCGCCATCGTCAGAAGCACGCCCAGCGCCATCATCGAAAGTCCTGCTTTCCAGCGGCTCCAGCCCGCGAAGCCGCCCAGTGCAAAGCCGCATGCGAACAACATCGCGATTGTCAGCACACGCGAGATCAGCAAGGCAGTCGGCACATGCTCGAAGATGACGAAGGGCGCCGCGACGGGAAACGTCGAAAGCACGATGATGATGAAGATGCCGAGCGCCGCGAGAAAGTCATCGCGTTCGAAGCGCGCGCGCTCGGGCAGGCTATCGCTGGCCGCGACGCGCTTGCGGATCGATTCGAGATCGGCGTCGGAGATGAATGCATCGAGCGACGCCGACACGCGCTCGCGCAGCGCGCGCACGCCCGCGGCCGCATCGGCTTCCTGGCGAACGGCGATGGCAAGCGCATGCCTGCGTGAGCGGTCCGCGATCGTGCGCACGAGATACATGACGGCATCGGCCAGGCCCCACGCAAGATTGCAGCCGAGCGCCGTGTACAGCATCTTGCGCCCGGCGGTTTGGTCGCCCGTTGCCGCCGATACCGTGCCGACGAACGTCAACGCCATGAAGAGGCCGAAACATAGCTCCGATACGCGATCCACGGTATCGAGCACGCGTTTGCGTTTAGGCACTTCCGACGAATCCTCTGCGAGCATGGAGCGCCTCTATTCAGGCTTGATTTCGATTTTCCAGCACGACGACACTACGCGCCTGCACAAGGCATGTGCCGTGTTCCGTTTTCGCTGTCTCCACGTCAGGCACGATGTCATTCGGCGACGCGGAAGCCGTATCGACAATACGGCACCAGCTCGCGTTGTCGAGGACGGGAAGCGCTGCATCGCGCGCATCGGCATTCATGTTGAAGATGATGTGCAACATCGGTTCGTCCGGCGTCTGTCCGGCAAGGGTGTACGCGATAAAGCGTGCGCCGGCGTCGTGCCACGCGGGCTCGCCGAGGCGTTCGCCATGCCACGCGACATCGGGATGATTCTGTCCGTTCGCCGGACGTCCCGTGAGAAAGCGACGGCGACGCAAGCTCGCATGGCGCTTGCGCAGCGCGATCATCTCGCGCACGAAGCGCAGCATGTCGAGCGCGTCGTCGGAGAAATGCCAGTTCATCCACGAGAGCGCGTTGTCCTGACAGAATGCGTTGTTGTTGCCACGCTGGCTGCGCAGACATTCATCACCGGCGAGCAGCATCGGCACGCCCTGACTCAACAGCAAGATCGCGATGAAGTTTCGCGCTTGCCGAAGACGCAGCCCGATGATCGCCGGATCGTCCGTCTCGCCTTCCGCGCCGCAATTCCACGATAGGTTGTCGTTGCTGCCGTCGCGGTTGTCCTCGCCGTTCGCGTCGTTATGCTTGACGTCATAGCTGACGAGATCGAGCAATGTGAAACCGTCGTGGCACGTAACGAAGTTGATGCTGTTCGTGGGCAGTCTGCCGTCGTCCTGATAGAGGTCCGCGCTGCCCGCGATACACGTGCACACTTCGCCTACGATTCCCGTGTCGCCGCGCACGAAGCGCCGGATGACGTCGCGGTAACGCCCGTTCCACTCTGACCACGCCATCCCCGGAAAAGCGCCGACATGATAAAGGCCGCCCGCATCCCATGCTTCGGCGATCAGCGGCACGCGTGCAAGCACGGGCGATGCTTCCATCGCCCACGGTAAAGGCGGCGTGCGCAACAGTTCGCCCTGATCGCCGCGCGCGAAGACGCTCGCGAGATCGAAGCGAAAACCGTCTACGCCGAGTTCGCTGACCCAGTATTCGAGGCAGCGCATGATGAACGCCGACACGAGCGGATGATTGCAATTGACCGTGTTGCCGCAGCCCGTGAAATCGCGGTAGTGCCGTGCGTCGCTCTTATCGATCTGATAGAAAGTCTCGTTGGCAAAGACCTTGAAGTGAATCACCGGCCCGTTCGTGCCCGCTTCCGACGTGTGATTGAACACGACATCGAGCAGCACACGAATGCCCGCCTCGTGCAATGCATCGACCAGCGCGCGAAAATCCTGTGGCGCATACGCCGGATCCACGCAATAGCGCGGATGCGGACTATAGAAACTATGCGTGCTGTAGCCCCAGTAATTGGAGAGGCCGCGCGCGGCGGCGGATGCGGGAATGTCCTGCTCGTCGAAGGCCATCACCGGCAGCAGTTCGACATGCGTGACGCCGAGCGCCTTTAAATAAGGGATTTTCTCGATGAGACCCGCGAACGTGCCCGGATGACGCACACCGCTCGACGGATGCCGCGTGAAGCCGCCGACGTGCAATTCGTAGATGATCGCGTCATCGAGCGTGCGAGTTTCTGCGTCGTCGCGAGGATGATCGAGCGGTCTTGTGACGATGCCCCTGAGCGACTTATGCTCGGAAGCCTGTGTCTGCGCCGCTTCGTGACGCACGTAGAAGCGATCGCTCACGCCGCGCGCCTGAGGATCGAGCAACTCCTTGCGGGACGCGGCATCGTCGCTTATTTGAGGCACGCCAAGCGGACCGTACACGCGCCACGTATAGCAGCAACCTGAGGGCAAGTCCTCGACTAGCACATGCCAGAAGAAGAACGTGCGGTGCTCGTCGGTCGTGAGCGCGATGATCTGAAACGGCTCGACGCTCGCTTCGGTCGCGTACAAAAGCAGATCGACGCGCGTGGCACGCCTGCAAATCGCGCAGAAGTTGACGCCTCCCGGCACGACCGTCGCGCCGAGCGGAAAGCGCGAGCCGGGGCGCGTGCGATAGCTCCGGCACGCGGGTTCGTCAGGACCGGGCAAGATCGATCCTCGTGGCACGCGTCTTCCAGATGTGCTCGCCATACTCGGCGATCGCGCGGTCAGAGGAGAACTTGCCGGAGCGCGCCGTGTTCATGATCGACATACGCGTCCAGAGCCGCGTGTCGCGCCACGCTTCGCTCACGCGATCCTGACACGCAACATAGTCCGCGAAATCGGCGAGCACGAGGAAAGGATCGTGCTTGAGCAGGTTATCGAGCAGCGACTGGAACATCTGCTTGTCGCCGCGAGAGAAGCGCCCTTGCGCGATCTGATCGAGCGCATCGCGCAAGTCATCGTTGCCTTGCGCGTACTCCGCCGGCCGATAGCCCGCCTGCTTCCGCTCTTCCACTTGCTGCGCGGTGAGCCCGAAAAGAAAGAAGTTTTCCGCGCCCGCCTCTTCGCGAATCTCGACGTTCGCGCCATCCAGCGTGCCGATGGTCAACGCACCGTTGATCATGAACTTCATGTTGCCGGTGCCCGACGCTTCCTTGCCTGCGGTGGAAATCTGCTCCGAGAGATCGGCTGCCGGATAGATCCAGTGGCCATTCTTCACATTGAAGTCCGGATAGAAGACGACTTTCATCCGGTTTCCGATCTTCGTATCATTGTTCACGACTTCCGCAATGCCGTTGATGAGCCGGATGATGAGCTTGGCCATCGCATAACCGGGCGCGGCCTTTCCGCCGAAGATGAAGCAGCGCGGCGCGGTATCGAGATTCGGATCGCGCAATAAGCGTCGATAAAGACTGATGATGTATAGCGCGTTCAGATGCTGACGCTTGTATTCATGGATGCGTTTCACCTGAATATCGAAGAGCGCGGCCGGATCGACATCGATGCCCGTCGCGTTCTGGATGCGCGCCGCGAGCGCGGTCTTGTTGCCACGGCGAATGGTGCGCCAGGCATCGTGTAACGCGGTATCGTCGGCATGGGCGGCGAGCGCATCGAGTTGTGCGAGATCGCGCCTCCATCCGTTGCCTATTGTTTGATCGAGCAGGCGCGCCAGTTCAGGGTTGCTCAGCATCAGAAAGCGGCGCGGCGTGACGCCGTTCGTCACGTTGAAGAAGCGCTCGGGAAACATCTCGGCAAAGTCGTGCAGAACGGTCTGCTTCAGAAGCTCGGAATGCAGCGCGGCGACGCCATTGACCGAGTGACTGCCGACGGTCGCAAGATGCGCCATGCGCACTTTGCGCTCGCCCGTTTCGTCGATGAGCGACATCCGCTTCACGCGCGCTTCATCGTCCGGAAACTGGCGGCGGACGTCCTGTAGAAAGCGCCGATTGATTTCGTAGATGATTTCAAGCGGTCGCGGCAACAGGCTTTGAAAGAGCGGCAAGCCCCATTTTTCAAGGGCCTCGGGCAACAGCGTGTGATTCGTATAAGCCAACGTGCGTTGCGTGATATCCCATGCGGCGTCCCATGAAAGCAGGCGATCGTCGATGAGCAGACGCATCAGCTCTGCCACCGCAATCGACGGATGCGTATCGTTGAGCTGCGCCGCGAAGAGGTCCGGGAATTTGTCGAGCGGCGTGCCTTTCGCGTCCATCAGGCGCAGCATGTCCTGCAGCGAGCACGAGACGAAAAAGTACTGCTGCGCAAGGCGCAAACGCTTTCCTGCTTCAGGCTCGTCGTTTGGATAAAGCACTTTCGAAAGCGTCTCCGAGACGACCTTCTCTTCAACCGCCTCGTAGTATTCGCCCGCGTTGAAGTCCTGAAAGTCGAACGACTCGACCGCTTCGCTCTTCCACAGGCGCAAGACATTGCACGTATTCACGCGATAACCCTGCATCGGCATATCGCATGCGACGCCTTTCACCTGTCGCGCCGGAATCCAGCGCACGCGCAACCGGCCTTGCGCGTCAGTTTCGCTCTGCGTGTTTCCGCCGAAAGACACATAGTGGCTCACGTCGGGCCGCACGATCTCCCACGGATTGCCCTTCTGCAACCACTTGTCGGTGATTTCGGCTTGCCAGCCATCGCGGATTTCCTGATCGAAGATGCCGAACTCATACCGTATGCCGTAGCCTATGGCCGGAATTTCCAGTGTCGCGAGCGAATCCAGATAGCACGCGGCGAGCCGTCCCAGACCGCCGTTGCCAAGCCCCGGCTCTTCTTCGATTGCGAGGAGATCGTCGAGGCTCTGGCCTAGCGCGCGCATCGCTTCGCGCGCTTCGGACGTCATGTCGAGATTCAGGAGATTGTTGCCGAGCTGCGGACCGATCAGGAACTCCGCCGACAGATAACAGGCGACCTTCACGTCCTTCGCCGCATAGGTCTTCGTGGATGCCGCCCAGCGCGCGAGCATGCGATCCCGCACGCTATACGCGAGCGCCATGTACCAGTCGTGAGTGGTGGCGATGTCGGGATAGCGCGCCTGACGGCAGATGAGATTCCTCACGACGTCGTGCTGAAACGTGTCGCCCTGCACGTCGGTCGTGGTGGCGCTCGCGTTCGCGGTGGCACCGCTTGCAGGAACATCGCTCATGATCATTCCTCGCTCGGCTCATCGGATTCAGCAAGAATATGTTAAGCGCCGTGGATTACAAGTAATCCGGCCACGCACGCATTCACGGTGAACGTCTTAAGCGTTTCACTGAGACTTATTGTTTCGCAAACCGTAACAGGAAGCGTCGAGGTATCGTGGCGAGGAATGTCTGTCTATGACATCGAAGCGGTCAGGCAGCGTTATGTGCGCCGGAATGCATCACGACTTCATCGACACCCGGAACGTTTTCCGCAGCAACGCGAATGGCGTTGGCGACTTCCGCACTAAGCGTGGCGCTCCACACATGCACGGTCCTGTTCTCGACGATGACGTTCTCCGGCGCAAGCGCCCAGCTCTGCCCTTTCATGGCGGCGAGCACCGCTTCGCGAATGGTGTGATCGGTCGTTTCGTCCACGGGCGGCAACTCGTGCGCCATGGTCGCGAGCGCGCGAATCAGATTGGCGCGGCTGACTACGCCGACGACTTTTCCATCCCGCACCACAGGCACGCGCCTGATGTGATGACGCGCGAGCAACTCGGCGATATCGGCGACGGGGCAACTCTCCGTCACGGTGACGATGTCGGTGGTCATCACGTCCCGGACCATTCTGGCGTGCTCTTTCACATACTGGTTCGCCATTTCGCTCGCGGATGCACTCGGTTCGAGCCACCACGCGCGGCGCTTCACGCCGGTTCCAAGCTCCGCGCGACGCATCAGATCGCCTTCCGTCACCATGCCGAGCAACGTGCCGCTTTCATCGATCACGGGCATGCCGCTGATACCCGCAAACACCATGGTGCCCGCGGCGAGCCGCACGGACATGTCAGGGCGGGCGGAAATGATCGAGGTGGTCATGATGTCCGAAGCGCGCACATTCTTCTCCTTGAAGTAAAACAGCACCCGTTTTAATCGATGGCCGCTTCGTCGCATTCGATGTGCTGCTTGCGTGTATTGCGCGACCTGCAGCGAAGCAAATGCATAAAAAGTATATGCAGCACTATCGGCATGCGCAATCAAGACTACCCGCGTGCAATGCGCCCTTCGGCGATCAGTCCGTTAATTGCGTTCAACCGTTCAAGCATCATCGTGTGAAGCGTCATCGTGCAAAGCGTCATTCGCGGCTTCGCACGATGATGCCCGGCATGCGCGCCACGCCTTCGGCTTCGTCCTTGCCGTTGGCGTCGCGCTGCCGCTTCGCGTCACGCTCTTTTTGCGGCGTGAAAAGCTGCATCTGCTGCACCGGCATCTCCATCCCCGCCGCTTCCATCTTGAGCTTGAGACGCGCATTGAAGGCCCGCGTGATGCTCCATTGCTGAAGCGGACGAGTCTTGATTTGTCCTTTCACGACCACCGCGTTCGCCTCGAAGCGATCGAGCCCGAACACTTCCACGGGACCGAGTATCTCGCTACGAAAGCGAAAGTCCTCGCTCAGATCGGCGCCAACTTCCGTGATCATGCGCGTGACGTCGTCGAGATTCGCGGAGAACGGCACCCTCACTTCGAACACCGCATTGGCGAAATCGCGCGACAGGTTCTTCACGATCTTGATCTGCGAAAACGGAATCGTATGTACCGCGCCCTGACCGTCACGCAGCCGCACGGTGCGGATCGTCAGATCTATCACGGTGCCTGCATGCCCGCCGTCGATATCGATCCAGTCGCCGACGGAGATGGTCTCCTCGACGATGATGAATAGTCCGGTGATCAGATCCGTGACGAGCGACTTCGCACCGAAGCCGACCGCAAGCCCGATCACGCCCGCCCCGGCGAGCAGCGGCGTCAGGTTGATGCCGAGACTAGCCGCGGCAATGATCGCCCCGAGGCACGCGACCGTTGCGAACACCGCGTTGCGCACGAGCGGTAACATCGTGCGCGCTCGCACGCCGGGACTCAGCGCCTTGTTGCGCGAACTGTTGGGACCGAGCGCTTCGAGAATGACGGTATCGATGATGATCCAGACGAACCATGTGCCGAACACCGTCGCGACTACTGCAAGCAACGCGTGCTGAAACCCCGGCGTGAGTGCGCTGTGTTTGACGAGCCGTGCGACCGGTCCGCTCCACAATTCGAGTTCGAAGCGCAGATAACCCAGCCAGATCACGAGGACGAGCAGTGTGCTGCCGAAGCGCGTGAGCCGTGCCAGATGAGGCGCGCGGCGTTGTGCGCGCGTGTCGCGTCGGCGCGTGAAGTGCAAGAGCAACGCCGATGCGAAGAGTGTCACCACGAGCAGGGCCGCACTCGCAAGCGACGGCCGCAGCACGTCTCCTTCGGCGCCGCGCCCGTCGATGATGGCGACCACCAACGCGACCGCAATCAGCAGAATCGGGATATGCCACAGCGAAGCGACAATATCGAGCGCTTCCGTGGCCAGTTGATGATCGCGCCGTTGCGCATACGGACGGTTGCGGATCAGATGCGTGACGGGCCTGCGGAATGCAACCGCGAAATACGCGCTGCACAGCGCGGCGGCGAGAATGGCGATCGTCGAGAGCATCACCGCGAGATTCGGTCCCAGTTGGCGCATGACATCCGGATTGGCCATTGCGTCGCCGAGCGCACCGCATGCGCCGATGGCGAACAGCGGCAGACGCGCGCGCGCGAGCAGTTGCCACACGGCGACGCGCCGGTGCGCCGTGCTGAAGACCGAGCATGCAATCATGCAGATGGACGAGAAGACGTAGCCCGCCACAATCGCATAAGCCGTCACGAGTCCCAGCGTGCGGCCAAGTATCGGCGACATCAGGCGAGCAAAGAGTATTACCGCGATCAAGGCGATGATCCACGGGCCGGTCTGCCGCAACGTGAACAACAGCAGTTGAACCGAAGTGAGATTCGGCGTGAGTCGGGCATCCCGGTCATGGCGCGCGAAGATGCGTCGTTGCGCGTACATCAGCAAGA
Organism: Caballeronia insecticola; assembly: GCF_000402035.1. Classification (GTDB taxonomy): domain Bacteria; phylum Pseudomonadota; class Gammaproteobacteria; order Burkholderiales; family Burkholderiaceae; genus Caballeronia; species Caballeronia insecticola. The sequence goes on from NC_021288.1 coordinate 520,201, forward strand.
AGGCGCAGGCGCTCCATACCGCAAGCGTCGTGATCATGCCAGCCAGAACCTGACCGAACGACACGCCGCTTTCGCCCGCGACGATGCGCTTCAATTCAGTGCCCGCTGCTTCCGCACGCGCGGCCCAGACGCGCGCCGGCGTCAATCCGTCGCCCAGATTCGTTTCGACCGACGCAATGCCCGACGCGATCGCGCCCAGCAGGTCCGTGGTGGCGGCCGGCGCCGGCGATGCGGGCGGCGTTCTCTCGGTGGCGTCCCGCAGTGCTTTCAGTTGCGCGATCAACGCGGTGCGTTGCGCGTCATCGCCGAGCGTGACGATGAGGCTGTCGAGCGAGCGCGCCAATTCGGCCTGGCTGGCGGGAGAAGGCGCCGACGCTGCTTGCGCGGAAAAGGCCGGGCGCAGCGGTGCGAGGCCCTGCAAAGTCGCGGGCAACGACGCGGCGGCCACGGAGAGCACGAACGCCGTTTCGCCGAAGAAGATTCCGAGCGCGACTTTCCATGCAAGAGGATGGGTCAGGCGGTGTCTTGCCATGATGCGTCGCACGAATGCGCTCATGAAGCTTCCCTCCCGGACGTCCTCCCCGTTCTTCCTCCCCCGTTCGCGTGTGGCTCGCCCATGCAACCGGCGTCGAACTCGCAGCGAGCGTGCGATTGTTGGCGCGTGCAACGGGGCGGGCCGGCTCCTGGGCTCGTCGGCTCTCGCCAAAGCTTAGTCGATCGTACACCGTGATGCCATGCGCGCATCGATTTAGCCGAAACGCGACGGCCATGCCCCGGCGCGGGGTTGTACACGCTTCTCGTTCAGAGTGTCGTCAGACGTGGGCGTGGTCAATGCGCTTCGTGGACGATCGCGGTATCAAGATTCCTCTTCGAGTCCGTTGCGATAGTCGAAGTCGACGATGCCGTCTCTGCCGATCCAGGAAGCGCGCAGAAAATCGAGCACCACGGGACCTGAGTGCAGCAGATCATCCAGCGTAATGTTGTTGCCGTTGTTCTAGGGCAACGCGAACGATGGCGCAAGAGCGCCCTCGTGCAGCGCATGGGTGACGTAGACCAAGACAGACGCTGTCGTGCGCGCCAAGCCTGCTCTCCGCATGAAGGCCCGATGCCAGCGGCAATTTCGACTAGGCCGTCACTCAGCGTCGCTCTGCCTCGTGCTTGCGTGTACCCCTAGACAAATGCATCGGTGCCGTCGCGAAAGCCGTCGACGTCGCAGCTTTTCTCGCTGCACAACGAGTCAACCCTAAGAAAAAAATTCCGCATCTCTGACTCGTCGTTCCGGCCTCAAAAAACGAATGTGTCCGACTGCACATATCGGCCTATTCATTTCTCCCGGCAAACGTTTAGTACCGCTTTGGGCTGCTAATCTTTTATCCGCGGGCACTTGATTATTCGAGAGCCAAGTCGCTTGCAACATGCGTTGCGGCAAGCACAAGCCATGTCCTTAAAGCGCTGAAAGAGATGATCAAAGTCTCGACGTCGAAGACTTTCGTCAGCCCGGAAAAAATGCCCGATCAGATGAAATCCGCCATGCGTGCGTCGGCTCTTTCAATGAGTCGCCGAGTTCTGCTTCGCGATATCGCGGTGCTCGCACTTGGCTCAGTGCCCTCGTTCTCGTTCGCGCAACATGGCGGCCTCGGACTCGTCTCCCCGCCGGTTCGCCTCGACGACATACAACTCGTCGATCAGACCGGCAGAACGCGCCTTTTGAACGACTTGCTGCGCCAGAACGTCACCGCGCTGCAAACGGTCTACACCGGTTGCGGCACTGTATGCCCTCTGCAAGGATCGCTATTCAGCGCGGTTCAGCAACGCATGGCAGGACTGCGTGTTCGTCGTCCGGTGCGATTGCTCTCGGTCGGAATCGATCCGCTATCCGATTCACCCGCCGCATTGCACGCATGGCTCGCGCGCTTCGACGCCGGTCCCGCATGGAATGCCGCGACACCGGCATTGACGGATGTAGACCATATGCGCGCGTCATTGTCGGGCAGCACGACGCCACTCGGCGCGCTTGCCGACCATGCGACGCAAGTCTATTGCTTCGACGCCAACGCGATGCTGCGCTGGCGAAGCGCTGATCTTCCCCGCGTGAACGACGTCTGCGATGTGCTCGGCGCGCTTGCACTCACATAATTCGAGCCATCCGGGGGAAACAAAACCATGTCAGGAATTCTTGCGGCGACGAACCCGTCTCGCCTGTTCATCCGATGCATGCGCTTTCTGTTGCTGCTCGCGTTATCGCTTACGTTGACAGGCGTATCGCTCGCGGTCCGGGCACAGACCGCGGCCCCTATTACGCTGAGCGGCACCGGCATGTGCGCGGACGTCAGCGGCGAGTCCACGACGCCGAACGCGCCCGTGATTTCCTGGCCGTGTACGGGCGGCGCCAATCAGCAATGGCGGCCCGCTGCGACCGGCACGCGATACAACCTCGTCAATCTGAACAGCGGCCTCTGCATGGACGTATCCGGGCAAAGTCTGGACCCCGGCGGCCCCATCATCCAATGGACGTGCAGCGGCGGCACGAATCAGGCCTTCTCGCTGGTGCCGCAAGGCGCGGGCTACGCGATCATCGCGGGACACAGCGGCTTGTGCGTGAGCGCATCGAGCACGACTTCCCAGGGCGTCCAGTTGACCCAGCAGCGGTGCAACGGAAGCGCGACGCAAACATGGCAGGTGAGCGGCTTGCCGGCGACAAAACCGCCCTTGCCTTCGAAGTGGTCGGCGCCCATCACGCTGCCGCTCGTTCCGCTGCAAGCGGCCAATCTTCCCGATGGAACGGTGCTCGTATGGTCGGCTGACAGCGCGCTTAATTTCACCACCGGCGAGGTCACGCCGGGCAAGACCTACACGGCGATCTTCAATCCCTCGACCGGCAAGAGCAAGCAAACGATCGTGAGCAATACGGGGCACGACATGTTTTGTCCGGGCATCGCCAATCTTCCCGATGGGCGGATTTTCGTGACCGGCGGATCGAACACCAGAAAGACCAGCATCTATTCGCCTGCGACGAATGCGTGGACCGTGAGTAATCAGATGAATATCTCACGCGGCTATCAGGGCAGCGTGACGCTCAGCAACGGCAATGTGTTTCTCGTGGGCGGTTCTTGGAACGGCGGCCTCGGCGGAAAGACAGGCGAGACATGGACGCCAGGTTCGGGCTGGCAAATCAACGGCGCAATCGTCGACGACTACATCCTCACGAACGACGCCGCCGGCGTATTTCGCGCCGACAATCACGCGTGGATGTTCGCGGTCGCCAACGGGCGCGTGTTTCATGCGGGACCGAGCCGCGCCATGCACTGGTTCGATACCGCGGGCAACGGCAGCGTCACCGCAGCGGGCAATCGCGGCAACGACAGCGATGCGATGAACGGCAACGCGGTCATGTACGACATCGGCAAGATTCTCACGGTCGGTGGCGCGCCGAGCTACGATCAGTCGACGGCCACGTCCAATGCAACGCTCATCGACATCAGCAGCGGGACCGCGGTGACGCGGACCATCGCTCCGATGAGCTATCAGCGTGCGTTCAACAACAGCGTCGTCTTGCCGAATGGACAGGTTGTCGTGGTCGGCGGTCAGACCTTCGCCGCGCCTTTCTCGGACGACAACGCAATTCTCACCCCTGAAATATGGGACCCGGCGACGAATGCGTTTTCACCGCTCGCCCCGCAGGCCGTGCCGCGCACCTATCACAGCATTGCGATCCTGCTGACGGATGGGCGCGTGCTGAGCGGCGGCGGCGGATTGTGCGGCTCATGCGCGACGAATCACACCGACGTGGAGATATTGACGCCGCCCTATCTGCTCAACGCGGACGGTTCCGCTGCGTCGCGGCCGAACCTCAATTCCGTGCCTACCGATGCGCAGCTCGGCACGACCATCGTGGTGACGGCAAGCAGCGGCGTGCGCGCCTTTGCGCTGATGCGTTCGTCATCGGTTACGCATTCGTTGAACAACGAGCAGCGACGCGTGCCATTGAAATATACGGTGGGCACGGCAGGCGAATATCACTTGACCATACCGTCGGACCCGGGCGTCGTGATTCCCGGCTATTACATGCTGTTCGCGTTGAACGCGAAAGGCGTGCCGAGCGTTTCGCGCACACTGCGCGTGCATTGAATGCGGCGACGACGCTATCGGTTGACACGCACCACCGCGATCGGCCTTGTGCTTGTCGCGGTGACATCGCTTGTTCGCGCGCAGAACGCATGTGAACCGGCCAGCCTGGGCTGTGCGATATTCAACGGACAACATCCGATGACAGCGCATCTGCGCGACGACGATCGCGCATTGCCTTCCTGGACGACGCGATGCGTCAATTGCCACGCAGGCACATCGACGGCAGCGCCCTTCGCGCCGCCGCTCACACGCGATTCCTTGCTCGGCGCGACGCGTCGCCGTGGAGGACCCATCAGCCACTACGATGCGACGGCCTTCTGCCGCGCAGTGAAAGACGGTATCGATCCGGCAGGCGTTCTGTTGCGCAAGTCGATGCCCCGCTATCGGATCACCGATGCCGAGTGCGCGGCACTCTGGGCGTTCGTCGTGCGTCCATGACGCATGCGCGTGCAAAGCCGTCGTCTTCCTTGCGAGCGCGAATGCGAGCTACATCACCGGCGCGACGCTCACGGTCGACGGCGGCGCCAACGCTTAATCATGTAAACCGCCGGCGCCGATGTGCTTGCCGGCGTCGGCTCACTCCATCGAACGATGATAGCGCGCCACATACCGCGCTTGCCCGATGACCTTTCCGTGCATCTGATACGCGACGAGTGCCGGACTGGAGGCCGCTTTCACGTCGATGCTCGGCACCGTGAGCGCCGAAGCCGTCACGATGTATCGATGCGATTCGCCTTGCGGCGGGCACGGTCCGCCATAAGCCGATGCGCCGAAGTCCGTCAACGTCTCGACCGCGCCGGCCGGCAACAACTCCGCATGATTCGACGCGCCCTTTTTTATCGATGTCTGCGAAGGCGGAATGTTGACGACTTGCCAGTGCGTCCAGCCGAGACCGCCGGTGGGCGCATCGGGATCGTGAATATTGATGACGATGCTCTTCGTTCCCGCAGGAACATGCGCCCACGAGATGTGCGGAGACACGTTAGCGCCATGACAGCCGAAACCGCCGTACACCTGTTCGTTTGCGAATTGACCTCGATCGAGACCATCGACTTTGACCGAGAACGGCTCAGCGAAGGCAATAGTCGGCACGATCGCGAGCAAGGTTGCGTAACAGACTGTGCCTCGCAACGTGGTTTTGAGTTTCATGACGATCTCCGATAGGGGAAAAATTAATTCATTCATCACACAATAATTCGCATTCCACACTAATAAATTTTCGATTCGGCGTTCAACAGCAATAATCCTTAATAGCTGGAATCGGAAACCTGAGGAATTCAAACCTGGACTTCTCGCGCGAGATGTCGAGACAGATTTTAGGATCGCCCTCGCCGTGCCGGTAGACGCTCGAATGCGATCACCATGTTGTATTCGCGGCAACAATGACGAGCTGAGCTTCCCTTCCCCGGAGTTCTCAAACTACGGGACATGCCGCTCGATACGGCCTGCACACCGGCGACCTACGCAAGTCTCAAAGATTCAGCAGATACCGTGGTCGGCTTCTACGATGGCCGCATATCAGGACGCAACCGCATCCGGTAGTTATCCGAACGGTTTTTTACATATTCCACAAATGCTGCCCGACGGCATCAGTCTGAAAATTGAATCATTCCGAAAAGTTGGCCTTCCCCCAGCAAATCTTTCGCATTACTTGAATTGTCGGATATCATCGGATTCCATCCGGCACGTGCAATGACGCCATGCAAAACCTGCAACGGACGCCATCTTCGTCAAATTTAGCCGGAAAAAATCCCGTCACTCATCGAATGAGGTGCCCCATCTGGCGGGCACAACTTCACTTGTAATTCACTCATCGAAATAGCCGTTAGGTTTGCGAATAAATTGATAAAAAATAGTAAATTTCTGTTGACAGTGGCCGCAGCACCACTTGCAATCCTTTTGGCAGGATGTGGCGGCGGTGATCCCAACGACACCGCTGCCTCGGTTCATAGCCAGGCCGCGAATAATCCGCCTCCCGCAGCGGTTGCGGCAGCCGCCGTGCCGTCGCTAAGCTCGTCGCAGGCACCGAGCAACGCGCGTATCGCGTACGACCGCTACTCGCTGATGATCGAGGGACAGCGCGTCATCCTCAACGGCGGCGAAGTCCACTACAACCGGATGCCTTTGTGGCGCGACAATCCGGATGAGAGACGCGCGACAATCAAGTTGAGAATGTCGCGGCAGAAATGATGATGCCGATGTTGATTGACGCTGGCAAGCGTTTATTCATTGACGCGCGGCGTTGATTGACGCGGGCGAGTGGGTGTCGCGCGACAATCAAGCTGAAGCCACCAGTCGTTTTGGATTGCTGTGTAATGGTGACGCCGCAGGTATTCTGGCTGCGCGACAATCAGGATGAGAATGTGTTGGCGTGGAAGATGATGCCGGAGTTGATTGACGCCGGCTAGCTTTGCCTGCGAGCCGCGCGTCAATCAGGATGAGAACAGTGGGTCATTCGGTGAGGTCGATGCCGTGCTGATCCTCCTGTGTCGGTGGCACGCCAACGTTCTTTGGTGTCGCTCTACTGGCCGGGCGTCCCGGTCCCTGCTGCTTGCGCTGCAGGGCAGTACGGCGACGGTAGCTTTCGACATTCAGCTCAAAGATGGTCGAGTGATGGACCAGCCGGTCGACGGCGGCCACCGTCATGGCCCGGTCGGGGAAGACCTTGTCCCATTCGCCGAATGGTTGATTTGCTGTTATGCAAAGAGAACGGCGCTCATACCTAGCGCTGATGAGCTCGAACAGCACCGACGTCTCTGCCTGATCCTTGCTGACATATGCGAAATCGTCCAGGATGACCAGGTCGAAGCGATCCAGCCGGTTGATGGCTGACTCCAGCGCGAGCTCGCGGCGCGCGACCTGCAACCGCTGCACGAGGTCGGTAGTGCGAGCGAAGAGGACCTTCCAGCCCTTCTCCAGCAGGCTCAGTCCAATGGCCGACGACAGGTGGGATTTGCCACCCCCACTCGGCCCCAGAAGAATCAGGTTGGTGCCGTTACGCAACCAGCCATCGCCAGCGCAAAGCGCCGAGACGTGCGCGCGGGATACCATCGGCACCGCGTCGAAATCGAAGTTCTCCAGTGTCTTGCCCGGCAGCAGCTTGGCGTCCCTGAGGTGACGTTCGACTCGGCGTCGATCGCGCTCGGCGATCTCGTGTTCGGCCAGCGCCATCAGCAGGCGCGCTGCCGGCCAGCCTTCCGTGTCGGAGCGCTCGGCAAAGCTGGACCAGATCTGCTTGATGGCGGGCAGCCGCAAATCGTTGAGCAGCAGCGACAGGCGGGTGGCGTCGATGTCGAGACTCATGCCGTCACCTCCGTTGCCATGTCGTCAAGCAGGGCTTCGTAGTCGCTCAGCGGTGCTAGCTGGACGTTCACCTCCGGCATGCTGTTCGTGCGCTTCGCTTCGAAACGCGAACGCAGTGCGTCCAGGTCGGGTAACTGTCCATCGTCCAGGCACTGCTGCAGCGCCTGGGCCAGTTGCGCTTCGCAGTTGTGCTCGTGGGCCAGGCTGAGCAGTTCAACCATGGTCCTGCATGCCTGACGCTCCGGGAGCTGCTCGAGCAGGCGATCGAAGCTTAGGCGAAAGGCCTCGCGCGGAAAGATCTGATCGCGGTAGACCAGGTTGAGCAGTGCCATGGGCTTGCGGCGCAGCGCGTGGATGACGTGCCGGTAGTTGATGACGTGGCCGTGCTTGCCCTTGGGACCCGCACGGCCGCGCTGTAGTGTCATCAGGGCCGTACTGCCCAGAAACAGCTCCAGCCGGTCGTCGTACAGGCGCACGCGCAGGTGATGGCCGATCAGCCGGGACGGGACGGTATAGAACACCTTGCGCAGGACGAAGCCGCAGGTGGTCGTGACGTATACGCGCGTTTCCTCGTAGTCACACGTACGCTGGGCCGGAAGCGGCTGAAGCAGTGCCCGCTCGGCCTCAATGCGTTTGCCATTACGCGCGTTGATGCGACCGACGATCTCGTCGATGAAGCAGCGATAGAAACCGAGATTGTCGAAGTCGCGACTGCCGCGCAGAAGCAACGCATCACGCACTGCGCTCTTGAGGTGGCCATGAGGGCTCTCGATGGAGCCGTTCTCGTGGGCAACTCCACGGTTGTTGCGTGTGGGCTGCATGCCGTAGTGGGCGCACAGTGCATCGTAACGCGTGGTCAGATCCTTGCGCGCGTCGGCATCGAGATTGCGGAACGCCGCCGACAGGCTGTCGCTGCGGTGCTCGCGCGGCGCGCCCCCGAGTGCCCAGATGGCATTCTGCAGCCCTTCAGCCAGCGCGACATAGCTCTCGCCGCCGAGAATGACGTGAGCGTGCTCAAAGCCCGAGCAGGCCAGCCGAAAGTGATAGAGGCGGTGGTCAAGCGCGACACCCGCCACGGTGACGCCCAGGCTGTCCATCTCTGTGAAGTCGGACAACCCGAGACGACCGGGTTCGTGAACCTGACGGAACATAACGTCATGCTCCTCGCCATGGAGTGCGCGCCAGTCGCGAATACGGCGCTCCAGTGTGCGGCGCACGTTGCCCGGGAGGTCGGGATGGCGCCGAAGCATCTCGTCCAGTACGGCTATAGGCCGGATGCCGGGAGCGGACTGGAGCAGCGGCACGATGTCGGTGTCAAAGATTGCCGCAAGGGGATCGGGACGGCGACGCGCACGTGGTGCCTTCTTCTGCGATGGCAGTCGCCGGTCCTGATCGATGCGATACCCCGTGGCGGCGCTGAACCCGGCGCGCGCAGCCGCTTGAGCTGGTCCTTCCTTGAGTCTGTACTTCATGTAGAGCCTCATCTGATGGTCGTTGATGTGTCGGCCGGGCAACTCAGCCTCCCTTCGCTACATGGAAGAGCTGTTCATACCCGATTTACCGCGACCACCGACAAGGCACCCCGGTAGCGGGGTGGACTCCTCGGCGCGGCGTTGCGGCAGCGGTTCCGGGCTACGCCCTCCACCGCTGCCGCATCGCCAGTACTCTCATCCTGATTGACGCGCTGCTCTCATCTTGTTTGACGCCCGGCATGCCTTCCCCGGACGACTGGCCCGATGTCCTGCAACGCATTCGCGCGGCAGGCTTCAACTCCATCTCCATCCTGGTGCCCTGGAACTATCACACGCCCGCGGAAGGCATGTCCCGCTGGGATGGCCGGTACGACCTCGAACGATTCCTCTCCAATGCGCGTGATGCGGGCCTGTACGTCGTTGTGCGTCCGGGTCCGTATATTCAGGGCGAAGTCGACGGCGGCGGCTATCCGAGCTGGGCGCTCGGCAAGCCCGGTTTCTTCCGGACCAACGACAGCCGCTGGCAGGCGCTCTGGCAGAACTGGTATGGCCAGGTCATGCCGCGCATCGCCCGATGGCAATATGGCGGCGCCAATCACGGCACGGTCATCGCAGTGCAGATCGAGAACGAGTATCCCGGTGTGTTCACCGGCGCCAATCAGTACATGAGCGCCCTTTACACGGCGGCTCGCAGCTACGGCATTACCGTGCCGATCACGCACAACGATCAGCAGGTGTTCGGTTCCCTGCCCGCCTCAGGCAAGTTCGCCAATATCGTTGACCTGTACGGCTTCGATAACTACCCCTACGGCTTCCAGTGCTGCAGTCAGTGGAACACCAAAACGTTCTCGCAGGTCGATCAGTTCGAGAGCATGTACCGCGCCGTTGCGCCGCACACGCCGTTGTATTCGCCCGAGATGCAGGGCGGCCTCGTCAACCTCAACGGACAGGACAAATCCACGGCCGATCAGAAGTACGATCGCATGATGGGCTACGCCACGGTTCAGCAGTTATCGACGTTCGGCCAGGGTGTCACCATGGTCAACCAATATCTGGCTTATTCGGGCACGACGTGGGGCTATTCGGGCTTTCCGAGCCTGGGCACGGCCTATGACTCGGCGTCTCCCATTCGCCAGTGGACGGGCCTGGGCACGCTCTTCGACGAGCAGCGCCGTATCAACCTGATGGTCGACGCAGCAAGCCCGGCGCTTGCCGCAACGGATCAGGCCGGCAATGCCGTGACGAGTAACGATTCGGCGCGTCTGTATCGCGTGCGCCGGTCCATCGTGGACGGAAGTCTCCATGTGTTCCTCCGCAACGCGGACGCGGGAGATCGTGCACCCACGCTGAAGCTGAATGGGCATACAACCCTGCCCGTACCGTTGCCAGCATATAGCGCCCGGTATCTGGTCGCCGGTCTGAACACTCAGGGCTGGATGATCAACTGGACCACCGCTGAACTCCTGCATGCCCGGCCAGGGACGCTGGTATTCATGGGCGATCGCGGGCGGCAGTACGAAGCAAGCGTCAACAACCAGAGCGTGACCTTCACGGTGGGCGACCCGCAAGTCATCCGTGTGGCCGGCGGTCAGCTTTTGATTCTCGACCGCGATGCAGCCGCGCGCTTCTGGCCGCTTGCCGACAAGATGGTCGTGGGACCGGCATTGGTCACCGGCAACCAGATGTCCGTGGACAAGGCGATGACGGTCTACACGCTCGCCAGCGGCAACCTTGTCAGGACACAGGTGGCAGGCCCCGATCAGGTCACGCTGCCGGTCTTGTCGAACTGGCGCTTCCAGGCGGACTCTCCGGAACGCCTCCCATCGTACGATGACAGTGCGTGGCGCAACGCGGATATCAAAGTCAGCCAGACACAGTACCGCCCCGTGACAAGTCCGATTCTCAACGCGGACGCGTATGGCATGCCAACAGGCTATGTCTGGTATCGCGGAAGATTTTCGGGCGCGGCCAAGGGCATGTGCATCGAGGGTCGTCACCGCTATCAGGTCTGGCTCAACGGCAACAACCTCGGCACCTTCACCAGCAACGCGGAAGCGCCGGGGCTCAATGGACTCCCTGCGCTGGGCGCCTTGCCGATGACGCATGACGCGCGCGCCATCACCTTCCCCAGCCAATATCTGGCCGCGAACGGCAATAACGTCATCAGCGTCCTGACGGAAAACTGGGGGCACACGATGGACGCGCTCGCTTCCAATCAGGCCAAGCAGCCGCGTGGCCTGATCTCCGCGGGCATCGACTTCGTCGGTTGGGGTTCGCTCTGCGGCTGGACGATTCTGGGTGAAACGCCGTCGGTCGCGGGCATTGGCGGTTTGTCGATGCCGCCCTCGGAAGGCATTTACGGTGGTATCACGTGGAAGATTCAGGGCGGCAATCCGGCGGACTATCCGAACGCATCCGGCCTGACGGGCGAGCGCGCCGGCTGGTACAAACCTGAATATTCCGATGCAGGCTGGACGTCCGTCAGACTTCCGGACAGCAGCGTGCCCAAGGGTCAGGTGGGCTGGTATCGGACAACGTTCAGCGTCACGGCGCCCGCGGGTGTTCGCTTGCCTCTTGGTATCCAGATACCCAGCGCGGCTCAGCCGGGCGAGCTTTTCGTCAACGGGGTTCACATCGGCCGGGCCGGACGCGATAACGCGGAAGTGTTTCCTCTGACGCCAGGTCTCGTCTACACCGATGGGCGTCCCAACGTCATCGCCTATGCCCGGTGGGTGGTCGGAAGTTCCACCTCCACACCTGCGCTTTCGCTGGTTGGTTTCCCGGGAGAGAAGGTCATGGCATTGCCTTGACGGTCTGTATCACGCGCCGGACGCGGCAACCGTGAGAATGGTTGCCGCGTCGGCGTGTTGCGTTTCGGGCCGCCACGCATGCGGCCCGATCCGTTTCATCGCTGCTTTTCGTTGCTTCCTGCTGCTTCTCGCTGCTTCTCACTGTCTCTCGCGCGAAAACGCTGCGAGTCATGTGACCGATATCGATCTTGCCGCTCTCGCTCGCAATCAACGCGAGTCCGTTCACGGGCTTCGACGGATACTTCATCGTGTTAGATCGGCTCGACTTTCCAAAGCTCCATTTCCGCGCGTCCGCACCCCTTCGGCGTTACGCAACGGCTCGTGCTGGTTCTCAGCATCGCGATTACGGTGTATCTGTTCTTCTTCAAGCTGCCCGGCATCCTGCTGTTCGCGAACTCGGCTACTAGTGGGCGAATCGTTTCGTCGCCACGCTGATGGAGAACAACGAACGCACCATCGCTGTTCCATGTTCTCGTCGCGCTCGATGCACCGCCCGTCAACATGTGGGAACCGCGCGGTCAATTGCAGATCGAATGCGCGCTGGTCCGGCAGAGCGGGTTCAATGCCAGGTTTTGGTGCGGTTGCAAGAGCAATGGCCTACGGGCGAACAAACAGCGCATTTATGTCGAGGACAACATGCCCCCGACAAGCGCATACTCTTTAAGAACGGTGAAAGCCAAGGGAGAGACATCCGTGAACGAACCGGCTGAAGACATCCAGTCCACCTTTCTGCGCGTTCTCGTTGACGAACAGACGCCTGTTTGGGTGTTTCTGGTCAACGGCATCAAATTGTCGGGTGTCGTTACCTTGTTCGACAGGTACGCGATTTCCCTTCGCTCAACCTCCGGCAGCCAGACCATTTTCAAAAGCGCAGTCTCTACCGTCATGACTCAGCACGCGTTCTCAGCCAAGCCGGCGGGCGCCGAGCGGGCACCTCATACCGAGCGTCGTCCGCGTGTCTACCGGCAGTAGTGAGTGCGGGTGGTTCTGTTGACCGCTGCGCGCGTTCGCTCTCAGCGGTTTAAAGACCGCTGGGCGATCTTCGAGCCCAACCGCTCAACACGCGTTAAGCGCCGCCTTGAATCCGTCTTCCGTGAGCGGTTTGAGAAACGCGCCGTCGAAATATTCCGACTGCTCTTGCACGTGCCGCTCATCGCCGGTTACCGCCACGACGCAAGCCAGTTTGCTCGGGCCCGCCGCCCGCATGCGTCTGCACAGGTCGCGGCCATCCACGTCCGGCAGACCGATATCGAGAAAAATGGTGTCGTAGCGATTGTCGCTTGTCAGCAGCATCGCCTGATGGCCGTCGTGAGCCACATCCGCCACATGCCCGAGAGACACGGCGAGCGCTCTGAACGCCTCGCAAAGGTGCGTATCGTTTTCTACAAATAAGACGCGCATTATTGACTCACCGAGACGGTACTCGCCTGGCGTCAGGTTGACGCTCAAAGGCTCGTGGGGTGGAACGGCTGGACATCAACCACCCTACGCAAGATGCGGACCAATAGACAAAGCGGCGAAGTGGCGGCGTTGCGAAGTCGGCATATGCCGCTTAGCCGCCCGCTCCGGTCACGCGCCATACGGTATTGCCGGCGTCATCGGCGAAGACGAGTGCGCCGTCCTTGTCCTGCGTCAGCCCGACCGGTGCGCCGTGGAGTTCCTTCTCATCGGCGGAAACGAAACCGGTCACGACCGGCTGAGGCGTTCCGACCGGCTTGCCGTTCTCGAACGCGACAAAGGCCACCGCGTAGCCCGAAAGCGGCGAACGGTCCCAGCTTCCATGTTCACCGATAAACACGCCGCCTTTGTACTGCGCCGGCAGGTTGCTGCCCGTATAAAACATGAGGCCGAGCGGCGCGACGTGCGACCCGATGGCGAAATCCGGCGGAATTGCCTTCGCGACGAGATCGGGGCGCTGCTCCTTCACCCGCGTATCGACGTGCTGGCCATAGTAGCTATACGGCCAGCCGTAAAACGCGCCGTCCTTTACCGACGTCAGATAATCGGGCACGAGATCCGCGCCGATTTCATCGCGTTCGTTCGCCACGGTCCAGAGCTGACCTGTCTTCGGTTCCCATTGCAGCCCGGTCGGATTGCGAATGCCCGCAGCAAAAATACGGCTTGCGCCCGACGCCACATCCACTTCCAGCACGTTCGCGCGACGATACTCGACATCGAGCCCGTTCTCGCCGACGTTACTGTTCGAACCCACGCCCACATACAGCTTCTTGCCGTCGCGGCTAGCGAGCAGCGCCTTGGTCCAGTGATGATTGATGCGATCGGGCAGATCGGCAAGCTCGACACCCGGCTCCGCGACGCTCGTCTCGCCCGTCTTGTACGGAAACTTGAGAAGCGCGTCCGTATCCGCGACATAGAGCGTATCGCCGATAAGCTGCATGCCGAACGGCGAATGCAGATGGTCGATGAACACATGCTTCTCCCACTCGCCGCTGCCGTCGCTGCGCTTTCTCAGCAAGGTGATGCGGTTCGCGCCCTTCGACTCCTTGCCCGAGCGGCTCTGCACCATCCCGGCGATCAATTGCTTCGGCGTAGTCACCGGTTCCGCATTCGGACTGCCCGATTCGGCGACGAGAATATCGCCGTTCGGAAGCGCATAAACCTGACGCGGATGTTCGAGGCCGGATGCGATCTTCTCGATCTTCAATCCGTCCGCGACCTTGGGCGCTTCGTTGTCTTTCCAGCCGACGAACTTCGGCACTTGCATCGGCGGCGTAAAGAAGTTTTTGGCTTCGGGCAGCGGCGGATTCGCGCCTGCCTGATGCGCGCTGTCGTATCGCGCGTGCTCGTTGCATGCGGAGAAAAGCGCGGCGACGCCAAGCGCGAGCACGCTTCTCACTGTTGTTTGCTTAATCACGGCGCGCCTCCTGAAAACCGAATTTATCGAAGGCGAGTGCGATATGTCCCACGCTCAGCAATACGACCGTGATGACCGAGAGAATCACGCCCGACGGCACGATCGCGTAGCCATCGCGGCTATGCACGAAGGCATTGACGACTGCCGCGACAATGCCGAGCAGATTCAGCCAGAAATCGACTTTCTCGGCACGCGTCACGACATGACGAGAACCGAACCACACATGACCGAGGTTGATGAAGCGCGGGATGATCGCGAGGATAAGGCCGGTCGTCACCAGCCACGCCGCCCCTTTAGCCCAGAAAACGTTAGCGGTAATCGCAAAGATAATGTCGAAGATCAGTGTCCCGACGAAGAGACCGTAAGGAATCGGGTCGAGCAGATCGAAAAGGGCTGTGGCCGTTCTCGATCGATATCGCAAGCTGCTCGTAGTCGCGCTCATAGGTGAAACCTCAAAATGAAAGCATGCGGTGAGCTATTCGAATCGATTGCTGAAAGTGGATTGCGGCGCATTCGACGTCGTATGAATCAGCACGTCACATGCCCGGCTTTATGAAGCGGAGATAGCGAGTCGGGCAATCACGCGTATCGCCCATCGCCCGATGCGTGATGAAGAGAAGCGCCGAAGCGTCACCAAGGTGCGCACGATGCAGTGCGACCGTGTGCTGATTCGCATTTGGCTTTGGACGGCGGGACGTGCGTCGGGCTGATGGCCACGGCCAACAGCGCACCTCAAGCCTGTTCGCAAGCGTCCAACATAAAGCCTGTCAATTTCGAATGAACGCGCACGCCGACTAGCCGCAAAGCCCCGTAAATCAAGGCTCCAGCGTATTCATGAGCGCGTTCCCGGATATTGGCATAGCCCTTGCAAAAACCGGGGCGAGCATGTGCCGTGCTCATCCAGATCTCACGACCTTTCGCACTTGTTTAGCCCGGAGAAACATCATGAAGCGCATTCTCGTCATCGCAGACATTCCGCACGATCCGTTCGCGCAGAGCGAAGAAGCCACGCTCACGCACGCGCAAATGAAGCGCATCGTCGGCGGACGCAGTGTCCTCGCCACCGTGGATGGCGGTCCCGGAATGACGACCGTCAACGACTTCGACATCAACAACGCTATCTGGGAAGGACGGATCAAAGGCCCGATGATCAACTGAACGCACGCCGGCTTCAGTGTCGATGCCCCATCGTACGCGAGTGCGAAGGGGCATCGGCATTCACGCAGTCACGCGCGCTTCACACGCTCGACTCAATCGGCGATGCGCTTGAAACTGGCGTAGTAGTCGTCCGTGTAGTAGCAGTCGGTGGCCTGCCTGCGCGGTCCGCCACATACGATGCGGCGCAGTCCGCGATCCGCCGCGCCGGGCGTGCGAACGGTATAGGCGTGGTAGTAGCCGCGCGGATGCTCGGGCAGCAAGGCCGAGCTGTTACGGAACAGCACGCCATCTTCGCTGAAGGGAAAAGGACCGCCCGCTTTGATCAGACGCAATGTCTCGGCGGCCTCGCCCGGCAACTTCGCCTTTGCGATGGAGACCGGCGCGCCGCGCTGCGCGCCCGATGCGGCGAGCGTGTCGCTCGCGGCCGCGCTGGCCTGAACCGGCGCCGAACTCGCGGATGCGCCCGACTCCGGAGTCGTGTTTGATGATCCGCCCTTACCGCATCCACAGAGGATTGCGCTCAAGGCAAGGATGCAGGAGAAAGCATTCGCTCGTTTCACGGACCGGTTGTCTCCGGGTTGACCAGCACTCGACCACGAACGAATGAAGAGTATCGCTAATGGCAGAGTGAATCAACGTCCGTCCGGAAATTGGCATTTATTACCCGATCGCCCGGTTCTCTTGCGCACAATCGGGCGTTTGCGACGCGGCGAACGCGTCCCCGTCGACGCGTTCGCCACGCCCGCGTCGCTCACGCAGCAAGATGACTGAGCAACGCATCGACGCTGCCCTTCGCATCGCCGAACAGCATGCGCGTGTTCTCCTTGTAGAAGAGCGGATTGTCGACGCCCGCATAGCCCGCCGCCATGCTTCGTTTGGACACGATCACCGTGCGCGCCTTCCACACTTCGAGCACCGGCATGCCGGCAATCGGACTGCCGGGGTCTTCGAGTGCGCCCGGATTCACGATATCGTTCGCGCCGATCACGAGCACGACATCCGTGCTGGAAAAGTCATCGTTGATTTCATCCATTTCGAGCACGATGTCATACGGCACCTTCGCCTCCGCAAGCAGCACGTTCATGTGCCCCGGCAGACGGCCCGCCACCGGATGAATACCGAAGCGCACTTTCACGCCTTTATTGCGCAGGTTTTTCGTGATCTCGCTGATGGTCGCCTGAGCCTGCGCGACCGCCATGCCGTAGCCCGGCACGATCACGACTTCCGATGCATCGCGCAACAGTGCGCCGACTTCATCGACGGTGACCGGCGCGACCTCGCCTTCGATCGCCTTCGTCGATGAAGACGCCACCGTGCCGAAGCCGCCGAGAATCACGGAGAGAAACTTCCGGTTCATCGCGCGGCACATGATGTAGCTCAGAATGGCGCCGCTCGATCCGACCAGCGCACCCGTCACGATCAGCAGATCATTGCTGAGCATGAAGCCGGTCGCGGCGGCGGCCCAGCCGGAGTAGCTGTTCAACATGGACACGACCACCGGCATGTCCGCGCCGCCGATCGCCATCACGAGATGCACGCCGATCAACGCGGCGATCGCGGTCATGGTGAGCAGCGCGCTGATGCCGACATCCGCATCGGGCGCGGTGAGGAACACATAGCCGAGCGCCAGGCACGCGAACACGCCGACGAGATTCAGCGTGTGCCGCATCGGCAGCAGCAACGGCTTGCCGCCGACAATGCCCTGCAGCTTGAGAAACGCGGCGATCGATCCGGTGAACGTCACCGCGCCGATAAACACGCCGAGATAGATCTCGACATCGTGCACCGATTGCGCCACGCCGCCATCCTCTGCACCGGAGGACGGCGACAAGTAGCTCGCCACGGCCACCAACACCGCCGCCAGACCCACGAAGCTGTGCAACGCCGCGACGAGTTGCGGCATCTGCGTCATCTCGACGCGCCGTGCGAGCAGCGCGCCGCCCGCAATGCCGATCGCCATCAGCACGGCCACGACCGGCAACGCAGCGCCGCCGTTGAGCCACAACGTCGTGACGATGGCGATGACCATGCCGACGACGCCGTAGAGATTGCCGCGCCGAGCTGTCGATGGATGGCTGAGCCCGCGCAGGCTCAGAATGAACAACACGCTCGCCGCCAGATAGGCGATGCTTCCAATTCCGTTTTGCATGCCGATCTCCTTAGCGCTGGAACATGTTCAACATGCGTTGAGTGACGAGAAACCCGCCCGCGATGTTGATCGTCGCGATCAGTATCGCGAGGCCTGAGAGAATCGCGACCAGACCATCCGGCGTGCCGACCTGCAACAGCGCACCCGTCACGATGATTCCGCTCACCGCGTTCGTCACGCTCATGAGCGGCGTGTGCAACGCGGGCGTCACGTTCCATACGACCTGATAGCCGACGAAGATCGCCAGCACGAACACGGTGAAATGCGCGACGAACGCAGGCGGCGCAACCGCGCCCAGCGCCGCCAGCAAGACGGCGGCAAGCACGAGGCCCGCTATGCCGATCCATCCGGCGCGGCGCTTTTGTTCGACCGTTACAGCGATAGTCGCTGCGGGTTTTTCGACGGTTGGCGCTACAGCCGCAGGCCGCTTCGGCAACGGCCATCTCACCTGGCCGCGCAAGACTACCGTTACACCGCCGATCACTTCGTCATCGATATCGATCACGATCTCGCCATTTTTCTGCGGCGTCAGATCGGTCAGCAGATGCCGCAGGTTCGTGCCGTACAGCTGGCTCGATTGCGTCGCCATGCGCGACGGAAGATCCGTATAGCCGACGATCGTCACGCCCTCCACGAAGGCCGCCTCGCCCGGCTGCGTCAGTTGGCAATTGCCGCCCTGCTCCGCGGCCATGTCGACGATCACGCTGCCCTGACGCATGCTGCGCACCATGTCGGCGGTGATCAGTTTGGGCGCGGGCTTGCCGGGAATGAGCGCCGTCGTCACGATGACGTCGACCTCCTTCGCCTGCGCGGCGAACAGCGCCATTTCCGCGGCGATGAATTCCGGGCTCATCTCTTTCGCATAACCGCCGCTGCCGCTGCCGCTGCCGTCTTCGGCATAGTCGAGTTCGAGAAACTCCGCGCCCATGCTTTCGACCTGCTGCCGCACTTCGGGCCGCGTATCGAAAGCACGCACGATTGCGCCGAGACTGCGCGCCGCGCCGATCGCCGCGAGCCCCGCCACGCCGGCGCCGATCACCATGACTTTCGCCGGCGCGATCTTGCCTGCCGCCGTGATCTGTCCCATGAAGCCACGGCCGAACTGATGCGCCGCTTCGATGACAGCGCGATAGCCCGCCATGTTGGCCATCGAACTCAATGCATCGAGCTTTTGCGCGCGCGAGATGCGCGGCACGCAGTCCATCGCGAGCACGGTAATGTTGCGCGCGTTCAGGCGCGTAAGAAGCGCATCATTCTGAGCGGGCCAGATGAAGCTGATGAGCGTCGATCCTTCGCGCAGCCACACGACTTCATCGGCCGCAGGTTCGATGGAAGGCGCACGCACTTTCACGACGATATCCGCGCCCGCGTAAAGCGATGGCGCATCCTTCGCGATATGCGCACCCGCTGCGCGATAGGCTTCGTCGGCAAAGGCGGCCAGTTCACCCGCACCGGTCTCGACGGTGATTTCGAAACCGAGCTTCAGCAGATGTCCGACTACCTCGGGCGTCAACGCGACGCGACGTTCCCCGGGATAGCGCTCCCGTGGCACTGCAATCATCATTGGCATGACTGTATTCCCAATCGACAGTTTGAAATGCTTGAGCGGCGCGCGCTTGAAGACGCCTGATTCGCCTGATGTGCGCCGATATCATTCGCACGCACGCAACCGCCCGCGCCCCGCGTCGGCGCGAAGCTTGCGCGAGGGGCGAATCGTGATCAATTTTTTTTGGTCAGTCAGCCGCGAACGCGGGCATCGAGTGAAGCGGCCGGTGGGATGAGTGGCCGCTTCCTGCTCCGCAGCCGGGTCCGCGCACTTTGTGGCGCGCAAACGCGGGCTGCTGTCTCGTTGATACTTTTTATGTTCTTTGTAACGCTGATTCCTCAGGCGGCGGCCTTGGCCTCCAGCTCGGCGATACGCTTGCGTAGCGCCCGATCTTCCTGAAACCGCGCCGTCTCGTCGCGGATGATCGCGACAATGCTCGTCACTTCGCCTTGCGGCGAATGCAGCAGCGCGACCGTGAATGCAATCGACATCGAGCGTCCGTCTTTATCGACGGCGGGCACCTTGAGCAGATCGTGACCATAACGCGTCTCGCCGGTCGCCATTGTCTTGTGATAGCCGTCCCAATGACGGCCGCGCAGACGTTCCGGAATGATCAGATCCAGCGACTGACCCATGGCTTCGCTCTGGGTAAATCCGAACATGCGTTCCGCAGCCGGATTCCATAGCGTGATCGCACCGCTCGCATCCGAAATGATCACGGCGTCGCCAATTGCGTTGACGAGCTGTTCATAGTCGATGGTTTGGGTCATGGCGTTATCCGGATCGTGGGGTATCGATCTAATCATTTTTTAAGGGCCGCTGCCGTTCTCTCGCCTTTAAAAGCAAGACATGAGAAGGCAGCGATCATCCTTCACCGCTAAAACACCCGCGTCAGACGGCGCGAATTTCCTGCATGCGCGCGACTTGCTCCGGGCTATAGCCCAGTTCGAGCAGCACTTCCTCGGTATGCTCGCCCAGGAGCGGCGAGCCCGTGATTTCAGGCTTCAGGTCCGAGAACTTGATCGGGCTGCCGACCGTGAGGTACTTGCCGCGCACTTTGTGATCCACTTCGACGATCGAGCCGCTCGCGCGCAACGATTCGTCGTTCGCGAGTTCTTTCATCGTCAGCACCGGCGCGCACGGAATATCGAACTTGCGCAGAATGTCGACGGCTTCGAACTTGGTCTTGTCGGCGAGCCATCCTTCGATCGTATTGAAGATATCGAAGATGTGCGGCTGGCGCGCTTCGGCCGTCATGTAGTTCGGATCTTCGATCCATTCCGGCTTGCCAATGGCGCGGCAAATCGGCGCCCATGCGTGACCCTGAATCGTGAAGTAGATGTACGCGTTCGGATCGGTTTCCCAGCCCTTGCACTTGAGCACCCAGCCCGGCTGTCCGCCGCCGCCCGCATTGCCGCCACGCGGAACCACATCGCTGAACGTGCCGTGCGGATATTGCGGATATTCCTCGAGATAGCCGACGCGATCCAGACGCTGCTGGTCGCGCAGCTTTACGCGACACAGATTCAGCACGCTGTCCTGCATCGACACCGCGACCTTCTGTCCCTTGCCCGTTTGCTGACGGCCGATGATCGCCGTGAGAATGCCGATGGCGAGGTGCATGCCGGTGTTGCTGTCGCCGAGCGCGGCCGCGCTGATGGTCGGCGGGCCGTCCCAGAAGCCCGTCGTCGATGCCGCGCCGCCTGCACACTGCGCCACGTTTTCGTAGACCTTGAGGTCGTCGTAATGGTGGCCGTCGCTGAAGCCCTTGACGGATGCCACGATCAGCTTCTTGTTCAGTTCGTGGATGTTTTCCCACGAGAAGCCCATGCGGTCCAGCGCGCCCGGGCCGAAGTTCTCGACCAGCACGTCCGATTCGCGGATCAGCTTGGTCAGCACTTCCTTGCCTTCGTCCGTTTTCGTATCGAGCGTCAACGAGCGCTTGTTGCTGTTGAGCATCGTGAAATACAGCGCGTCGGCGTCGGGAATGTCGCGCAACTGGTTACGCGTGACGTCGCCCGAACCGGGACGCTCGACCTTGATCACATCCGCCCCGAACCATGCCAGCATCTGTGTACATGCGGGACCCGCCTGCACGTGCGTGAAATCGATGATCTTGATGCCTTTGAGTGGTTTGTCGCTCACTTGATATCTCCTGGGTGGCTGGTCTTGATTACTTTTTCATCGCCGCGCTTTGCGGATTCAGATTCGTCAGGCGTCCGCTCTCCGTGCCGGCCGCTTCGTCGATCACTGCGTTGATCAGCGTCGGCTTGCCCGACTTGATCGCTTCTTCGAGTGCGTGCGTGAGTTCCTCGGGTGTCGTCGCGTTGAAGCCGATGCCACCGAATGCCTCGATCATCTTGTCGTAGCGTGCGTTCTTCACGAACACGGTCGGCGCGACGTCCTTGCCGCCCGTCGGATTTACATCGGTGCCGCGATACACGCCGTTGTTGTTGAAGACGATGGTGCACACCGGCAGGTCATATCGGCAGATGGTTTCGAGTTCCATGCCGCTGAAGCCGAACGCGCTGTCGCCTTCGATCGCGACTACTTGCTTGCCGCTCGTCACCGCCGCACCGATCGCGAAGCCCATGCCGATGCCCATGATTCCCCACGTGCCCGAATCGAAACGCTTGCGCGGCTCGTACATGTCGATGATGCTGCGCGCATAGTCGAGCGTGTTCGCGCCTTCGTTGACGACGTTGATGTCGGGACGCGTCTTCAGCACGTCGCGAATGGCGCGCAGCGCGCTGTGGAAATTCATCGGCGACGGATTCTTCGCGAGCGTCGCCGCCATCTTTTCGAGGTTCTTGTTCTTGCGCTCGTTGATCGCGCCCGTCCATTCGCTCGACGGCTTCGGGAAGTTCGCATCGATGCCCGCGACGAGCGCCGACACGCACGAACCGATATCTCCGATCACCGGCGCCGCAATCGCGACGTTGCTGTCGATCTCGGTCGGCGAGATGTCGATTTGCACGAACTGCTTGGGCGCCGCGCCCCACGTCTTGCCCTTGCCGTGCGCCAGCAGCCAGTTCAAACGCGCGCCGATCAGCACGACGCAGTCCGCTTCCTGCAACACGAAGGAACGCGCCGCCGATGCCGACTGCGCATGCGTGTCCGGCAAGAGGCCCTTTGCCATCGACATCGGCAGATAGGGAATGCCGCTTTTCTCGACCAGATCGCGAATCTGCGCATCGGCCTGTGCGTACGCCGCGCCTTTGCCCAGCAGAATCAGCGGACGCTTGGCGCCCTTGATCACGTCGAGCGCGCGCTTCACCGAATCCGGCGACGGCAACTGACGCGGCGCGGCATCGACCACCTTGATGAGCGACTGCTGGCCTTTGAGCGCGTCCATGGTTTGCGCGAGCAGCTTGGCGGGCAAGTCGAGATACACGCCGCCCGGACGGCCCGACACGGCTGCGCGAATCGCCCGCGCGACGCCAATGCCGATGTCCTCCGCATGCAGCACGCGATAGGCCGCCTTCGCATACGGCTTGGCCGCGTTCAGCTGGTCCATCTCTTCGTAATCGCCCTGCTGCAGATCGACGATCTCACGCTCGCTCGAACCGCTGATCAGGATCATCGGGAAGCAGTTGGTGGTCGCGTTGGCGAGTGCGGTGAGTCCGTTGAGGAAGCCCGGTGCCGACACGGTCAGGCAAATGCCCGGCTTCTGCGTCATGTAGCCGGCGATTGCGGCTGCGTTGCCCGCATGCTGCTCATGGCGAAAGCCGATGAAGCGCATGCCTTCTGCCTGCGCGAGGCGCGCCAGATCGGTGATCGGAATACCGACGAGACCGAAGATCGTGTCGATGTCGTTGAGCTTCAGAGCATCGATGACCAGGTGGAAACCGTCGGTCGTTTGCTGCGCCTTTTCTTCGGCCGCTGCCTGTGCCCTTTCCTCGAGTACGTCTGCCATTTGTCTCCTCCTGATGGATGGTTATGTGGTGATATACTAGATATCAGATACTGGATTTGTCAAAGCCTATTTTTGATTTTTTGCGACGGAAATTTGAATCGGATATGGCAGCGGTATGAGCCGCGTCGCGCCGGTCGATTCAGGCTTTGAAAACGTCTCCCCCGTCATGACACAGAGGCCGCGGACATTCGTCACGCGGCCTTTTTGTGCCTTCTGCGCCTTATGTACCTCTGGCGTCCCTGCGCGAGATCATCGATCCTCAGCGCGCCGACGACTTGCTCGGCGCATCCGTCCAGTCCGACTGGAAAGCCATGCCGATGCCCGGCGGCGACGCCGTCTCCGCGATCGTGTTCTCGATCCAGCGGCGGCGCATCGGAGCGAGGACGAACTTGGCGCACACGCCCGCCGCTATCGACGTGATCGCGGTCGCAATGAACACGGTGTTCCACGAGCCGAGCGACGCGAGCACCGAGGCGATCGGCACGAGCATCGACGCCGTGCCCTTCGCCGTGTAGAGCGTGCCTGCGTTGGCGGCGGCGTATTTACTGCCGAAGGTATCGGCGCAGGTGGCCGGGAAAATCGAGAAGATCTCGCCCCAGCAGAGGAAGGTCAGCGCCGCGAACAGCATGAACATGTAAGGACTCTGGCCAAACTGCATCAGCCCGAGCAGCGCGACCCCTTCGCCCAGAAAGATGATGAACATGGTGTTCTCGCGGCCGATCTTGTCGGAGATAAAGCCGCATAGCGGACGCGTGAAGCCGTTGCACAGGTTGTCGATGGAAAGCGTCATCGCGAGCAGCGGCAGCGTGACGCCGAGGATATTCACCGGCATGCTGGCAAAGCCGTATTCCTTGGCGATCGGCCCGAACTGCGCGGTCGCAATCACACCGCCCGCCGCGACGCACACGAACATCAGATACAGCACCCAGAAAATGGGCGCGCGCACCATCTGTCCGGTCGTGTAGTCGATTTTCGTCGAGACGATGCGCTTCGCCGGCACGATGCCCTTCGGCGGATTCGGCCGCACGAGCATCAGCGCGAGCAGGAAGATGCACACGCCCTGAAAGATGCCGAAGAACATGAACGCGTGCTCGTAGCCGGAACGCTGGATCATGTTCGAGATCGGAATGACCGTGACAGCCGCGCCCGCGCCGAAGCCCGCCGCGGTCAAACCCGCCGCGAGACCGCGCTTGTCCGGAAACCACTTGAGCGCCGTACCGACGCAGGTGCCGTACACGCAACCGGCGCCGATACCCGCGACCACGGCGGCGATATACAGATGCATGAGCGTGGTGGCATGTGCATCGATGACCCAGCCAATCGCCGCGCAAATTGCGCCGCCCATCACCACCGGGCGCGGTCCGAACTTGTCGACGAGCCAGCCTTCGACGGGCACGAGCCACGTCTCAGTGACGATGAAGATGGTGAACGCAGTTTGAATCGCCGCCTGCCCCCAATGGTGTTTCGCATCCATCGGCATCACGAACAAGGTCCATGCGTACTGAAAGTTGGCGACGAGCCCCATACACACGATGCCGATCGCCAGCTGCATCCATCTGTTTTGCCGACGCCCGTACGACTGCCCGGACCCAACCGTGTCTGCGATTGCCATGTCTGTCTCCGTTATGTTTCATAGCGCTCGTGCGGCGCCTGATGTGCTGCAAAAAAAACCGGTGCGGTGCGCCGGTCGCGAGACGGTT
Source organism: Caballeronia insecticola (assembly GCF_000402035.1). GTDB lineage: Bacteria > Pseudomonadota > Gammaproteobacteria > Burkholderiales > Burkholderiaceae > Caballeronia > Caballeronia insecticola. Next base: position 545,258 of record NC_021288.1, read on the forward strand.
ATCCGGGGAGTGCCTGATCTGTCGCAGCCGTTTTTAGTCACCGGTCGCATTGGACGATCGAACCATCATCCCCAACGATTTAAAAAGAATTCGGATGCGCGCCGCAGCGCGTGCGTCTGTGCCGGTCGGCCTTCCAGACCTGAGGACGAACGGAGAACGCAAGTGCATCCTGCGCGAGAACATCGATAAGGAAAAATTAGAAAAAATTTAGATATCGATTCATGATCGTTAATGGATAAGGTTTTAGCGCCCGATAGTTTTGTTACACCTCTTACCGCCGCCCAAGCCGGCCGTTACGGAAAGCTTTCAGACGTGCGGTTATACTCAGCGCCGTCTCAAAAACAAACGTCCGAACAATGTCAAAACAAATCATTCAGCTTGTTGCTGTCGCAGCACTTTCGGCTGCAGCGTCGATGCCGGTCATGGCCGGCGACATGAACAACGCGCTCGGCGGCGCACTCGGCGGCGTGGCCGGAGCGGCACTCGGCGGCGCGGTCGGCGGAAGCACGGGCGCGGTGCTCGGCGGGGCGGTGGGCGGCGGCGCAGGCGGCGCGGTCACGTCGAACCGTCGCGAGCGCACGGGCGCGATCGTCGGCGGCGCGCTGGGCGGCGGCGCGGGCACGGCGGCAGGCAATGCAATGGGCGGCAGCGGCGGCGGCCTGATCGGCGCGGCGCTGGGCGGCGGCGCGGGCGCGGCGCTGGGTGGCAATGTTTCGCGCTCGAACTCGTACTCCGACGACTACAGCCGCGGACATCACGGCAAGCACCACAAGCATCATCGGCACGATTGAGCGGTGACGGAAAGCGGGCGCGGTTGAGGGACCTTACCGCGAAGTGACCTCTCGTCCCGACGGATGCTCGCGCAGTTCGGCATTGGCCTGCCGGAAGATTTGGAACGCGGATGTCAACGCAAGCGTCGCCATGACTGTCGCGACCGCCAGATCCGGCCAGGCGGAACCCGTCCCGAATACACCCAGCGCGGCCAGCAGAACCGCCATGTTGCCGAGCACGTCATTGCGGGTGCACAACCAGACGCTGCGCATGTTGCTGTCGCCGTCGCGATATCGATACAGCAGCGCCGCCACCGCCCCGTTCGCGAGCAGCGCGCAGGTTCCGACGATCCCCATGGTCGGCACGCTGGGCACGCGATCGATGAAAAAGTGCCACGCCGCCCAGCCCAGTATTCCGACGCCGAACGCGAACATCGTCACGGCCTTCAGCCGGGCGGCACGCGCGCGGGCGCTCAGGCTCAAGCCCAGAACAAACAGGCTGATGCCGTAATTGGCTGCGTCGCCGAGGAAGTCGAGCGAATCCGCCAGCAGCGACACGGAGCCGCCGCGAAATCCCGACGACACTTCGACGCCGAACATCGCGACATTGATCAGCAACGCGATCCAGAGCAATCGCCGATAGCCCTCACGTGGCTGAGGCGGCTAAGGCGGCTGGTTCGGCTGATCGTCGCAAGGATGACAGCAATGACCCGGCACGGCGGCCTCCGATAACAGTCGAAAAGGCTATCCTGAAGCCTGTAGCCACTACAGGGTCAAGCCATGACCGCAATGTATTCCATCGGCATGCTGAGCCGGTTTTCGGGCGTCAATATCGAAACGATCCGCTATTACGAAAAGATCGATCTGCTACGCGCGCCCGGCCGCGCGAGCAACGGATATCGGCAATACGACAGCGCGTCGCTTCAGCGTCTTGCCTTTATCCGGCGGGGCCGTGAGCTTGGTTTCAGTATCGATGAGATGCGCGAACTGCTTTCGCTCGCCGACCATCCCGAACGCCCCTGCGCCGACGCCGACGGCATGACCCGCGCCCACCTCGACGACATCGACGGGAAAATTCGAGACCTTCAGCGAATGCGGCGCGCACTCCGGCAGGTTGCCGATTGCCGTGGCCGGACGGCGGAGCATTGCGAACTTCTACAGGCGCTCGCGATGCCGGATGCGTCTTCTACCTCACGCCCATCAGCCGATACCCCACGGCCGTTTCGGTGATGATGTGTTCGGGCTGAGCAGGATCCTTTTCAAGTTTCTGGCGCAGATGCCCCATATAGACACGCAGATAATGCGCGTTGTCCACTTGCGCCGGCCCCCACACGTCGCGCAGCAACTGCCGATGCGTCAGCACCCTGCCCGCATGCCGCATGAGAACCGAAAGCAGCCGATACTCGGTCGGCGTGAGGCGCACCGGCTGACCGGCGCGTGTCACTTCGCGTCTTGCCAGATCGACGACGATCTCCCCGAACGACACCGCCGGCGCTTCCTCGAGAGCGCGCGTCGTGCGGCGCAACTGCGCGCGAACGCGCGCCAGCAGTTCGGAGACGCCGAAAGGCTTGGTGAGATAGTCGTCCGCGCCGGCATCGAGCGCGCTGACCTTCATCGCTTCGCTGCTGCGCGCGGACAGCACGATGACCGGCACCTGCGTCCATCCCCGTAATTCGCGGATCACGTCGATGCCGTCCGTATCCGGCAGGCCGAGATCGAGCACGACGAGATCGGGCTGCCTCGTGGCGATCTCACGCAGTCCGGCGCGGCCGGTGTCCGCCTCGACGACCTCCACGTCGTTCGACTGCAACGTCGAGCGAACGAAACGCCGGATCTGCGGATCATCCTCGACGATCAGCACCGTATGCCGCATGTCGATCATGACTTCGACTCGCCCGCTTTGTCCGACCGGCGCGCGCTGGCTTCATCCAGTGCGGCTTCTTCGTCGGGCGACATTTCGACGGCAGGCGGCGTGCCTTCAGCCGGCAGCGTGAACCAGAAGCTCGCTCCCGCGACGCTGCCGTTTTCCAGACGATTCTCGGCGCCGATCTCGCCGCCATGCGCCTCGACGATGGCGCGGCATATCGCGAGACCCAGCCCGACGCCGGACTGCGCCGACTCCTTCTCGCCGCGCGTGAATTTCTCGAAGAGCCGCTTCTGCATGCCGGCCTGAATGCCCGGACCGCGATCGTCGACACGGACGCGGACGAAGCGCTTCCCGTCCTCCTGCTCCAGCCGCGCGGAGATATCGATGTCCGTGCCCTCCGGCGTATATTTCGCGGCGTTTTCCAGCAGATTGGCGAACAGACGGTCCATCAGGACGGCATCGAGTTGCAGCAAAGGCAAATCCGCGGGAATGCGCGTTTGCACGCGGCGGCCCATAAGCGTGCGCCTGAGTCCGTTGAGCGCGGCGCCCACGGTTTCCTCCAGCATCGACCATTGTCGATTGAGGCGGATCGCGCCCGCCTGCAGCCGCGCCATGTCGAGCAGATTCGTCACCAGCCCGCTCATGCGCAGCGCTTCGTCGTGGATCGCGTGCACGAGTTCCTGCGAGCGCGCCGTGCGTTCCTCGCCGGCCTTGACTTGCTCGTCCAGCAGCGACGCGAAGCCGACAATCGATGTCAGCGGCGTGCGCAGATCGTGCGAGATGGCCGAGAGCAGCGAGTTGCGCATGCGCTCCGATTCCATGTTGACGAGCGCGTCCTGCGCGATTTCCACGTAATGCACGCGCTCCAGCGCCAGCGCGATTTGCGCCGCGAAGGTTTCGATCATGCGCCGCTGCTCGGGAACGGCGAGATCGGCGGTTCGCTGCGCCGCGAAGGCGAGCACGCCGCGTGTGCGCATCGGCGCCTTGAGCGGCAGATAGAGCGCCTGCGCCGCGGGCAGCGTGTCGGTGCTGCGTCCCGCCGGCTTTTGCTGGTCGTAGACCCATTGCGCGATATCGAGGTCGAGTTCGGTTCGGCCGAGCGTCGTTTCCGGACTGGCTTCCGCGACCTTCTGCTGCACCTTCTCGCCGCTGTCCGGCAACAGAATGGCGGCCTTCGCCTGAAACACTTCGGCGATATGACGCGTGCCGATTTCGATGATCTGCTCGGTCATCAGCGCGGCCGCGAGTTCCTTGGTCATCGCGTACATGGCGCCCGTGCGGCGCTCGCGTTGCGACGCGATCCGCGCTTCGCGGCGCAGGCTGGAAGTCAGATGACTGATCGTGAGCGACGTGAGCAGCATGACCGCGAAGGTCAGCAGATACTGCGTGTCGCCAACCGAAAACGACATCACCGGCGCGACGAAAAAATAGTCGAACGCGGCGACCGACAGAAACGACAACATGACGCCCGGCCCACGCCCGAGCCGCACGGCGGCGAAGATCACGCCGAGCAGATAGAGCATCACGAGGTTCGTCACGGCGAAGCGTTGCGCGGCAAGCGCGCTTGCAACGAGCGTGATTCCCGCGCCAATGGCGAGCGCATACGCGTAAGCGCGCGGCGGCGAGTGCATGCCGTCCCGCAGCGCGCCGAATGTGAGCGTCGAATGTGGTTGCGTGTCGCGCGTGCCGGTCGATACGAGCGTCACGTCGATATCCGCCGCCTGACGGATGATGCGCTCGCTCACCGGCCGGTCGAAGTAACGCTGCCATCCCTGCGCGGCGGAGGCGCTCGCCACCAGCTTCGATACGTTGCGCATGCGCGCATAGTCGATGAGCGTCGCGGCGGCGTCCGCGCCGTCCAGCGTGACGGTTTCCGCGCCGAGTTCGGAGGCGAGCTTGAGCGCGTCGAGCGTGCGGCGGCGTTGATCGTCGGAGAGACGTTGAAGCTTCGGCGTCTCGACATAGACCGCAAGCCAGTCGGCCTTCAGCGCCGCCGCCAGCCGCGCCGCCGCGCGTACCAGCGCCGCGCTCTCCGGACCTGGCCCGACGCACGCGATGAGACGCTCGCGCGCCCGCCAGATGCGCTCGATCGACTGATCGGCGCGATATTCGCGCATCTGCGCATCGACACGGTCGGCGGTGCGGCGCAGCGCCAGTTCGCGCAGCGCGATGAGATTGCCCTTGCGGAAGAAATTGCGCACCGCGTTCTCGGCCTGTGTCGGCAGATACACCTTGCCGTCGCGCAGACGGTCGAGCAGTTCCTCGGGCGGAAGATCGACGAGCGTGACTTCATCGGCGAGATCGAAGACGCGGTCCGGCACCGTCTCCCACACGCGAATGCCCGTGATGCGCCCGACGATATCGTTGAGACTTTCCAGATGCTGCACGTTGACGGTCGTGTACACGTCGATGCCCGCGTCGAGCAGTTCCTGCACGTCCTGCCAGCGCTTCAAGTGACGCGAGCCCTGCACGTTCGAATGCGCGAGTTCATCGACGAGCACGAGCTGCGGCTTGCGCGCGAGCGCCGCATCCAGATCGAACTCCGCGAGCAGCCGCCCGCGATAGTCGATGCGCGCCGCCGGCAGCGTGTCCAGACCGTCGAGCAGCGCGAGTGTCTCCTTGCGGCCATGCGTTTCGACCACGCCGACGACCACATCCACGCCTTCTTCCTGCCGACGGCGCGCGGCCTGCAACATCGCGAACGTCTTGCCGACACCCGCCGACGCGCCGAAAAACACCTTCAGCCGGCCGCGCTGAAGCTTCTCCTCTTCGCGCTGAAGTTTGTCGAGCAGTTCGTCGGGGTTGGGGCGGGTCATCGTTGTTGCTCGTGGTAGTCCATGCTTCTATATTTAGCCCTTGGCCGCATCCAGCGCGAGGTTGAGCCTCAGCACATTGACGCGCGGTTCGCCGAGCACGCCGAACTGGCGTCCCATGGTCGCCTGCCCGACGAGCGCCTGCACCTGCTCAACCGTCATGCCGCGCGCCTTCGCGACGCGCGCGACCTGATACGCGGCCGCCGCCGGGCTGATCTCGGGATCGAGCCCGCTGCCCGATGATGTCACGAGATCGACGGGAATCGCCATCTGATTGGCCGGGTCGGCTGCATGCAGCGCGTCGATGCGCCCCTTCACTTCATCCGCAAGCGCGGGGTTCGTCGGCCCGAGATTCGAGCCGCTGGAACTGCCCGCGTTGTACGGATTCGGCGTCGTGGCCGAGAGACGGCCCCAGAAATACTGGGGCGCGTCGAACTGCTGGCCGATGATGTCCGAGCCGATCACCTTCCCGTTGCGTTCGGTCAAACTGCCATTGGCCTGATGATGAAACGCCGCCTGACCGATGGCGGTCACGACCGCGGGATAGATCAGGCCGGTCACCACCGTCAGCGCGACGAACAGCACGAGTGCCGGGCGAAGAACGTTTTTCATGATGTCATTTTTCCTTTGATTCGATCTCTCTGCAAACGGCGGATCAACTCCAGCCGAGCGCGGTGATGACCATATCGATGAGCTTGATGAACGGGAACGGCAACAGGAGGCCGCCCAGGCCGTAGATCAGCAGATTACGTCGCAGCAGCGACGCGGCGCCCAGCGCGCGATACTTCACGCCCTTCAACGCGAGCGGAATCAGAAACACGATGATCAGCGCGTTGAAAATCACCGCCGACAAAATGGCCGACGACGGCGACGCGAGATGCATCACGTCCAGCACGCGAAGCTGCGGATAGGTCGTCGCGAACGCAGCCGGGATGATCGCGAAATACTTGGCGACGTCGTTGGCGATGGAAAACGTCGTCAGCGAGCCGCGCGTCATCAGCATCTGCTTGCCGATCTCGACAATCTCGATCAGCTTGGTCGGATTCGAATCCAGATCGACCATGTTGCCCGCTTCCTTCGCGGCCTGCGTGCCGGTGTTCATCGCCACGGCGACGTCGGCCTGCGCGAGCGCGGGTGCGTCGTTGGTGCCGTCGCCGGTCATCGCGACCAGACGCCCTTCCGACTGATGCGAGCGGATCGTCGCGAGCTTCGCCTCGGGTGTCGCTTCGGCGAGGAAATCGTCGACGCCCGCTTCCGCCGCAATCGCCGCCGCGGTCAGGCGGTTGTCGCCGGTGACCATCACCGTTTTGATGCCCATCTTGCGCAACTCGGCGAAGCGTTCCTTGATGCCGCCCTTCACGATGTCCTTCAACTCGATCACGCCCAGCGCGCGCGTCGTCCCATGGCTTGTTTCCGCGACGACGAGCGGCGTGCTGCCCCGGCGCGCGACGTCATCGACTGCGGTCTGCACTTCCTGCGGAAAGCGACCGCCGCGTTCTTCGATATAGCGCTTCAGTGCATCCGCCGAGCCCTTGCGAATTTCGCGCCCCGGCAGATCCACGCCGCTCATGCGCGTCTGCGCGCTGAACGCGAGGAAGGTCGCGTGCAGCGAGGCCATGTCGCGCTCTCGGATATTGAAGCGCTGCTTGGCCAGCACGACGATGCTGCGGCCTTCCGGCGTTTCATCGGCGAGCGAGGCGAGTTGCGCGGCGTCGGCGAGATCGCGCTCCTGCACGCCGGGCGCCGCGGTGAATGCCGACGCCTGACGATTGCCGAGCGTGATGGTGCCGGTCTTGTCGAGCAAGAGAACGTCGACGTCGCCGGCTGCTTCGACCGCGCGGCCCGATGTCGCGATCACGTTCGCCTGCATCATGCGGCTCATGCCCGCCACACCGATGGCGGACAGAAGCCCGCCGATAGTCGTCGGAATCAGGCACACGAGCAGCGCGACGAGCGCGGTGATCGTCACGACGTGGCCCTGCTTCGCCGCTTCGACGGAGAACATCGAGAACGGCAGCAGCGTGGCGGTCGCGAACAGCAGCACGAGCGTGAGCGCGACGAGCAGGATCGTGAGCGCGATCTCGTTGGGCGTCTTCTGACGCTTCGCGCCTTCGACCATCGCGATCATGCGGTCGAGAAACGCCTCGCCCGGATTGACCGAGACGCGCACCACGATCCAGTCCGAGAGCACGCGCGTGCCGCCCGTCACCGACGAAAAATCGCCGCCCGACTCGCGGATCACCGGCGCGGATTCGCCCGTGATCGCCGATTCGTCGACGGATGCCACGCCTTCGATCACTTCGCCGTCGGCGGGAATCACGTCGCCTGTTTCGACCAGCACGACGTCGCCCTTCACGAGATCGGTCGATGTCGTGATGCGGATCGGCGACTTCGGATGCGGCTCGTTGAGCTTCTTCGCCATCACGTTGTGCTTGGCTTGGCGCAACGACGCGGCCTGCGCCTTCGAGCGCCCTTCGGCGAGCGCTTCCGCGAAGTTCGCGAAGAGCACGGTGAACCACAGCCACAGCGCGATTGCGAGGATGAAGCCCGCAGGCGCTTCCGCTTGACCGGCGAGCGCCGCGATCCACAGCACCGTCGTCAAAATACTGCCGACGTATACGCAGAACATGACGGGATTGCGCAACTGCGTGCGCGGCGCGAGCTTCCTGAACGAATCGACGATTGCGGGTTTGAGCAGCGTCGGATCGAACATCGAACGCGCCGCCGTGCGCGCCTGCCCCAGATTCTCGGGACGGTGCATCGGTGTTTGATTGGGTTGATTCATGCTGTCCTCGAAAATCAATGACCCGTGACCATCGTGATGTGCTCGACGATCGGGCCCAGCGCAAGCGCCGGGATATACGTGAGCGCGCCGACCAGAACCAGCGTGCCGAGCAGGAGCACCACGAAGAGCGGGCCGTGCGTGGGCAAGGTCCCGGCGGTCACGGCAAGACGCTTCTTGGCCGCGAGCGATCCCGCGATGGCGAGGATCGGAATGAGCGAGCCGAAGCGCCCGAACCACATCGCGATGGCGAGCATCACGTTGTAGAACGGCGTATTTACCGAGAGTCCGCCGAACGCGCTGCCGTTGTTGTTGGCGGCCGAGCTGAACGCGTAAAGCACTTCGGAGAAGCCATGCGCGCCGGGATTCGCAATGCCTGCGGTGCCGGATGCCGTCAGCACGGCGATGGACGTGCCCGCGAGCACGAGCAGCGGCGTGAGCAAAATCACGATGGACACCATCTTCATCTCGAACGACTCGATCTTCTTGCCGACGTATTCGGGCGTGCGGCCGATCATCAGACCTGCGACGAACACCGCGAGCAACGCGAACGCGAGTATGCCGTACAGACCCGAGCCGACACCGCCGAAGATCACCTCGCCCAATTGAATGAGCAGCATCGGCACGAGGCCGCCGAGCGGCGTCAGCGAATCGTGCGTATTGGCGACCGCGCCACACGAAGCGGCCGTCGTCGCGACCGTGAAGATGCCCGATTGCGCGATGCCGAAGCGCGTTTCCTTGCCTTCCATGTTGCCGCCGGCTTGCAGTGCGGACGCGCTAGCATCGACCTTGAGCGACGCATACAGCGGATTGCCCGCCTGCTCCGATGCGATCTCGCCCCAGCACGCGACGGCGAACGCAATGGTCATCGCGGCGAGCACCGCATAACCCTGCCGCTTGTCGCCGACCGTGCGCCCGAACACCACGCACAGCGCCGCCGGAATGATCAGCATGGCGAGCGTCTGCATGAAGTTGGAGAACGGCGTCGGGTTCTCGAACGGATGCGCGGAATTGGCGTTGAAGAAGCCGCCGCCGTTGGTGCCGAGCATCTTGATCGCTTCCTGAGAGGCGACCGGGCCCATCGGCAGCGTCTGCTTGTCGGCCTTGACGTCCTGCATCACCGGATTGCCCTTCGCGTCCTTCACGGCGTTGCCCTGCGCGTCCGTCTTCGGCGCTTGATAGGTCGTGACCTGGAGCGTCGAGACGTCTTCGTAGGCCTTGAAGTTCTGGATCGCGCCCTGACTCACGAATACCAGCGCGAAGATCACCGCGAGCGGCGCGAGAATATAGAGCGTCGTGCGCGTGAGATCGACCCAGAAATTGCCGATGGTCTGCGCCGTGTGACGTTTGAAGCCGCGAATCAGCGCGATCACGACCGCGATGCCGGTGGCCGCCGAAACGAAGTTCTGCACGGTGAGACCCAGCATCTGCGCGAGATAGCCGAGCGTGCTCTCGCCGCCGTAGTCCTGCCAGTTCGTGTTGGTGACGAAACTGATGGCGGTGTTGAACGCGGCATCGGGCGTCATGCCGGCCATGCCTTGCGGATTGGCCGGCAGCATGCCTTGCAGCCGCAGGATCGCGTAGAGCACGAGTGCACCGAGCACGTTGAACAGCATCACGGCGAGGGCGTAATGCTTCCACGACATCTCGGCTTCGGGATCGACGCCGGCTAAGCGGTACAACAGGTTTTCGAGCGGACGCCCGATCCTGCGCACGACCACGGACGAGCCGTCGAGCACGCTCGCGATATAGCGCCCGAGCGGAATCGCGAGCGCAATGAGAACGACGATGAAGAGCGCCGTCTGCATCAACGTATTGGCGTTCATTCGAGATCCTCCGCACGCAGCAGCGCATACACGAGGTAGACGAACAGCAGCAGCGTGGATGCCGCCGCCAGCCACACCATCCAGGCGCTCATGGACGGCCTCCCGTCGCGCGGCGGCTCAGCTTTTCGCAGCCGCTCGTGAGCGCCATGCAGAGTCCCCAAAAGAGGACGATGCCGGCGAGATAAATGAAGTCCATTGTGAAGTTCTCCCCTTATGCGGTTCAGGACAGGCTGGAGAGTACGAAAACGGACGTAAAGGACTTAACAAGAGGTCGAAGGAAGATATAAAGAATGTGTAAACGGGGCGGTTTGGGTGCGCCAGTATTCATCAGTGTTTTTACGGCTTCACATCCGAACGATAGGATCATCACAAAAATCGCGATAATTGTTCCGATCCTCCCGAATTTCACAACCGATATGGGGTTAAATGTTATTGACGCATCATTTGCCTGATGCGAAGATCACAAGACAGATCGCGACTCGAAGCGCGAAACATAAGAATTCGTCCTTGCGGCGAAGGAGACATCAGGATGAGTGAGCCGGTTGCGGGCGCGGCCGCTTCATCGGCCCGTGCGCCACTGATCCGCGTTGCAGGCGTCACCAAGCGTTTTGGTGGCGTTCAGGCGCTGCGCGGCGTCAATTTCGAAGTGCTGCCGGGCGAAGTGCACGCGCTGCTCGGCGAAAACGGCGCGGGCAAATCCACGCTCATCAAAATCCTGAGCGGCGTTCACACGTACGACGAAGGCTCCATTGAAATCGTCGGGCAAAAGGTCGCGTTCGAATCGCCGGCGAAGTCGCGCGAGGCGGGCGTGGCCGTCGTGTATCAGGATTTGAGTCTGGTCGAATCGCTGTCGGTCGGGGCGAATCTCATGCTCGGGCGCGAGCCGCGCACGCGGCTTGGCTTCGTCAAACAGCGCGAACTGATGGCGCAGGTCAGCGCGTTTCTGCGCGAACACAATATTCCGCTCGATCCGCGCGTGCCCGTCGATTCCCTGCCCTTCGCCTATCGGCAGATGACGGAAATCTGCAAGGCGCTGATGGGCGACGTGCGCGTGCTGATCCTCGACGAACCCACGTCCGCACTCACCGGCGGCGAAGAACAGATTCTCTTCGACGCCATCCGCACCGTGACGGCGCGCGGCGTCGGCGTGATTTACGTGACGCATCGGCTGAACGAAGTGTTCCGCATTTCGCAGCGCGTGACCATTCTGCGCGACGGCGCGAATGCCGGCCATTTCGCCACCGCCGAAACCGACATGAAGCAGCTCGTCGCGGCGATCGTCGGCCCGCGTCATGCCGCCATGCAGGCAAAGCAGGAAACCACGACGGGCACTTCCGCCGCACACGCGCAACGCGACATCGCACAAATCAAGGGCACGCCCGCGCTGACGCTCTCGAACGTGAGCAACGCGCGTCTGCGCAACGTGAATTTCGCGGTGCACAAGGGCGAAGTGCACGGTCTTGCCGGGCTCATCGGCAGCGGCCGCACCGAAATACTTCAGACGATCTTCGGCCTGCTGCCGCTCGAATCCGGCAGCATCGATCTCGACGGCCAGCCGTTCGCCGCGCGCCGTCCCGCCGATGCCATCGAACGCGGCATCGCGCTCGTGCCGGAAGATCGTCACGTGCAAGGACTCGTGCTGGATCATTCGATCGAACGCAATCTGACCTTGCCGCGCCTGCCGCAGTTCTCGCGCGGCGGCTGGCTGCGCGCGAAAGCCGCCGCGCTTCAGGCGCAGATCGCGATGAAGCAGCTCTCCGTGAAAGCGCCCGATGCATCGACGCAGGTGAAGTTTCTCTCCGGCGGCAATCAGCAGAAGGTCGTGTTCGCGAAGTGGAATCATCCGCGGCCGAAGGTGTTGCTGCTCGACGAACCGACCGTCGGCGTCGATGTCGGCGCGCGCGAGGAAATCTACGGCGTCGTGCACGATGCGGCCCGCGCGGGCACCGGCGTCGTGGTGGTGTCGTCGGATCTGGACGAACTGTTGCGGCTGTGCGACCGCATTTCGATTGTCGTCGACGGCTCGATACAGCGCACCGTCGCGCGAGGCGAGATTCGCCACGCGGAAGAGCTGCATCACCTCATTCAAACATTGCGCACGACCGAAGAGCCTGCAACATGAACGAATCCGTGTCACCCACTCCATTGCCCGCCGAGCAACAGAGCGCACAGCGCCGCTCGCGCGCGTGGCGTATCGCGCGCACGCTTCTGCAGGGCGATCGCCCGTACATGCTGTATATCGCGTTCGCGATTCTGCTCGTGGTGTTCAGCTTCGCGTCGCCGTGGTTTCTCTCGATCGACAACTTCCTCAATATCGGGCGGCAGACGGCGCTCGTGTCGATCATCGCGATCGGCATGACGTTCGTGATCATCGCGCGGCAGATCGATCTCTCGGTGGGATCGTCGCTCGCGCTGTCCGGCATGGCGGCGGCGCTCGCGATGTCGCATATCAACGATAGCTGGATCGTCGGCGCGATTGCGGGCATCGGCACGGGCGCGATCGTCGGCGCGATCAACGGCTTCGTCACGACGCGCCTGAGCATTCCGTCGTTCCTCGTCACGTTGGGCTCGCTCTCGGCGGCGCGCGGCCTCGCGCTGATGGTCACCACGACGCGCCCCGAAATCATCACCAATGACACCTTCATCTCGATCTTCGGCGAAGGCTCGATTGCAGGCGTCCCGGCGCCAATTCTATGGACGCTGCTGGCTGTTGTCGGCGGCATTCTGCTGTTGCACTACAGCGTGTTCGGCCGGCAGATTTACGCCGCGGGCGGCAACCCGACCGCCGCGCTTTACTCGGGCATCAACATTCGCCGCGTGACGACGCTCGCCTTCGTGCTGACGGGCGTGCTCGCGGGTCTCGCCGCGCTCGTGCTGTCCGCGCGTTCGCATGCGGCGCGGCCGGACGTCGTGCAGGGGATGGAGCTGGATGTGATCGCATCGGTCACGCTCGGCGGCTGCAGCCTGTTCGGCGGACGCGGCTTCATACTGGGCACGCTGCTGGGCAGTCTCATCATCGGCACATTGAACAACGGGCTCGTGCTGCTCGGCGTGAGTTCGTCGCTGCAACTCGTCATCAAGGGCGTCATCATCGTCGCGGCCGTTGCCTTCACGCGCAAGTGAGCGGTGAAGTGAGCGGCACTCGCGCGACTTCATAACAGGCAGGAGACGCAGTACACAACGACCAACGGAGGGAAGTCATGAAACATCGTCGTGGATCAGGGGCTAAGCTGGCAGGCGTCGCGGTGGCGGCGACCCTGGCGCTGGGTGTGTCGCACGCATACGCGCAGACGTGCGAGAAATTGCCGGTGGCGTCGATAGGACCGGCGGGCATCGTCGGGCAAGGACCGAACGGCGAGAAGGCGGCATCGGCCGATGCAGTCAAGCTGACGGATGCCGAGGCCGCGAAGGTCAAGGCCGGCAAGTTCAAGGTCGGCATTTCGATGCAGACGATGAACCTCGACTGGTCGCAACTACAGGTTCAGGGCATCACCGATACGCTCAAGAAATACGGCGTGGAAGTGATCGGCACGGCATCGGCGGAATATCAGGTCGACAAGCAGATCGCCGACATCGAGAACACGATCCAGCGCCATCCGGACGGCATCATTTCGATTCCCGTCGATGGCACGGCTACAGCCGCAACCTACAAGAAGGTCTCGCAGGCCGGCATCAAACTCGTGTTCATGGACAACGTGCCGAAGGGGCTAAAGCATCCGCAGGAATACGCGGCGATGGTCTCCGCCGACAGCGAAGGCAACGGCCAGATCGCGGCGAAGGTGCTTGCGTCGTGCGTGCCTAAGGGTGGCACGGTGGGACTCGTGAATTTCGGCGTCGATTACTTCAGCACGACGGAGCGCACGAAGGCTGTGAACGAATGGCTCAAGAAGAACCGGCCGGACATCAAGATCAAGCAGGTCGCGTTCACGGACCCGTCGAAAGTCGGGCAAATCGCGGGCGACTTTCTCACCGCGAATCCGGACGTGAAGGGCGTGTTCGCCGTGTGGGACCAGCCCGCGCTCGACACGCTCACCTCGATGCGCGCGCAAGGCATCAACACGCCGGTGACCACGGTCGATCTGGGACTCGAATCGGCGATCGAGATCGCGAAGGGCGGACCGCTCAAGGCAACCGGCTCGCAGCGTCCGTACGATCAGGGCGTGGCCGAAGCCATGGCGATGATGAAGGCGCTCATCGGCCAGACGCCGCCTGCGTGGATCGGCGTGCAATCGCTGCCGGTGGTGCAGTCGAACGTGCTGGAATCGTACAAGACGGTGTTCAAGAAAGATCCGCCGCCGCAACTCGCCGATGCCTGCAAGAAGGCCGCGCCGGCCTGTCACTGAGCGGCTTTTCATGCGGTGAACCGAAAGCGGAGTCCTCATGGGCTTCGCTTTTTTTTTTGACGGTTCAGCGCCCCCAGCGCAGCACCAGCGGATCGAGCCGCCGTGCCACCTTGAGCAGCCCTTCTCGCACCTTCGGATGCATCGGCGCGAGCGGATGGCGCACCGCATCCGAGCGGATCACGCCGCCCTCCTTCATCAGCGTCTTGCAGGCCGCAAGCCCGCACTGGCGATTCTCGTAGTTGATGAGCGGAAGCCACTGCTGATAAAGCGCCTCCGCCTGTTCGATGTCGCCGGACGCATACGCATCGACGATCTTGCGGATGCCGTCGGGATAGCCGCCGCCCGTCATCGCGCCGGTTGCGCCCGCATCGAAATCCGGAATCAGCGTGATGGCTTCCTCGCCGTCCCACGGGCCGACGATCGCATCGCCGCCCAGTTCGATCAGCTCGCGCAGCTTCAATGCCGCCTGCGCCGTCTCGATCTTGAAGTACGAAACATGCTCGATTTCGCGGGCGAGTCTCGCGAGAAACGGCGCGGCGAGCGGCGTGCCCGCGACCGGCGCATCCTGAATCATGATGGGAATGTCGATCGCATCCGACACGCGCTGATAGAACTCGTGAATGCCGCGCTCGTTCACGCGGATCGTCGCGCCGTGATACGGCGGCATCACCATGACCATCGCGGCGCCCGCGTCCTGCGCCGCGCGGCTGCGCTCGGCGCACATCTGCGAGCCGAAATGCGTGGTCGTGACAATCACTGGCACGCGGCCCGCAACGTGTTCCAGCACGGTGCGCTGTACCGTCTCGCGTTCCGCGTCGGACAGCGCGAACTGCTCGGAGAAGTTCGCGAGAATGCATACGCCGTGCGAGCCGGCGTCGATCATGAAATCGATGGCGCGTTTCTGGCCTTCGAGATCGAGCCGTCCTGCGTCATCGAAAACGGTGGGCGCGACGGGGAATACGCCGCGATAGATCGGTGCAGCCATCTGAAGAATGTCTCCTGTTTGAAGGGTCTAAATGCGATAGAGCGTGCACGCGTTGTCGTGAAAGAGCGCGAGCCGCTCCTCGCGTGTGCGCGCCGCGACCATCGCCTTGAAGCCACTGAACAGATCGTCGAGCGTGACCACGAGACTGTCGACGGGAAAGTTGCTCGCGAAGAGACAACGCGCCGCGCCGAAGCTCGCGATCGCATCGCGCACGACCGGGCCGTTGCGCGCCACGCTCCACGTCACGCCCGGCTCGCCGATGCCCGAAATCTTCAGCCACACGTTGGGATGACGCGCGAGCGCATCGAGCGCGCTACGCCACGCGGCGAGTGCTTCGTCGCTGCGGTCGGACGGCAGACCCGTGTGATTCACGATGATCGTCGTGCGCGGAAAATCGCGCGCGAGTTCGGCCGCTTCCTCGAAGTGCCACCACGGCGCCTGCAATTCGAACATCAGCCCGCTTGCGTCGAGCAGTGCGTAGCCGCGTCGCCAGCGTTCGCAACGCATCGAGCCGGGCGCGCTGAAATCGGGGCGATGCGCGGCGCGCGGCACGCTCGCGGGCTTGTGCCGCACGCTGCGCACGAGCGGCATATCACGGTAGACGGCGAGCACATCGGCCACATCTTCGCGGTCGAGCCAGATCTGCGCGGCCATCGCGCTCGGCAAGCCCGCGCGCCGATGCAACGCGGTGGCCCAGTGTGCTTCGCCCGTCGGATCGCGCGGGTCCCACTCGCCTTCCATCATCACCGTCTTGACGATGCGATGACTGCCCGCCCGCGCGAAATAATCGTCGGGCAGGAAGTCGCGGCAGATCGACTCGTAATCGCCGTAACGAAACGGGATGCGCGGCACGTCGCGCAGCCACGGATGATAGTTGCGCTGCAAATCCCAGAAGTGATGATGCGCATCGACGATAGGCAAGTCCGCGTCGTCGCCGCTATTCAGGAAGCGCTGGCGCAAGGCCTCGATGTGCTCGCGCATCATGGCGTCATTCCAGCCGGTCCTGCGCCATGCGCACGGCGATATCGAACGCCTTCTGCGTCGCGCCCACGTCGGCTTGCCCCTTGCCGTGGATGTCGAACGCGGTGCCGTGCGCGGGCGTCGTGATCGGCACCGGCAGGCCGCCATGCACCGTCACGCCGCGCCAGAAGCCCATCAGCTTCATCGCGATCTGGCCTTGGTCGTGATACATCGTGACCACGCCGTCGAAGGCTTTCTGGTCGCGCGCGCGCACGAAGATCGTGTCGGCGGGGAACGGACCTTGAGCGTCGAAACCGAGTGCGCGCGCTTTGTCGACGGCGGGCGCGATCACGTCGAGTTCCTCGCGGCCGAACGCGCCGTTGTCGCCGTTATGCGGATTGAAGCCGCACACTGCGATACGCGGCGACGCGATGCCCGCGCGCTTCAGGCCATCGTCGATCAGGCGGATCGCACCGATAATGCGCTGCTCCGACAACTTCGCGCTCACGTCCTTCAGCGCCATGTGCGAGGTGACGCGCGAGGTCCACAGTTCGTCGAGCACGTTGAACTCGCAGAACGCGCCGCTGTAGTCGAGCTGACGCGCGAACCATTCCATTTCGTCGCTCGTCTCCATGCCCGCCATGTGCAGCGAAGTCTTGTTGACGGGCGCGAACATCATCGCGTGGGTGCGCTTGTCCTGCGTCAGCGAGAGCGCCTGTTTGAAGGCTTCAAGACTGTAGCGGCCGCCGCGTTCCGTCGATACGGCGCGCTCGTAGGGGGCATCGTCGAGACGGAAATCGATCAGCGCGGGTATGTCGGTATCGCGCGTCGCATCGGCTTCGTTCTCGACCACGGTGTAGTCGAAGCGTTGCTGCGCGATCTCCATGCCGCGATCGAGTTCGCGCTTGTCGCCGATGATCAGCAGATCGGCGCGCGCGCGGTTCTCGGGCCGCGCGAGCAGACGCGCGATGAGTTCGGGACCGATGCCGGCAGGGTCGCCGAGCAGGACTGCAATACGGGGTTTCATGGTAGTTGTGCCTTTCAGGTATCAGCGCGTATGGCGCAGGTCGATGGCGAGCGAGCCGAAGATGTACACCAGCGCACAGGCGCTATAAAAATGCAGCACCGCATCGAACGATCCGGTGCGTTGAAGAATGAAGCCGGTGATGAGCGGAATCGAAATCCCGCCGACGCTGCCCGCACAATTCATGCACGCGCCGAGCAGACCGACGCGCCCCGGACTCGCGAGCAGCGACGGCAGGCTCCAGTACAGGCTGCCCCACAACAGCACGAACGCCGCCGCGCACAGTACCGCGATGGCCGTCACCGGTGACGAAATGCCCGGCAGCGCCGCGAACACCGCGAGCGTCGCGAGACCCGACACCGCGATCATGCTCTTTACGACCTTGCCGCGTGCGAAGCCCCGCGAGCACAATGCATCGCAGAGAAAGCCGCCTGTCAGCGAGCCGCACGCACCGGCCAGAAAGATGAAGAACGTCGCCGCGCCGATCTGCGACAGGCTCAGGCCGCGCGCCTGCGTCAGATAGCTCGGGCCCCAGGTCAGCAAGCCGAAGAAGATCATCGCCCAGGCCATGCGGCCCACGCACATGGCAACCGTCGAGCGCAGCGGCAAGGGCGCGTCCTGCGTGTGCACGCTTGCCTGAATCGCGGCGCTTGCCTGCGCGGGCGCGCCATCGCGGATATGATCCAGCTCCGCTGCATTGACACTGGGATGCTTCGCCGGATCGTCACGCAAATAGCGCCAGGCGAGCCATCCGCACGCGATGGTCGCCAGGCCCGCGACGACGAACGCTGTGCGCCACGAGCCGAACATCAGGATCAGGTTGGAGATCGCCAGGCCGCCGATCGCCGCGCCGAGCGGCGAGCCCGCGTCCATCAGCACCGCGCCCCGCGCGCGTTCTTTCTTCGAGAGCCACAGCGCGTTGAGCTTGCTGCCCGCCGGAAAGAGCGGCGCTTCGGCGCCGCCCAGCCCGACGCGCATGACGAGCATCGAGAGGCCGCCCGTCGCCGCGCCCATCAGCGTCTGAAACAGGCCCCACAGGACCGTTGCGCCCGCGACCACCTTGCGCGCGCCGAAGCGGTCGATCAGCCAGCCGCCCGGAATTTGCAGCAGCGCGTACGACCAGAAGAAGCTGGAGAGGATGAGGCCCTGCATCGCGGGCGACAACGCGAACTCTTTCGCGATGGTCGGCATCGCGATCGACAGCGAGATGCGATCCACCAGATTGATCAGCGTGATCAGAAACACGACGCCGAAGATGCGCCAGCGCACGCTGGTCGCGCGCTGTGCCGTTGCCGCATCGGGCGTCGCCGCGCGGGCCTCCATCCTGCTTTCCATGTCTGTCTCCTGTTGACTGCTTCACGGGCTGCGTTGGCCCGGCCGTCATGCGGCTATTCGATGATGTCGAAATCCTTCAGATGCTTGTCCGAGAGCGAGATGCCGAGACCCGGCGTTTCGTCGGAGAGTTGCAGATAGCCGTTCTCCGGCTGCGGTTCGCCATCGAAGATGTAATAGAAAAGCTCGTTGCCTACTTCGACGTCGAACACCGGGAAGAACTCCGACATCGGACTGGCGGTCGAGGCCATCGTGAGGTGATAGTTGTGCATCTGCCCCGCGTGCGGGATGACGGGCACCGACCACGCCTCGGCCATCGCATTGATCTTGCGCGCCGCCGTGATGCCGCCCACGCGGTTGGTGTCGTATTGAATGACGTCCACCGCGCGCCGTTCGAGCAGGTCCTTGAAGCCGTACACGGTGAACTCGTGCTCGCCGCCCGAGATAGGCACGATGTTCATTTTCTTGAGCTCCTGATAGCCTTCGACGTCGTCACCGATGACCGGCTCTTCCAGCCAGCGCGGATTGAATTCGGCGAGGCGCGGCAGCATGCGGCGCGCATATTCGAGCGTCCAGCCCATGTAGCATTCGAGCATGATGTCCACGTCTTCGCCCGCCAGTTCGCGCAACAGGCGCACCTGTTCGAGGTTTTTCGCCATGCCCTTCGGGCCGTCCTTCGGGCCGTAGCCGAAGCGCATCTTCATCGCGGTGAAGCCCTGATCGAGATAGCCTTGCGCTTCGGCGAGAAAGGCATCGCGATTGTCGTTGTTGTAGAGCTTCGAGGCATAGCACCAGATCTTTTCTTTCGTGCGGCCGCCGAGCAGCTTGAACACGGGCTTCTTCACGGCTTTGCCCATGATGTCCCAGATGGCGATGTCCATGGCCGATATCGCCGCCATGCCAATGCCCTTGCGGCCCCATGCCAGCGTGCGGCGATACATCTTCTGCCACAGGTATTCGTAATCGAACGGATCTTCGCCGATAGCAATGGGCGCGAGATATTCATCGACGATCTGCTTGGCCACGCGCGGCGCCAGCGCGCAATTGCCGATACCCACGGTGCCGTCGTCGCATTCGATCTCGACGACCAGCCAGCCGTGGAAGCGGAACGAGCCCATCGCGTCGCCGCGTTCGTAGAGGATGTCCACCGCGTTCGTGCAGAAGTGCGGCTGCGGCGGAACGACCTTGCCCTTCCATTCGAAAACGCGTGCGCGGACGTGCTTGATCTTCATCTCGTTTGTCTCCGTTCGATCGAGTTGCGCCGCACCATTCGAGGGTTTGCGCGGCTGTTTCGGGTAACGCTAGTGTGCGAAACTCCGCGATAACTGACCATTGAATGTTTCGCATCGCCCTATTTCCTGTGGTTATCGCTCGCAAGGACGACGCCAACCCATGATCGCGCCCGCATCGACCATCCGAAAACGACTCCGCCTGCGTCATCTGCAATTGATGCTCGCGCTCTCCGAAACCGAATCGCTGCGCCGCGCCGCCGACGAACTCGCGATGACGCAGCCCGCGGCCACCAAGGCGCTGAAGGAACTGGAGGACACCGTTGGCGTATCGCTGTTCGTGCGGCATGCGCGCGGCATGGAACCGACCGTGTATGGCGAGGCCGTGATGCGCTATGCGCGCGTGATGTTCGAGGATCTCGATGAACTGCGCGAAGAACTGGCCGCCATCGAAGCGGGCGATATCGGCAAGGTGCGTATCGGTGCGGTGATGGCGCCCGCGCCGGACTTGCTCACGCGCGTGATCGTGCAACTGAAGGCGGCGCACCCGCGTTTGCAGATCAGCGTGCAGATCGATACCAGCGACGTGCTCGTGCAGGCCTTGCAGCAGGATCAGCTCGATATCGTCGTGGGACGCATACCGTATGGTTTCCCGGCGCTCGATTTGAGCTTCGAGATTTTGTCGGAGGAGGCGCTTGCCATCGTCGCGCGGCCGGATCATCCGGCGCTGGCGCCTGGCGTGAAGCCCAAGCTCGCGGACGTCGCGAAGTTCGCGTGGATCATGCAGCCGCATCCGAGCCCGATGCGCGAGGTCATCGACCAGACCTTCAGGGAATCGCGCGTGGCGCCGCCTGCGAGCACGGTGGAAACGTCGTCGATACTCACGACGCTCTCGCTGCTGCGCGATTCGGACATGCTGGCCGTGTTGCCGTCATCCGTGGCGGACTACTATGCGGCGCTCGGCACGATCGCATCGCTCGGCACGGCGTTGCGCGGCCGCCTTGCGCCCTACGGGCTGATTCTGCGCAAGAACCGGCGCATCAGCCCGGCGACCCGCCTCGTGATCGAGGCGATTCGCGCGGCATGAATGCAAGCGCCGGCCTGGGCTTCAGTGACGCTGTTCGGCGAGCTTCAAACCGTGCTCGGCCGCGGCTTCGTCGAGTGAGGCGTCCGCATCTAGCTTGATATCCGGGCGCATAAAAAACGTCATCACGATGCCCACCGCCAGCAAGCACAGCGAGCCGATGAACGGCAGCGTCCAGTTGCCCGTGCGATCGACGATAAACCCGAATGCGATCGGCGAGAAAATGCCCGCAATGGCGGAGCCCGCATTCACCAGCCCGCTTGCGATGCCCACGTGCTTCGGCGTGATGTCCATCGGCACGGCCCAGATCGGTCCGATCGTCATTTCAAGGAAGAAGAACGACAGGCTCAACGATGCGGCCATGACGGGCAGCGAATGCACGATCATCACCGGCGCGAGAAACACGAGCGCGCCCAGAAACGCGATGACGATCATGTTGCGCCGCGCGGCCACCACGTTGCCTGTGCGCTTGAGAATGCGATCCGACAACACGCCGCCCGCCGTATTGCCGACCACGCCCGAGAGAAACACGCCCGCCGAGAACAGCGCGGAGCTTTTCAGATCGAGGCCGCGTCCGTGCATGAAGAACGTCGGCAGCCACGTGAAGAACAGCCAGCCTGTCCAGCCGTAGCAGAAGTAGACCATCATCGTCGGCCCGATGCGCCGGATGAGCCGGCGCCACGGCGTCGGTTCACGCGTCTTCTTCGCGGAAGCCATCGTTTCCGGCGGCAGTTCGGCCACTTCCTCGGGCGTGATGTGCGGATGCTTGCGCGGGTCGTCCTTGAAATACCATGCGTAGATCACGACCCAGACGGCGGTGAGCGCGCCCACCAGCATGAACGACGCACGCCACGACGCGAACGCGACGAGAATCGCGATCAGCGGCGGCGTGAGCGCGTTCCCCAGACGCGAGAACGAATGCGTGAGCCCTTGCACGAAGCCGCGCTTGCTCGCCGGATACCAGTTGACGAGCGCGCGCGCCTGCGCGGGCAACGCGGCCCCTTCGCCGACGCCGAGCAGCATGCGCGCGCAGAACAGCGACACTACGCCGCCCGCGACGCCTGTTGCGAACGTCGCGATGATCCAGATCGTCGCGCACAGCACGAGCGTGGTCTTCGCGCCGACGCGGTCGCTGAACCATCCGCCGATCACCTGGCAGATCGCGTAGGTGTAGGCGAATGCGCCGAACACGAAGCCGACGTCGGTATTGGACAGATGCAGGTCGTCGCGAATCAGTCCCGCGGCGGCGGACAGATTCACGCGATCGAGATACATGATGAAGGACATCGCGCACATGAGCGCGAGAACCGACCGTGTGACTCTGGGGCGATGCGGCATGGCTTGTCTCCTGCGGGGCGCTTATGCGGCCTTTGAAGCTCTGGCGCGCTATTGTCGAGGACGAACCGCACAACGCGATCCGACGCCCAGAGTCTGGAGAAAGCGGCGATAGCCGTCTATTGAAATTCGTTTATGGAGTGATTCCCGGTGGTTATCGCTGGGGTGGAAAGAATGTCCTGTGCGATGCGCGGCACGGAAATCGTGCTTGCCGCAACTTTTGGCGGCATCATAGCGAATGGCACCCGAGCGTACGAGGACAGGAGGCAGTCGTGACAGAACCCATTGGACGGACCGAAACGCATGCCCCGTCGATATTGCAACCGCTGGAAACGCTTGCCGCTTATCTGGAACGAGCCCTCGATAAGGCGGCGAGCATCGTCATGATTCGACATACGGCCGACGTCTGTACCGTGTATATCGGCGACCCGGCGGGTCCGAAGGACGAACTCAAGCGCATCCATTCGATTTCGAATCTGCTCGCCGACAAGATACTCGAGTCGACATCGTCGGGCGCGAACCGGACCGAGATCAACGGACAGACTTATCGGTTCGTGCGCAGCTTTACACAAGTCGAAGATTTAGCCGCAGTCGTCTTCAAGCCCGCTTAACCGCCCTTGCGGCCGAACCCGCACCGATCCCCGCGCCGCTATTCCGCCTGCTCGCGACGACCCACGCGCGGCGTCATCGGCATGGGCGCAGCAGCGCGCAAGCGGCTCGACGGCGCGTCGATGATCCCGCGTCCTTGCGGACCATGAACGGCATCCGGTTCCGGAAAGCACCACAGCATCGTCACATACAGCAATGCACCCACGGCGAACGAAACCGGCACGCTGAGATCGCAGCCGCCCGCGAGCGCGCCGAGCGGCCCGACGAATTGTCCCGGCAGATTCACGAACGCAAGGCCGATGAACGCGGCCGGCAGCCAGGCGCCCATCGCGCGCCAGTTCCAGCCATGCGTGAACCAGTAGTGACCGCCGCGGCCGCCGCGATTGAACACCTGCAGATCGTCGGCGAGATAAAAGCCGCGGCGCTGCACGAAGCCGATCACCATGATCGCCATCCACGGGCAACTGAACGTGCAGATGAGCGTCGAGAACGTCGCCACGCTTTCGACCAGATTGAACGCAAAGCGTCCAAGAAAAATGAAGCCGATGGCAAGCGTGCCGATCAGCGTCGTGGCGCGCACGCGGTTGAGGTATTTCGGGAACATGCTCGACATGTCGAGGCCCGTGCCGTAGAGCGCGGTCGTGCCCGTCGACATGCCGCCGATGATCGCGATGAGGCACATCGGCAACAGAAACCAGCGTGGCGATACGGCAAGCAAACCGCCCACGTAATCGTTGGCGCCGATGTAATTCGGCGCCTGTGTCGCGATGATCGTCGCGGTCACGAGACCGAAAAGAAACGGAACGAAGGTCGCGATCTGCGCGGCGAACACGGCGCCCATCACGCGATGGCGCGGCGTCGATGGCGGGATGTAGCGTGCCCAGTCGCCGAGCGTCGATGCGAACGATACCGGATTGCTGAGCGCCACCAGCATCGCGCCGATGAACGCGGCCCAGAAACCCGCGCTGCCGTGATGCAGCGTGCCCGCATAGTGCATGTCGAAGGGCTTCGCGAACGCGAACGCGCCGAGCACGAACATGAGGCTCGCCGCCCACACGGCGATCTTGTTCACCCACAGCATGAAGCGAAAACCGTAGATGCATACGATCAGCACCAACACGGCAAACACCATGTATGCCGTGCCGAGCGTCCATGCGTTGACCGGCAGGCCCACCATGCTATGCGCGCCGCCCACGAGCGCATCGCCCGAACTCCATACCGCGAGCGAGAAGAACGCGACCGAAGTCAGCAACGCGAGAAACGAACCGACGATACGGCCATGAATGCCGAAGTGCGCGCCCGACGAGACCGGATCGCTCGTGCCGTTGCGCGGCCCGAACAGGCTCATCGGCGCGAGGATGCAAGTGCCCGCGAGCACGCCGGTGACGATGGCCCACAGGCTGGCTTCGAATGACAGTCCCACCAGAATCGGAAAGCTGCCGAGTACCGATGTCGAAAACGTGTTGCAACCGCCGAACAGCAGACGGAACAGATCGACGGGCCGCGCGTATCGCGAGGCATCGGGGATTCGCTCGAAGCCGAATGTTTCGATCTGCGTGATGCTAGTGTTGTCAGCCATCTTGTCTCGCTCCATGAGGCGTCTTCCGGCGAATCGCGCTTGCATCACGTTCTACGGATGACGCACTTTAGTTATCGGCGCTCATTCTGTTGCACATGAATGGGCGCCATATTGCGTATTCGAAACGTTCACATCGGTGGCGCTCATACTTCGAGCGCGTGCATCGACTGCATCGACTGCATCGGTTGTTCATCGCCAGCGTTCGGGCGCGTGCCGTAGACATTGAACAGGTCCTCGCAGAAGGCACGCACGATGGCTTGATCGGCCATGCCGCGCTTCATCGCAAGATGCAGCGGCACTTCGAAACCGAACGTGTTGCGTCCCAGCACGCGGATCAGGCCGCGCTGCTCGAAAGGCTCCGCATGATGCGCGGGCAGATAGCCGATATGACTGCCCGACAGAATCAGCACGGTGGCCGCATCGACGTTGTCCGCGATGGCCGTCACGCGGCGCTCGTCGATGCTCGCGCGTTCCTCGGGCACCGGATAGCTGCGCCAGATCCAGTCGTGTGCGCGCAGATCGTCGAGCGTCACATGCGGTCCCGCGTGAAAGAGCGGATGTCCGCGCCCGCAGCACATCACCTGCCGCTCGCTGCACAGCTTGCGATACGACAGCCCCGCCACGCGATGCCAGAAGTAGCCGATCGCGAGATCGAGTTGCTGATTGACGAGGCTCTCTTCGAGTTCCTGCGGCGGCGCGACGTGCATCGCGAAACGCACTGCCTGATCCCGCTTGCGAAACGCGCCGATGGTTTCGGCGAGCCGCGCGTTCTCGACATGCGACATCTGGCCGATGAGACCGATCGACAGCGTGCCGACGAGCTTGCGGTCGATATCGCGCACCTGTGCCACGAATTGCGATGTCGCCGCGATCAACGCACGCGCCGATGCCACGAAGCGCTCGCCTTTCGACGTGAGCCGGAAGCCGCCGCGTCCGCGCTCGCACAACCTGAAGCCCATGCGGACTTCCAGCGCGGCAAGCTGCGAACTGATGGTCGACTGGCGCACGCCGAGCGTCGCTTCGGCGGCCGTGATGCCGCGTGCATCGACGACCGCGAGAAACACGCGCACGAGACGCAGATCGAGATCGGAAGTATTGGAGAACATGGCGTACGTGGCGTTAAGTCGTGGCGTTAAGTCGCAGTGCTCACATCGGGAAGCCCATCGCCTTGACGCCTTTGATCCATGCGCGTTTCCAGCCGCCTTCGGCATCGGCGCCGTCGAACGCGTGAAAGGTCAGCTTCGCGGCGAGCCATCGCACCGGTTCGGGCGGAATGTACGTGGGGCTTTGATTGGCGATGTCGAGCGCGCGCTCGGGGCTGTCGCGGTCGAACAGGATGTTCAGGCCCATGAACGCGCCGAAGCGGCTCGCGGCCACGCCGAAACCCGTGTAGCCCGCGACGAACACGGCCTTGTCGCCGAGATAGCGCTTCGCGAACACGGAGCCGCGCGAGCAGTAGTCGATCGGGCCGCCCCATGCGTGCGAGAAGCGCACATCGCTCAATTGCGGAAATGTGGTGTAGAACGCCTGCGCAAGACGATGGTATGTGTCGCGCTGCTGGTCGCGCGGCGGATTGGGATCGCCATCGAAGTGATAGCTCACGAGGCCGCCGAAGATGATGTTGTTGCTCTTCGTGAGGCGGAAGTAATTGAGCTGCGTGCGCGTGTCGTAGATGCCCTGACGCTGTTGCCAGCCGATGCGCGACAGTTGTTCGTCGGTGAGCGGCTCGGTTGCAAGTACATGATCGCGCACCTGCAATACGCGACGATTGATGTCGGGGATGCCTACTTTCGCGGTCCCGCTGCCGAACAGAATGCGCGTCGCGCGCACGCTGCCCGCGGGCGTTTTCACGAAGACGCTCGCGCCTTCGTCGCTGACGCTCGTAAGCGGGCTGTGTTCGTAAAGCCGCACGCCAAGCTGCAAAGCCGCGCGCTTGAGACCCCACGCGAGCTTCGCGGGATGCACGATGCCGCTGCGATTGCGCGACCAGAGCGCGCCCGCGAACAACGGCGAATCGAGTTGTTCGCGTGTGGCCTTTGCATCGAGCAGCACCACGTCATGACCATACGACTTGTGCAGATCGTAATCGGCGCGCAGATGATCGACGTGATCGGGATCGACTGCCACCGTCATCTCGCCGTTCCATTCGATGTCGGCGTCGATGCCATAGCGCGCGAGCGTCGCTTCGAAGCCATCGAGATTGCGCTGACCGAATGCCTCGAGCTGCGCGATGTCGTTCGGGAACACGCGCACCGCGTTGGGCAGACCATGCATCACCGAGGTCGAGATGATGCCGCCCGCGCGCCCCGACGCGCCATGCGCCACCCGGCCCGCTTCGATCAACACGACATCGAGTTCGGGCATCTGTTCCTTCGCCTGCACCGCAGCCCACAAGCCCGTAAAGCCGCCGCCGACGATCAGCAGATCGGCATTTGTGTCGCTTGCAAGCGCCGCTTCGGCGGGCGGTTCTGCGGGATTGTCGAGCCAGTAGGGAGACAGCCTGGTGCGGGCAAGCGCTTCTTCGATGCTCAATCTGACCGGCGTGCGGCGTGCCGTGTGTGACGGGCCGGACTCGGGCACGGCCGTATCCGCTTCGAGAAACTGGACGCTTTCATTCATGATGTGTCTCCTCTTCGGGCGCTATGCCGACGGCGCTTATTGCTGCGGTTCGAGCACGACGTAGAACTTCTTCGCATCCTCGATGGTTTCCCAGCGGCCCGCGAAGCCCGCCGGCAAGAGATAGCCCTGCCCCGCCGTGAACTCGCGTCGTCCGCCGTTCACATCGGTGAGCGCGATCCTGCCTTCGACGAGCCAGACCGCTTCGTCGGCCGTCGTCGCGGGGAAATCGACCGCGCCCGCCTTGCCTTCCCACCAGCCAATCACGTAGTTGCCGCTCGGACCTTGCGCCGCGCGCCAGTCGCTTTCGTTCATGCCGTAGTCCAGCCGCGTGAACTCTCCGATGCCTGCGCCCAGCGGCGCGATGTCCTGAATCAGCTTGCTCATGTCTTTCCTTTGATGCGTGGGTTTCAATCGAATCGGTGCGCCAAAGTTACCGGCTCGCGATGCCCCGGTATGCCCCCCCGCAGGGGGGACAAGGCGCGTTTTAGCGAGGCGCGGGTAAATACCTAGATCGTGATTCATGCTTGCTGGAAGGCGCTGCGGCGCATGGACTACAATCAGACAGCCTCTTCTTCCGGGCGCGCCATGCTGCTCAACGTACCCCCGCTCAATCACGACCAGACCGACTTCCCGCTCTCGTTCAAGACGCTCGGCACGGTCATCGAAGCTGTCGGCACGCCCGATTTCGTGCCGCGTCTCACGCTGCTTCTCAATGAAGTCGTGCCGATCAACGTCGTGCATATCGAGCGCTCGCGAGTCGATAGCAGCAAGCCCATGGGCTTTCGTTGCGAATGGATCGGCAGCAGCGGCGTGGGCATGGACTCGAGCGTGATCTCCGATGTGATGACGCTCTACTACGACCGCTTCTACGACCGCGATCCGCTCTTCGCGGGCATTCGCGGCAAGGTCGGCACGCTGCTCGTGGTGCGCGACATCGGCGCGATTCCGCCGGGCGAATTTCGTCAGCGTCTCTTCGACGAAGCATCGATCGCGCACGAATGCGTGCTCGCGCGCGGCACGCGTCATGCGCAGGATTCCATCGCGCTCGAACGCGCACTCGATGCGCCGCCGTTTTCGCTCGCCGAGATGAACCGCTTTCGCAACGTGAGCGAGTTTCTGTTTCCGCTGCTGGAGTTGCACGCATCGATGAGCGCCGCGAAACGCGTCGCGCATCCCACGTCGTTTCTGCATCCGCTCGCGCAGTTCGACGCGCGCATCGCCGGCGATCAGGTGCGCTTGTCCAAACGCGAATACGAAATCTGCGCGCATCTGATCACGGGGCGCACGGTGCCCGAGGCCGCGGAGATCATCGGCGTGCGTATCGGCACGGCCGAGTCTTATGTGAAGCGCGCATTCGCGAAGCTCGGCGTGCGCACCAAGCGCGATCTGATCGCATGGGGCCAGGCTTGCCCTCATTCGCCGACGCTCTGACACTCCGTTCACATAGAACGGTCTCGATGTAAACATTCCCACTTCGTCATTCGCGGCGTTGTCGCGTCGCCTAACATCGCCCCGTCCACATCACGATGACGGGAGATTGGCCCATGCAGCGCGAACTCAACCAGCCGCTCGGCGGCAACGACATGCCGCGATTCGGCGGCATTGCCACGATGATGCGTTTGCCACAGGCGAGCAGCACCGAAGGCCTCGATGCGTGTTTTGTCGGCGTGCCGCTCGATATCGGCACGTCGAACCGCTCGGGCGCGCGCTTCGGTCCGCGTCAGATCCGCTCGGAATCGGTGCTGCTGCGTCCCTACAACATGGCGACGCGCGCCGCGCCTTTCGATTCGCTGCAAGTAGCCGATATCGGCGACGTCGCCACCAATCCCTATGATCTGAAAGACTCGATGCGTCTGATCGAATCGGCTTACGATGCGATCGTTGCGAACGGCTGCCGCCCGATCACGCTCGGCGGCGACCATACGATCGCATGGCCGATCCTGCGCGCGCTGCACAAGAAGTACGGCAAGGTGGCCGTGGTACACGTCGATGCACACGCCGATGTCAACGACACCATGTTCGGCGAGAAAATCGCGCACGGCACGCCGTTTCGTCGCGCGGTGGAAGACGGTCTGCTCCAGTGCGACAAGGTCACGCAAATCGGCTTGCGCGGCACCGGCTATCACGCCGACGATTTCGACTGGTGCCGCGCGCAGGGCTTCACGGTCGTGCAGGCCGAAGCGTGCTGGAACAGATCGCTCGCGCCGCTCATGGAAGAAGTGCGCGCACGCGTGGGCGACAGCCCCGTGTATCTGAGCTTCGATATCGACGGGCTCGACCCCGCATTCGCACCCGGAACCGGCACGCCCGAAGTGGGCGGATTGAGCGTACAGCAAGGCCTCGAAATCGTGCGCGGCATGAAGGGCCTCAACGTGGTGGGCGCGGATCTCGTCGAAGTTTCGCCGCCCTACGATCAAGCCGGGACAACCGCGCTCGTCGGCGCGAATCTCGCGTTCGAGATGCTCTGCGTGATGCCGGGCGTTCGCTATCGTTAAGGCCACGCGAGGACACATCATGCTGACTCAATTCGAAAACCGTTCCGACGACGGCTCATTCATGCTGCCTGCCGCGACGATCGCGGGCACGCGTTACGGCGCATCGAATCGCGGCGCGGGCAATGCGATTCACAACGCATCGACAGGCAAAGCGATCGGCTGGCAGGAACATGCCGATGCCACACAAGTGGATGCCGCCGTGCGCGCCGCGCATGCCACGCTCGATGCATGGCGCAACCAGACGCCTGCATCGCGCGGCAAGGTGCTGCGCAAGATCGCCGAGTTGCTCGAAGCCGCGCGCGCAAATCTCAGCGCGATGCAGCAGCAAGTAAGCGGCAAGCCTCCGCTCGAAGCAGACACCGATGTGAGCGATGCCATCGCCACATTCAGCTACTACGCGGACCTGTGCGCGGACGCATCGCTCTTCGACGCCGAGACGCTGACACTGCCCGACCCTGGCGTGACGGGCGAACGTCAATACGAAGCGGTCGGTGTTGCCGCGTTGATCGTGCCGTGGAATTTCCCGATGGTCACGACCGCTTGGAAGATCGCGCCCGCGCTAGCCGCAGGTTGCACGGTGGTGCTGAAACCGTCCGAGTTCACATCGCCGGTTGAGCATGTGCTGGCCGGGATCATGACGGACGCGGGCGTACCCGATGGCGTCGTGAACCTCGTGAACGGTGGCGGCGAAGTGGGCGCGCTGCTGGCGGCGCATCCGCTCATCGACAAGATTTCGTTCACGGGCAGCACGGCTGTCGGCCGCAAGGTCATGCAGGCGGCGGCGCAAGACATGAAGCGCGTCACGCTGGAACTCGGCGGCAAGTCCGCGCTGATCGTGCGGGCCGATGCGGACATCGAACACGCGGTCGCGCTCGCGGTGGGCGGCGCGTTCACGAACGCCGGGCAGATGTGTTCGGCGACGTCGCGCATCATCGTGCACGACGATGTCTATCGAAAGTTCATGGCCGCGTTCGAAACGGCCGTGCGCGCCCTCGTGATCGCGCCGCCGCAGACCAAGAATGTTTCGATGGGTCCGCTCGTCTCTCATGCGCAGCGCGCACGCGTGGCAGCGTTGCTCGAACAAGGCATACGCGATGGCGCGCGCGTCGCGTTCAGCGGTGCGCTCGATAGTGCCTGCGCGGAAGGCTTTTTTATGGCGCCTGCCGTCATCGCCGAGCCGGATGCGGGCAACGTGTTGTGGACCGACGAAGTGTTCGGGCCGGTAGCATGCGTGAAGTCGTTCCGCACCGACGACGAAGCCATCGCGCTCGCCAACGACACACGTTATGGACTCGTCGCGACGGTCGTCACACGCGATGAAGACGCTGCCCACCGATATCGTCGCGCGCTGCGTGCGGGCCTCGTGTGGATCAACACGCCGCAACTGATCTTCCCGCAAGTATGTTGGGGCGGACTGGGCCTGAGCGGCATCGGCCGCGAACTCGGTCTCGCCGGATTGCGCAGTTATCAGGAGTTGCGCCACAGCGTCGCGCAGCGCGGGTAAGTTCGAGCATCAGACCTTGCGCGCCGTGCGGCCGCCGCGCGACTTGCCCTTCTCCGGCGGCGCGGTCATGTCGGCAACAGCGGCGCCCGACTGAATCAGAAACTCGCGGAACGCATTGGCAACTTGCGGCAGACGCCGCTCGGACATATGCACGACATGCCACGCGCGTTCGATCGGCGTGGCGGGCACCGGCAGCGTCGCCAGAAGCCCCGACTGCATCTCCAGCGCGCACGCATGCAGCGACAGAAACGCCACGCCCAAGCCCGCCTCGACAAGCTGCTTGATCGCTTCGTTGCTCGATAGCTCCGAGGCCGCATGCAGCTTCAATCCCGCTTCCTTGAAGAGACCCTCGATCGCGACGCGCGTGCCCGAACCGCGCTCCCGCACAAGCAGGTTCGCCGATTCGAGATCGGTCAGACGAAGGCGCTTCGCGCGCATCAAAGGATGCGAGGGCGCGGCGACGAAGGCCATCGGATGCTTGGCGAAGGCGGCGGCACTCGTGCGCAACTCGCGCGGCTGCCGGCCCATGATCGCGAGATCGATCTCGTTGGTGGCAAGCATGCGCACGATTTCATCGCGATTGCCGATGCGAAATTGCAGCTTCACGCCGGGCCGCTCTTGCGTGAAGCGCACGAGCAGCGGCGGCACGAGATACTCCGCCGTGGTAATCGCGCCGATGCGCAGCGTGCCGCCCAATTCTCCGCGTAGCGCCGCCACTTCTTCGCCCGCCTCGGTCCAGAGGCTCAGGATCTCGTTCGCGTAGCGCGTCATCACTTCGCCCGCAGCGGTCAGTTGCACTTCGCGGCCCACACGGCGCAGCAACGGCGTGCCCGCCGCCTCACTCAACAGCGAAATTTGCAGCGATACCGCCGGCTGCGTCAGATGCAGTTCTTCGGCGGCTCCCGAGATGCTGCCCACGCGAGCGAAGGTCTGCAAGGTCCGCAACTGCCGGAAGGTGGTCGTCTTTAACATTGGTAAAAACTTATGAGTCGGTTATAAATACTAAATAGCGCAAATATTTGCACGACCTTATAGTTTTTCTCACGAAGCCGTCAATAGCGTTCCGGCCAGCGCCGGTCAGTCCCGCGCATTCGTCCTATCGTTGAACAGCACCGGGAGCCATCATGTCCAAGTCCTTTGCGCAGCATCCGATCGATTCGTGTGAACACGCGCCCCATCGTATTGTCATTGTCGGCGGCGGCGCGGCCGGACTGGAGCTGGCGACACGCCTCGGCAACGGCGTCGGCAAGCGGCGGCGGGCCGATGTCGTTCTGATCGATCGCTATCCGACGCACTTCTGGAAGCCGCTGCTGCACGAAGTCGCATCGGGTCGCATCGATGCATCGAGCCATCAGATCGACTACGCGGCACATGCCAAGTGGAATCACTTCCGCTTCGAGCAGGGCGCGCTTTCGAGCATCGATCGCGATCGCCGCGAGATCGTCATCGACGGGACGAGCGACATCGACGGTCATGCGCTGCTGCCGCGTAGAACGCTCGCATTCGATACGCTCGTGCTCGCGCTCGGCAGCGTCACTAATTTCTTCTCCATTCCGGGCGCGGAGCAGCACGCGCTGACGCTCGAAACCGTCGAGCAGGCCGAGACGTTCAGGCGGCGTCTGCTGTCGAGCCTGCTGCGCTCCAGTCACGCGCAACAAGCCACGCCCGGGGCTGCGAGGAGACCGGTGTCGGTGACGGTCATCGGCGGCGGCGCAACCGGCGTCGAGCTGGCGGCTGCGTTGCGCGGCTCGGCGGAGATGGTGCGCGACTATCATCTGGCTTCGCTTGACCCCGCCAACGACATCCGCATTCGTTTGCTCGAAGGTGCGCCGCGCGTCTTGCCCGCGCTGCCCGAACGTATCTCGATGCGCGCGCAGGACGTGCTTGCCGGGCTCGGTGTCGATGTGAGGCTCGGCTGCCGGGTCGGCTCGGTCGGCGTGGATACCGTTGCCACTTCAGATGGCGAGACGCTCGTGAGCGACATCACGATCTGGGCGGCCGGCGTGGAAGGACCGCCTGTGCTGCGCCGGCTGAACGGGCTGCCGCTGAACCGGAACGGCCAGGTCGTGGTCGATGCGGCGCTGCAAATCGAGTCCGGCTCCGGCATCTACGCGATGGGGGATTGCGCCGCGTGCGTCGCATCGAAGGGCGATGCGCTCGTGCCGCCGCGAGCGCAAGCGGCTTATCAGCAAGCCGCCTATCTCGCGGATGCACTTACGCGCCGTCTCGACGATCGCGCCGTGCCGCCCTTCTCCTACCGCGATCAAGGGACGCTGATTTCGTTCGGCCGTGCGGGTGCGGCGGGCGCGTTGATGAGCGAATTGCTGCGCGGCCCGGTCTTCATCGAAGGATGGTTTGCCGCTTCATGCTACCGGCATCTCTACCGCAGGCACATCATGGGTCTCACTGGCGTCAAGCGGGCCGTGATGTACGCGGCGAGCCAGTGGCTGCGCGAGCGCGTGCGGCCGACCGTGAAACTGAACTGATCGATATGCCGGGCACGCCGTTGTGATGAGCGGCGTGCCCGATGGTCATTCGCGTATTTCTGGCGCCGGTTCCCCACCGCATTCGACAACGCCACACTCCAAATCAAGGGAAATCCCTTAGTCAAAATTCCTGCCGCGTGGGAATCTCATTTTTGTTCACCGGGAGCGAGATGGCATTCTTCGGTCATCGACTTCGTTTCTCGACCGGCTGAACCATCACAGTGAAACAGGAATCAGGTGTCATCGGCGCCGAGCGTCTGCTGCTCGTGCTGACCGCGCTCGCCAGCCACGGCAAAGCCATGTCCGTAAAGGACATGCTCGGCGCGACCGGTCTCGCGCAAAGCACGCTCTATCGACAAGTGGCGCTGCTCAAGCGCTGGGGCTTCGTCACCGAGGACGCCGGTTTCTACGCGCCCGGTCCCATCAGTCTCCAGCTCGCGCTCGGCTTCGACATCAATTCGATGCTGGTCGAAGCAAGCCGCGACGGCATGATGCAACTCTCGCGTACCACGCAGGAAAGCGTCGGGCTCATCGTCGCCGTGAACGATCAGGTGATCTGCCTCGAAATGATCGAGAGCACGCACTCGTTGCGCTGCTCGTTCGAAAAAGGCCGGGCCGTGCCGCTGCGCGCGGGTGCATCCGCGAAGTCGTTGCTGGCCTTCATGCCCGACAAGGCGCGTGCCGAAACGCTCGAACGCCAGTTCGCGGATGACCATGCCGCACGCGCCGCGCTCGAAACCGAACTGGACGGCATCCGCGCGCGCGGCTACGCGGTGAGCGACAGTGAAGTCGACCCGGGCGTGTGGGGCGTGAGTGCGCCCGTGTTCCGGCGCGCGTCGCGCAGCGCGGGCGCGAATGCATCGATCACGCTGATGGCGCCTTCCTCGCGCGCGATTGGCCGTGAACATCAACTCGCCGACTGGACCGTGCGCACCGCCAACGCCATTTCCTCCCGGCTGCAAGCCGTCTGATTCCAACTCGACGACAACCCGACGACAACTCAACGACCGACCACACCTCTGGAGCCCACACGATGAAACTGAAGAACCTTCTTTGCGCCACGAGCCTCGGTATCGCCATGATCGCGGCGGTCTTGCCCGGCACGGCAGCCGCGCAAGATTCGAACGTGCTCAACGTTGCGACCGACGCCACCTTCCCGCCGATGGAGTTCGTCGACAAGGGCCAGCGCACCGGCTTCGACATCGACATCATGAACGCGCTCGCCAAGGCCATGGGCAAGCAGGTCCAGTGGACCGACATCGACTTCAAGGGGCTGATTCCGGGCTTGGTCGCGCGTCGTTTCGATGCGGCGATCTCGGGCATCTACATCACGCCGGAACGCTCGCAGGTCGTCGACTTCACGCAGTCGTACTTCGCGGGCGGCCTCTCCGCGCTCGTCAAAGTGGATTCGCCGATCAAGACGCTCGCCGATCTCAACGGCAAGAAGGTGACGGTGCAGGTCGGCACGAAGTCGGTGAACTTCCTGCGCGACAACTATCCGCAAGTGCAGCGCGTGGAGGTGGAAAAGAATCAGGAGATGTTCGATCTCGTTGGCATCGGCCGCGCGGATGCCGCCGTGACGGGCAAGCCCGCCGCATATCAGTTCGTGCGCACACGCCCCGGCTTTCGCGTGCTCGACAAAGAGCTGACGACCGAAGCGTATGGCATTGCGGTGCGCAAGGACGAGCCGCAATTGCGCGACCAGATGAACGCCGCACTCGCGAAGATCAAGGCGGACGGCACCTACAACGCGATCGTGCAGAAGTGGTTTAGCGCAAGCGCCGCTGCAAGCGCGAAATAATCGACGGACCTGACTCATGCAACTCGACTTCACGCCCGCCGTCGCCGGCTGGGCCGACATCGCGCACGGCGCGCTCGTCACGGTCGAAGTGACCGCGGCCGCGCTCGTGCTTTCCTGCCTGCTCGGGCTATTGATCGGCATTGGCCGGCTTTCGCCGCAGCGGCGCATAGTCTATGGCTTCTGCACCGGCTATCTGATCTTTTTCCGCGGCACGCCGCTGCTCGTGCAGTTGTTCCTGCTGTTCTTCGGTCTGCCGCAGTTCGACATTCTCTTGCCCGCCTTCGTGTGCGGCATGCTCGGGCTGGGGCTGTATTCGGCGGCGTATGTGTCGGAGATCGTGCGCGGCGCGATTCAGTCGGTGGATCGCGGACAGATGGAAGCGGCGCGCTCCATCGGCATGTCGGCGGGACAGGCCATGCGCGCGATCATTCTTCCGCAGGCTATCGTGCGCATGATTCCACCGCTCGGGAACGAGTTCATTGCGTTGATCAAGAACTCCGCGCTGGTGTCGCTCCTGACCATTCACGATCTGATGCATGAAGGACAGAAGATCATCAGCGTGTCGTATCGTTCGCTCGAAGTCTATATCGTGATCGCGCTCGTCTATCTCGTGCTCACGCAGACGACCAACTACATTCTTCATCGCGTCGAGCGTCGGCTGCGCGCAGGAGGCATGGTGCAATGAACAGCGCTCAACCTATCGTCAGCATTCGCGAACTGACGAAGTCGTTTGGAACGCATCGCGTATTGAACGGCATCGACTTCGATATTCAGCCGAGCCAGGTCGTGGTCGTGATCGGGCCGAGCGGTTCCGGCAAGAGCACGTTCCTGCGCTGCTGCAACGGGCTGGAGCAGCCGGAACACGGCACCATCGATATCTGCGGGCACCGGCTCGTCGATCATGGAACCATGCTCAAGGAGCGCCCGCTCAACGCGCTGCGCACCGAAGTGGGCATGGTGTTTCAATCGTTCAATCTGTTCCCGCATCTTTCGGTGCTGCATAACATCACCGTGGGACCGCGCATGCTGCGCGGCGCATCGAAGGCCGATGCCGAAGCGGCGGCGTTCGCGCTGCTCAAGAAGGTCGGCCTCGAACACAAGGCGCATGCCATGCCCGCGAGCTTGTCGGGCGGTCAAAAGCAACGCGTCGCGATTGCGCGTGCGCTCGCCATGCAGCCGCGCGTCATGCTGTTCGACGAACCCACATCGGCGCTCGATCCCGAACTCGTCGGCGAAGTGTTGCAGGTCATGAAGCTACTCGCCTCCGAAGGCATGACGATGCTCGTCGTCACGCACGAAATGGGCTTTGCGAAGGAAGTGGCGGACGTGGTCGTCGTGATGGATGGCGGCGAGATTGTCGAGGCAGGTCCGCCCGCGCAGATCTTTTCGACGCCATCGCAACCGCGCACGCGCTCGTTCCTGCAAGCCGTGCTGTCGCGCGCATGACCGTCTCCGTGATACGCGGCGCGGCGCTCGTCGCGTCGCCGTGGAAGAACGGCGGCGGCATCACGCGCGAGATCGCCGCATGTGCGCATGCGTGGCGCGCGAGCATTGCGGAGATCGATCGGCCAGGGCCGTTTTCGCGCTTCGACGGCATCGACCGCGTGCTGGTTTTGCTCGACGGTAGCGGCCTGATGCTCGACGCGCACGCCGTCATGCGTCCGTTCGATATCGCGCGCTTTGCAGGCGAGTCACCCATCGATGCGCGACTGACCGATGGTCCTGTGCGCGTGTTCAATCTGATGACGCATCGCGACGGCGCGCGCGCTTCAGTCGATCTGTGGCGCACATCGGCACGCCGCATCATCGATGGCGGGACCGTGCTGTTGCATTGCGCGCAAGGCCCGCTCGATGTGCGCATCGATCAAATACGCGTCACGTTGACGAAGACAGACACGCTGCGCATCGATGCGGCGCATGATGTCGAAGTCGAAGTCGAGATGCAGGGCGACGGCGTACTGTTGTGCGCGTCGCTGAATACCGAAGTTGAGTCATGAATACATCCACGAAATCGCTTTTTGCTTCGCACGCATGGTTGCCCGATGGCTGGCGCAACGACGTGCTGCTCGAATGGAACGAAGCGGGCACGCTCGTCGCCGTCACGCCGGATATCCGCGACGTGCCCGCCTCCACCACGCATGCAACTGGACCGGTCGTGCCCGGCATGCCGAACCTGCACTCGCACGCGTTCCAGCGCGCGATGGCCGGCCTCACCGAATATCGCGCGAATCCGGCAGACAGTTTCTGGAGCTGGCGCGATCTGATGTATCGCTTCGCCGCGCGCATCACGCCGGACATGCTCGGCGCCATTGCGCGCTGGCTCTATGTCGAGATGCTCAAGGCGGGCTACACGTCCGTATGCGAGTTTCATTACGTGCATCACGCAGCCGATGGCGCGCGTCATGCCAATCCGGCCGAACTCGCGCAACGCGTCGTGGATGCCGCGAGCGAGACGGGCATCGGCATGACGATGCTGCCGGTGCTCTATCAATACAGCGGTTTCGATGCGCAGCCGCCGCGCGACGATCAACGCCGCTTCATCAACACGACCGATGAATTCCTCGATCTCCTGAGCGCGTTACACCACGCACGGCCCGAGCACGGCGCACTGCGTTACGGCATTGCGCCGCATTCGCTGCGTGCCGTGTCGGAGACTTCGTTGCGCAGCGTGATAGACGGACTCGATTCAATATCGCCCGGCGCGCCGGTGCACATTCATATCGCGGAGCAAACGGCGGAAGTGGATGCATCGCTGGCCTCGCTCGGCGCGCGTCCGGTTCAATGGCTGCTCGATCACTTCGATGTGAACGCGCGCTGGTGCCTCGTGCACGCGACGCATATCGACGCGCACGAAACCAGCGCGCTCGCTAAAAGCGGCGCGATTGCGGGCCTTTGCCTGACGACCGAAGCGAACCTCGGCGACGGCTTCTTTCCCGCGATGGATTATCTCGATGCGCAAGGTGCGTTCGGCATCGGCTCGGACAGTCATATCGGCGTGGACTGGCGCGCGGAATTGCGTCTGCTCGAATACGGCCAGCGGCTCTTGCGGCGTCAGCGCAACGTGCTGGCATCGCAGCGAACGGCGCACGTTGCCGACCGGCTATTTCAAGGCGCGCTCGAAGGCGGCGCGCGCGCGACCGGCCGCGCGGTCGGTGCGCTCGAAGCGGGCGCACGCGCCGACTGGATCGTGCTCGACGCGAGTCACCCGAATCTCGCGGAACAGACCAGCACGACGTGGTTATCATCCGTCGTATTCTGCGAGCATGGAGAAACGCCCGTGCGCGATGTATTCGTCGGCGGTGAGCGTGTCGTTCATGACCGCCGCCATCGCGATGAAGCGCGGCATCGTGCAGACTATCGCCAAGCGTTGTCACAGCTTCTGGATCAAGCCTGAACGCAGGCATTCATCGGACACAGCATCATGAACGATCTCTTTTCACTCGAACGCGGCGATGCGCCGCTGCTGATCTCGATTCCGCATCTCGGCACGCATATTCCCGATTCCTTGCGTACTCAGTACACGGACATCGCGCTGACGGTGGCCGATACCGACTGGCATCTCGATCGCCTGTACGCATTCGCTGCCGCTCTCGGCGCGACGGTTATCGGCGCGCGCGTCTCGCGTTATGTGATCGATCTCAACCGGCCATCTAACGACGAGAGCCTTTATCCCGGACAGACGACCACCTCGTTATGCCCGATCGAAACGTTTCGCGGTGAGCCGTTGTATCGCGAAGACTGCGCGCCCGATGCCGCCGAACGCAATCGACGCGTGGCAACCTACTGGCAGCCCTATCACGACGCCTTGCGCGATGAGTTGAAGCGGCTGCGTGCTCAGCATCGGCATGTGTTGCTGTGGGAAGCGCATTCGATTGCAAGTGTGTTGCCGCGTCTTTTCGATGGCAAGTTGCCCGATCTGAACATCGGCACACAGGACGGCCGCACGGCGGCGCTGTCCGTGCAGGAAGCAATCGAGCGCGCGGCCGCGGCGAGTCCGTTCACGTGGATCGCGAACGGCCGCTTCAAGGGCGGCTTCATCACACGGCACTTCGGCGCGCCGCAGGACGGCATTCATGCCGTGCAACTGGAGATGTGCCAGTCCGCTTATATGAACGAGGACGCGCCGTTCGACTATCTGCCCGATGTCGCGCACAAAATCGAACCTGTGGTGCGCGGCATGGTCAGCGGCGCACTCGAGGCGATTGTCGCGCTCAATACGTCGGCGCAGGGTTAACCGCTAGTCTTTGATGAACGCTTCGAACGCCGCCTTGTAGTCCGGATGCCAGCGCGACAACGCGGGCCGGTTTTCGACGATATCGCCCATCGCCCACAAGATGCGGCGTTCATCGAGTGAGCGCGGCACGTCGTTATCCGGACACAGGATATAGAAGTCGCCCGCATCCAGACGCTCCAGCATGAAGTCGACGGTCTGCTCGGGCGTCCATGCAGCGGCGGGTTTGTCCGCTCGCCCTTTGCGGGTCAACTCCGTGAACACGAAGCCGGGAATGAGCAAGTGCGCGCTGATGTTGCACCCGGGCGTGTTGCGAAGTTCGTGTTGCAGCGCTTCCGTCAATGCCTTCAGACCGGCCTTCGAAACGTTGTATGCGGGGTCTCCCGGCGGTGTCGTGATGCCCTGCTTCGAACCGGTATTGATGACGAGCCCCGGCCGTCCACGCTTGATCATGTCGGGCACGAAGATCTGCGTGCCGTGAATCGCGCCCCACAGGTTCACGCCAAGTACGTGTGTCCAGTTTTCAGCGGGGCCGAAGATATTGCTGCCCGGTTGAATACCGGCGTTGTTCATCAGGATGTCGACGCCGCCAAATCGTTCGATGACGGTTGAATGCAGGCGGCGGACATCGTCGATGTTGCTGACATCGGTTTCGAGCCCGAAGACGTTTTGTGGGCCGTTCGGGCTTGCTTTGGCGATTTCTTGTACGGCGTGCGTGATGCGGTCTGGGTCGCGGTCTGCGATGCAGATTCGCAGGCCCAGCGCGGCAAAGCGCTTGGCCGCAGCCAGACCGATGCCGGCCGCGCCTCCCGTAATGACGGCGACGGCGTTCTGGGTCAGAGCGGAGTGAGGCATGTGTCGGGCTCCTTTGGTGCGTGGGAAGCGCATCGATGGGCGGATGGCCGGAAATGGAGACTGTGCCACGTGGGAGGAAAAGCTGCAGATGCAGTTAGTTTGAGGATTCGGTGGATGAGGTTTTGGCGCTCGGGATTTTAGGGTGTGGTTTTGGGGTTTGTCTGGAAGCGGGGAGATTTGGTGGCCGGGGTCGACCCGCAACTGCCCTTCAGTCTAGCGACCACCAACG
Source organism: Caballeronia insecticola (assembly GCF_000402035.1). Lineage (GTDB taxonomy): Bacteria > Pseudomonadota > Gammaproteobacteria > Burkholderiales > Burkholderiaceae > Caballeronia > Caballeronia insecticola. Next base: position 586,016 of record NC_021288.1, read on the forward strand.
GCGGTTGGTCGGCCTCCATGCGCCGGTCATCAGCGCTCGCAACTGTGCCGCGTCGATTCCAAAAAAAGTTGCTCGCTTCATATCCTCTACTCGCCGCATCACCACTGCTCCGTCTGTCACGGCGCGGTAGCACCTTGTCCCTTCGAGCTAGCCGCAAACGGTCTTGCCAGTGTATTTTGGAAAGCGGCAACTCGCCAAACCCCGGACTCCTTCACGAATACTCGCAGGCTTAGCTCCTGATGGGCGGGCAGTGTCTGTCCATCAGCATTTACGAGGCCGCTCAGTTCGTTGGTAACGTGCGCCAGCGCAACGTCTGGCCGAATAAATCGGATTGCCACGCCCCGGGTTTCGAGCGTTGCGTTCCTTGCCCTTGTGCTCAGAATGGCAGCCATCCCCTTTCTAATTTCACCCCTTCCCTTTGCCACCTCACCGCGGACACTGACGAAGTCGGCATTCTCCGTGTACATCTGGGTGGCTGCCTCCGCATCGTGGCTGTTAAAACCGTCTGTCATCTCAGAGATCACTCTTTTAATCGCCGATTCGTCCTGAAGGCTACTTGTGCTGTGCATGCGCGTATTTTGAGAGCAGCCAATACCGAAACTGATCGCCGCAACTGCAATAAAGGATGTTGTCCACACCTGTACGTGTCTCACATTTTCCCCCTGGTGGAATCTCGACGCTTCGGCGAAGCGCCCGTCAGTGGTCGAACGACCTTTTGACGGCCGCGAGACTGATCGAGATTGTGCGCCAGCCATTCCTGCAGCGGTGAGTTCCACGCAGGGGGAAAGGGGCGCTTCCCCGACCTTTCGGGATACGGAAACCCCGGTGCTCGCGTTGCTTGCGGACACGGACGCCACCAATATGATCACGGCTGCGCCGGGCGGCCGAGCGCCGGTCACATGATCACGAGCGTAGGTCCGCTCTTCGAGTTCAGCGGATATTCGAACGTTCGCGTGAAGGTCCTGCTGAACGTCTCTTGATGGCCGAACCTAGAACTTTTTGCACCCGGACATGCTCTTCCAGAGAGCCAGATAAACGAACTGCCCTTCGAGAACTTCGTTTGACGCTGATTGCAGTGTCGTAACAGCTCGCTGACAATGATGCAGGCGTGCAAATACGCAAATGTCTCAAAGCGGAGATCACGTTGCGGCCCACAGGTCGGGCTTGCGGTCGTCAACCGACACATCGCAACAGCGACACCGTTCACGATGGACACACTCCATGGATCGGCCCGCAAACTCCACCTGCGCAATGCCTTGCCGGAGGCCGCCACAAACGCTACGCTCCCCGATGCCTCATTGATGCAGAATCGGCGCAACGGCCACAACAACACGACCTGAATACGATGGACAACCCAGAATCGCTTTCCCTGGCACTGCCCGACGGCTCCAAGGTTTCTGCGCTCCTCCAAGTGCCGGAGGACGCGCGAGCCCTATATGTCTTCGCCCACGGTGCCGGGGCAGGCATGCAGCACGCCGGCATGTCGTCATTGGCCGACGCGCTTGCGGCGGCCAAAGTCGCCACATTGCGCTACCAGTTTCCGTACATGGAGCGGGGCTCGAAGCGGGTGGACTCGCCGGCCGTGGCGCATGCTGCCGTTCGGGCAGCCGTCGCGGAGGCCCGCCGGCGGCTGCCTGCCCTGCCGCTCTTCGCGGGCGGCAGATCGTTCGGCGGCCGCATGACGTCCCAGGCCCAAGCCATCTCCCCGCTCGACGGCGTGCGTGGCCTCGCTTTCGTCGCGTTCCCGCTGCACCCGGCGGGCGCGCCCGGCGTGGAGCGGGCACGGCACCTGGCGGACGTCACGGTGCCGGTTCTCTTCCTGCAGGGCACGCGCGACAAGCTGGCCGAGCTTCATCTGCTGAGGTCGGTCGTCGAGACGCTGGGGCCACGCGCCACCCTGCATGTGGTGGACGACGCAGATCATTTGTTCCACGTGCGCGCGTCCTCCGGCCGGACCGACGCGGAGGTCGTGCTCGAACTAGCACGAACGATGTCGGCGTGGTTCTTAGCCGAAGGAGCGTTCGTCCGCGTTACCTGAACAAGCGCAGGAATGCTTGTAGCAGAGTCGGGACGGGGAGCCGGCGAACTCGCCGTGCTGCACTCGCCCACTCAATCCGTTCGCTATCCGCAGATGGTCTGTCGCATAGCCACGATAAGCGAAGCCTGTCGCGTCGGCGGCGTTTGCCCAGTGCCGAGTGAGTGAACTCGTCAGATCCGCTTGCGGTGTCCGCCCCGGGAATCGCGGAGCGCCATCTGCTTTGATTTGGCCGGCGCCGATCCGTGAGCGACCGCTTAGGGACGCGGCCGGAACCAGATGGCGGAGCGTCGAACAACGCGCATTGGCCGGTCACTGCCCGACGCGGTCGCCCGAAACCGACCCTCTCCGGCCATCCGGAGCGTAGCCACCTCGACGTCGGCAAACAAGCGGACAGAGCGGATGCGTGCGAGCGATGTGCCTCAACAACCCGCTCGTCAGGAACAAAAACGGTCCTGCGCCAACTGCCGCACCACGGATCGCCGCCTTGTTCGCTGGAACCGAAGTCAACATTACATTTCAACCTACCTCGTGTCGCTCTTCCCCAAACCCGCGGCCCATTTCCCCATTTCTTCCTGTCGTAAGGTTTACCCCGATTTAAACGCAAACCAACAAAAGGGACATTTCGACTGCAGCACGTAATCCATGCGAAATCAAATTGACGCCATTTTGAAGCGCCGCCTCTGCGACTGGCGTCGCGCACGCCGCAAAGGAGAGCGATTTGGTCCTGGAACTGGAGCGGGTCAGTGTCGTTTCTGGCGGGCAACCGTATTTGTACGGCGTGGATTTGCGCCTCGTCCCAGGCGCCATCAATGTGCTTCTCGGACCCACGCAGGCCGGTAAAACCACGCTGATGCGCGTGATGGCAGGTCTGGACAGGCCCAACGACGGCCGGGTGCTCGTCGACGGCCAGAACGTGACAGGCGTCAGCGTGCGCCAGCGTAATCTCGCGATGGTCTATCAGCAGTTCATCAACTACCCGGCGATGACGGTCTTCGAAAACATCGCCTCGCCTTTGCGCCTGCAAAAGACCGACCCTGCCGAAATCCGCCGGCGCGTGCAGGAAGTCGCAGCCAAACTGCATATCGATCATTTGCTGGAGCGGCGGCCAGGCGAACTGTCAGGCGGCCAACAGCAGCGCTGCGCGCTCGCGCGTGCACTCGTGAAGCGCACGTCGCTGGTGCTGCTCGACGAGCCGCTCGTCAATCTCGATTACAAACTGCGCGAGGAATTGCGCATGGAACTGGCTACGCTCTTCACTGGCGGCAACACCACCGTCGTCTACGCGACTACCGAACCTCTCGAAGCGTTACTGCTCGGCGGTTATACGGCAATCGTCGATAAAGGCCGGGTTCTGCAGTTCGGCCCCACCCTCGATGTCTATAACGCACCGGTCAACGTCGCGGCCGCGGCCATTTTTAACGACCCGCCAATGAACATGCTGACGAGCGACTGCGGCAACGGCCGCGCGCGTCTGCCGATCGGCGTGGAGGTTCCAATCCGGCACGGTCCCGCTGTGGACGGCGCATGCCGCATCGGCATCCGGCCGGGGCACGTGCGTCTTCAGGCGAATTCCTCGCATGCGATCGCCGTTCCGTGCCGGCTCGAACTCGCTGAACTGAGCGGGTCGGAAACGTACCTGCACTTGCGCACGCTGACCGGCGCGGTCGACCTGGTCGCGCAGTTGCAGGGCGTGCATCAGATAGGGCTCGGCACGCAGCTCGACGTTTTCATCGACCCTGACGAACTGTTTGTGTTCGGCGCGGACACTCAACTGGTGTCCAGCCCGGAGGCGGCTTATGGCGTGCATTGAGTTCCAGAATCTCGCGCACGCGTACGGACCGAGCCCCGCGACGCTCGATGACTACGCGCTTCAACCCATGAGCATGGTCTGGGATGCCGGCGGCGCTTATGCGTTGCTCGGTCCATCGGGTTGCGGCAAGACGACGCTGCTGAATATCGTGTCGGGGCTCGTCAAGCCGTCGGAGGGCAAAGTGTTGTTCGACGGACGCGACGTGACGGCGCTCGGCGCACGTCAGCGCAACATCGCCCAGGTGTTCCAGTTTCCCGTGGTCTACGACACGATGACCGTGTTCGATAACCTCGCGTTTCCGCTACGCAATCGCAAGCTGTCAGCCGCCGAGGTCACGAAGCGCGTGCACGAGGTCGCGGACATCCTCGATATGACGCGCGACCTGCCGAACAAGGCGAGCGATCTGGCCGCCGACGCCAAGCAGAAAATCTCGCTTGGGCGCGGCCTCGTGCGCAAGGACGTCGCGGCGATCCTCTTCGACGAACCGTTGACTGTGATCGACCCCGCGATGAAGTGGATCCTGCGCCGGCAGTTGAAGAAGATCCACCAGCAACTCAAGCTCACGCTTATCTACGTGACGCACGATCAGGTAGAAGCGCTGACTTTCGCCGATGAAGTCGTGGTCATGACAAATGGCCGCGTCGTTCAGAAGGGCGGAGCCGATGCGCTTTTTCTGCGGCCGGACCACGCTTTTGTTGGCTACTTCATCGGCAGCCCGGGCATGAATCTTTGTCCGATCGAGCTCGACGCTGACGGCGCAAAAATCGGCTCGCAGCGCCTGCCGCTCGACGCCGGCACGCTTGCGACGCTACGTGGTGCGCATCAGCAGACAAACGGCGCGCTAAAACTGGGGATTCGCCCGGAATTCGTCCGCCTTTCGCAGGAAGGAGGAGCCGGCGCGGTCAACGCGCGGGTGCTGCGCGCGCAGCAGCTCGGCAACTATCAACTGGTTACCGCGCAATGCGACGGCAATGTGTTCAATGCGAGGCTCGATCCGCATGTGCGGGTTGTCGACGGACCTGCCTGGCTGCATCTCATTGCGCCTGAAACCGTGTTCTTCTGCAACGACGAAAGAATCGAAACACGCATCTCCGAAGGGGCCGCGCGATGAACAAGCCCGTCAATCAGAAAGCGTGGCTGCTGGTCATTCCGGTGTTCATCTGCGTCGCGTTCTCCGCGATCCTTCCGCTGATGACGGTGGTCAACTACTCGGTGCAGGACATCATCGGCCCGACGCAGCATGTGTTCGTCGGTACGGAGTGGTTTCGCAACATCATGACCGATCCGGATTTGCGCGACGCGCTCGGCAGACAGGTCATTTTCTCCACGTGCGTTCTGCTGTTTGAGATTCCATTGGGCGTGGGCCTTGCCCTTTCGATGCCGGCTTCGGGATGGCGCGCATCGGCCACGCTCATCGTGCTTGCCATGCCGTTGCTGATTCCTTGGAACGTGGTGGGCACGATCTGGCAGATCTTCGGGCGCCCGGATATCGGACTGCTCGGTTACTGGCTCAATGGTCTTGGCTTCGACTACAACTACACGGCGAGTCCCACGGCTGCATGGATCACCGTGCTGGTGATGGACATCTGGCACTGGACCCCGCTCGTCGCGCTGCTCTGCTATGCGGGCTTGCGCGCGATTCCGGACGCCTTCTATCAGGCTGCGGAAATAGATGGCGCAAGCCGTTTTGCGGTATTCCGCTACATCGAATTGCCGAAGATGCGAGGCGTGCTGATGATCGCCGTGCTGTTGCGCTTCATGGACAGCTTCATGATCTATACCGAGCCGTTCGTGCTGACAGGCGGCGGTCCCGGCGACTCCACAACCTTCCTCAGTCAGTATCTGACACAAAAAGCAGTCGGCCAGTTCGATCTTGGCCCGGCCGCGGCTTTCTCGCTGATCTATTTCCTGATCATTTTGCTGCTGTGCTTCATTCTCTATAACTGGATGAGCCGCGTAGGCAAAGGTGGCCCCGCCGCCCAAGGAGACGACCATGCAGGATAAGCGCCGCTGGATGCGGACGTCGATGCTCGTCGTCTATATGCTGTTCGCGCTGATTCCGCTTTACTGGATGCTCTCGATCTCCCTGCGCACAAACGAAGAAACCATGTCGACGTTCGCCACGCTGCCGCAGCACGTGACGTTCGAAAACTACAAGGTGATCTTCACCGATCCTTCGTGGTACTGGGGCTATATCAATTCGATCATCTACGTGCTGATGAACACGGTGATGTCGGTACTGGTCGCGCTGCCTGCGGCGTATGCGTTCTCACGTTATCGATTTCTCGGCGACAAGCACATGTTCTTCTGGCTGCTCACCAACCGCATGACGCCGCCCGCGGTATTTTTGCTGCCGTTTTTCCAGCTCTATTCGAGCGTCGGACTGACCGACACGTACATTGCCGTCGCACTTGCGCACATGCTGTTTAACGTGCCGCTTGCCGTGTGGATTCTCGAAGGCTTCATGTCGGGCGTCTCGCGCGAGATCGACGAAACCGCGTACATAGACGGCTATACGTTTCCCGCTTTCTTCGTGAAGATCTTCCTCCCGCTCATCAAGTCGGGCGTCGGCGTCACGGCTTTTTTCTGCTTCATGTTCAGCTGGGTCGAACTGCTGCTCGCGCGCACGCTGACTTCGGTCAACGCGAAGCCTATCGCTGCGGTGATGACGCGCACCGTGTCGGCGGCCGGCATGGACTGGGGCGTGCTGTCGGCGGCGGGCGTGCTGACCATCGTTCCCGGCGCGCTGGTGATCTACTTCGTGCGCAACTACATCGCAAAGGGTTTCGCGATGGGGAGAGTGTGATGTTCACGTGGATGTACTGGACGCCCGAGGTGGCGATCTTCTTCGGCTGCATCGTCGTCATGCTGGGCGGCATGACGGTATGGGAACTGCGCTCGCCGACTCATGAACGCAAGGGCTTTCTGCCTATCGCGACGACTCGCGGTGATCGCCTGTTCATCGGCCTGTTGGCTGCCGCATATGTGAATCTCGCGTGGCTCGGCATCAGCGCCGAGGGCTCGAGTTCCTGGCCGGGCTTCGCAGCCTCGGTGCTGGTGTTGCTCGCGATCATGTGGAAGGGATAAGAAGCCGACGCATGCAATGAAGACTGGCAAGTGCCGGTTCCGCTGATGCCCCCAGCGGGCGCCGACAAGACCGAAGGGGCACGGAAGTCACAGGAGAAGACCATGCATCAGAGGAGACGGATCGTCGCGCTGGCAGTGGCAAGCATCGTGTCTGGTGCCTTCGCGAACCAGGCTCTGGCGGGCACGCCTGAGGCGCAGAAATGGGTGGATAGCGAGTTTCAACCCAGCACGCTTTCGAAAAAGCAGCAGATGGACGAGATGAAATGGTTCATCGACACCGCGGCGAAACTCAAATCGCAAGGCGTCAAGGAGGTTCATGTCGTATCGGAAACGATCGACACGCATACCTACGAATCCAAAACGCTTGCCACCGCCTTTAGTGAAATCACCGGCATTCAGGTGAAGCACGACATCATTCAGGAAGGCGACGTCGTCGAGAAATTGCAGACCTCGATGCAATCCGGGCAAAGCATTTACGACGGCTGGATCTCGGACTCGGACCTGATCGGCACGCACTATCGTTATGGCGTGATCGTTCCGCTATCCGATTACATGGCGGGAGAAGGCAAGGAATATACGAACCCTGGTCTTGACCTGAAAGACTTTATCGGCACGAGTTTTACGACCGCGCCGGACAAAAAACTTTATCAGCTTCCCGACCAGCAGTTCGCGAACCTTTACTGGTTCCGCGCGGACTGGTTCGCACGCAAGGACTTGCAGGACAAGTTCAAGGCGAAATACGGCTACGATCTCGGCGTGCCGGTCAACTGGTCCGCGTATGAAGACATCGCCGAGTTCTTTACGAACGATGTGAAAAACATCGACGGAGAAAAAGTTTACGGTCATATGGATTACGGCAAGAAAGACCCGTCGCTTGGCTGGCGCTTCACGGACGCATGGCTTTCCATGGCGGGCGCAGCCGACAAGGGCATTCCGAACGGCATGCCCGTCGACGAATGGGGCATTCGCGTGACGCCTGACGGCTGTCATCCGGTAGGCGCGTCGGTGTCGCGCGGCGGTGGCACCAACAGCCCGGCCGCAGTCTACGCGACGACCAAATACATCAACTGGCTCAAGAAATACGCGCCGCCAGAAGCGTCCGGCATGACGTTCAGCGAAGCGGGCCCTGTGCCCGCGCAAGGCCGGATCGCGCAACAGGTGTTCTGGTACACCGCGTTCACGGCGTCGATGCTCAAGCCGGGCAACGTCACGAATGCGGATGGCACGCCGAAGTGGCGCATGGCGCCCTCCCCGCACGGCGCTTACTGGAAGGACGGCATGCAGAACGGCTATCAGGACGTCGGCTCGTGGACGTTCTTCAAGTCGACGCCACCGAATCAGCGCGCCGCCGCGTGGCTGTACGCGCAGTTCGTGACGTCGAAGAGCGTGTCGCTCAAGAAGTCGATTGTCGGTCTCACGTTCATTCGCGACTCCGACATTCATAGCGACTACTTCACGAAAAACGCGGACAAGTACGGCGGCCTGATCGAGTTCTATCGCAGCCCGGCGCGCGTCGCGTGGACGCCGACCGGCAACAACGTGCCCGACTATCCGAAGATGGCGCAACTCTGGTGGAAGAACGTCGGCACCGCTGTCGCCGGTGAAAAAACTCCGCAGGCTGCAATGGATAACCTCGCGAAGGAAATGGACCAGGTGTTGGCCCGTTTGCAGCGGGCCGGCATGAAGGTTTGCGCGCCGGAGCTGAATGCGCAAAGCGATCCGTCCAAGTGGCTGTCGGACCAACACGCGCCGTGGAAGGCGCTCGCCAACGAAAAGCCGAAGGGCGAAACAGTGAGTTATGAGCAACTGCTGTCGGCGTGGAAGGCGGGCAAGGTGCGGTAAGTCTTCTGACGACGTTCGGCGCTCTTTTGGATGGGCGGCACTTGATCGTGCCGCCCATTTGTTATGTTTTGCTGCCGCCGTTCCCGCTTCCACGCGCAATCACTTCGCCATCTCGTTCGATACCGGCATTGCCGGAATGCCCTGCTGGATTTCTCCGCGATGCTGTGCCCGTAATGCTCTTCGATCAAGGCGCCTATCAGCCGGCCGGGGTGTTCGCTTGCGATATCCGCCGCTTCGACATAGTCCGGGGCGGTGTACGCGTCCTTCATCCGACCAGCACGCGGCTTTTCTCTCCGTCGATGCACAGGCTCGAAGTCCGCAGAAACCGCGCGCCTTCCTCATACTGCAGCGTCGTCGCGAGATCGCGGTTCGTGGCGATCACGTCCGTCGATTGCATACGCCGCGGTCCCACGCCGCCCAAGGCGCAACGGCCATTCACGATGCCAAGTCGTTGACGGGACCTCGGCCTTTGGGGACATTGACGCTGGTCGCTATCAAAGTCGGCAGCCTAGCGGATTGCCGGCGTTGCCGGCGTCTCGCGCAGGATCGCAACTGATGGGGTCAGCGAATTCACACTTGCGACCCTGAGCGGTCTTTCGATCCCGCGTACCGTTTATGGCGGCTTTCGAGGTACAACGGCAGTTCGAGCAATCGTATCGGCCTGCCTGTTCTCGGCCATTGCTGTCTTCGTCAAGTTGGTCACGATTGCTCGCTCTCGCACGCTCTTATAATATCTATCTGCTCACAATTACTTTCAACTCCGTGCCGGATATATTTTTGAGATACATGTAACTACTCCCAAGCACAGTCAGCATCTCGTCCGTAATCCGGGCTTCCGAAATGGCGGGCTGAATAATGAAAAAGCCTATCCTGACCTCCAGGTCGCGACATTTATTTCGCAACAGATCGAGGCTTGCCGGAAGCCCCTTCAGAATTCGATCGAAGCCGTTCTCAAGTGACGTACCATATCTATCAAGAAGCTGCCTGAAAATAGCCTCACCAGTGTGCAACCATTTCACCGATCTGCTTGCCTGACCCGTTACGATGTACGTGTCATCAACCCGCGCGCCCGGCTTAGCGTCCTTGCTGCAGTACTTGCAATGGTAAAAATCAATTTGAATGTGGTCGTTATTCTCGTTTATCGCGACCAGGTCGGCGATTTCGCCGGCGCCGTCGTCGTTAAAGATCAGCTCATAAGCGCCCTCTATTTTTGAAAACGTGAATCCTTGAACAGTATCCAAATCGCGATCTTTTCCCATGGATTCTTTGTTTATTTTTGTTTCTCCCCAGTCCCAGCTTGAGAGAAGTGCCCTTGGCAACTTAACATTGAGGGTTTGCGGGCTGTAGTAACGATAGTTGCCCAAAATAATTGAGCCGTCTTGCTTTAGGATTTTAATTGGATTATCATCAAGATACTCGGAAAAAGAACGTTCTTTCCCGTAGATTATCTTGATATCCCCGCAGTCGATTTTATATCCATCGACTTCGAGTGTGATATCGACACGACCAACCGCTCTCTCCGCCCCAAGCTCGTCTTTAGTCAGAACTGGAATTCGCAAGATGCGATCCGTAACGCGAACAGGATAGCCGAGCCAAAGGTCCAGCAATTTATAAGCAATACCATTGACTATCAGCGTAACCCTGTGTTCCACTTCAATATAAATTGATTCCGGCCAGTCGGCATAAAACAACCCATCCGGCCAGATTCTTTCGATTTTCTCGGAGCGAATCACGTTATTCAGTATGTCTCTCGTATCTATGTTTGCGTTGTTGATTTTCTCTGATACTGAGTCGCACCACTTAACCCAATAATCAATGGTTTCCGAGTTCATTTCCCATAATTTACCCTTGTATGAGCATCCTGCAGTCGTTTTGTATCCCTCCTGAAAACCAATTCCGAAGATATTCGATTTGATAGCGGCTCCGTTTTCGAGGTCGTCCATCACGGAATTAATGTCTCGACCAACATGCATAGTAAAACGGATGTCGCGAGTGCCGCGCGTAAGCCCAACGTTTTGAAACTTTAATAGGTTAATGTTGTGCAGGATGCGAAACGTTTTCTCTCCAGCGACTTTTTCGGAGTTCGCGGAAATTAGGTTCTTAAAGGCTGCAGACTGCCCCTCATCGCCGGAAGTGCTTATAAACAGTGTCGCATCTTTTTTCCGGTAATAGGCAAGATACAGATGCCAGTCTGTCGCTGAGATCGCGGCGGTGTTCGCCCAAGAAACGGGGGACTCGGCGCGGGTCACTGCCATCACTAGGGTTTGGTCTTCATTAACCGAATAAAGCCGCACTTCCTCGCCTTTTGATCGCATTTCCGCAGCGCCAAAAGGCTTCCAGTCTATCTGGGCCACCCTGTAAGCCACGGCACTCACCTTGGGGGTTGGATTCAATGCAATTATTTTCTCACCGTCCTCCACGTCCTCAAACTGCGCCTCAAACTTCTCTCGCTCCAATTCACGGCCGATCTTTTTTTCACTTACCTCGCGGATAATAATTCCCCAGTCCGCACTTTCAGAATAAAGTGCGGCCATTTGATTGTCGACTTTTTGATTTGCGATGTTTGCGACAAACTTGGCCGCTCCCAATAGATCATTGACGCGGGTAAGTCTTCCGATGAATTGAAGGGTTACGGCTGGGCTACAGTGCTGGTCATGAAGGGCAGCAATTTTTAGTTCGGGAAGGTCGAAGCCTTCGCCAAGCATGTTCACGCAGACGATGATTCGATGTTGTCTGTTTTTTATTCTCTTGATGATTTTATCTTTTTCATTCACGCCGCTATACACCAGCACCGGAGAAAGATCATTGTGCTCTCTATACAAATCGTAGATCTTTTTTGCCTTCGATATCGAGTTGGCGCGAGCCATCAGAAGATGATCTTTGCCAGATTCAAGATCTGCGCGAAGTAGTGCCACCGCCTTATTTGCGATTGCCTTATCGGAGAGAGAAAATTGATATTCTCTGACCGGATGAAATTCTATCGCTTGAAAATAGCCATCTTCTTGAGCATCTTTCAGGGAGTAGTTGTAAATTATTCGACCATCTAAAGTCTGCTTATCCTCCCGAAACGGCGTGGCCGTGAACTGAATGCACGGCTTTCCTTTAAACGCTGTTTTTATATTTCGCCAAGTTTTTGCCGCAACGTGATGTGCTTCGTCGACGATCAAGTGGCTTACGAGACTTACTAACTGCGCCAGCTGATCTCCGTGAGTCAAAGTTAAGGCATTTGGTGTGGATATAACGACGTTACTCAAGGCGATGTCGAGAAGGTCATCTTTTGTAAGGGCCGCATTCATGGTGAAAACTTTTGGGGATAGCGTTTGCTCGTCAATTGCCCGAAAGTCGCGAATGTTTTTAAGTTCTAATATTTTTTCCGATGTTTGTGATCGCAACGCATCGGACGGAACTATGATTAAGGCCCTTGGGAAAGCACCCGCAATAATTAGGGAAAAAATCGCATCAGTCTTCCCGGTCCCGGTGGGCATAACTACAGTTGCAGGTCGGTCCGGTACCGATGTCAGGTGGCATAGGGCCGCGAAAAGCGCCGCTCGCTGGGGTTTTCTAAACCCGCGATTATTGTTCAGATCGGTTGGCTCGATGATTTTAAGTTGATTGTCGACCCAACTTCTGTAAATGGCGTTTTCATCATACATATTTTTATCTATTGGCATGCGGTCCTTGGCTAATTTTTATGGCAGTTGATTAACGACTAGGAATACGATACCCATAATAACGCAGCCTTTATCAATGCGGCTTGACTGTCGGGCGAACTCTTGACCGATGCAACCAAAGCCCACTCGAAGATCAACAGACAGAAGAGTACACACCCGAATGCGGTGGAATCCCATGTCCGCGATAGTAGAAGTCAGCTTGCAGGAAAGCGGTTGCCAATCGCGGCATGGTTAATGACACCCGAATGTCTGCAACGGCCTAAGAAGGAGTGCCCGTCTTCTACAGTCAGACGGTCGGTTACTGGGGCAGAGCCGACGCCCGAACGTCCGGCCGCCAATCCATGTGAACGGCGGGATGTGGCCAACAAGCGCCCCCTCGAACAACATCTGCAACCTCGTTCGAATCGCCCAGCTTTTCCAAAGCTCCAACGAAGGCTTCTGACCGGTTAGCCGCCCCCTTGTCCCAACGCACCCGTCAAGAGCCGAAACAACCAAGCGCTTCGATGCCGACCACCTCTCCAACGAAGAGACATCGATCCTGCCCTCCAACACCCCCAAAAACCCCCCGCTTCACTGCTTCTTAACCCCCTCCATCGCCTTCTCACGCGCCGCTTGTGCATCGACAATCAGCCTATACGCCGCATAGTACTTATAAATGTTTCGCACATACGTAGTCGTTTCAATGCCGATCTTCTCGGCCACCACAACCTCGACGTTGTTGAACCACTTGTCGGGATCGAGGCCGCGCTGCGCGGCGAGCTGACGCATCTTCGCGATGTTGCCCGGACCCGCGTTATAGCTCGCAAACGCAAACAGCGGACGGTCGGTCTCGCTGAACTTCGCGTCCTTGAAGTACTTCGTCATTAGTTGATCCATGTACTTCGTGCCGGCATGGATGTTTGCTTCCGTCACCGTGATGCTTCCCACCGCCATCTGCTTTCCTGTCGCGGGCATGATCTGCATGACGCCGATCGCGCCCACATGGCTGCGCGCCTGCTGATTCAATTGCGATTCCTGGAAGCCCTGCGCGGCCAGCATCAGAGGATCGAAGCCGTATTGCGTGCCGTACTTCTGAAAAAGTTCGAGCGTCTGCTGGAAGCGCTTTTGTTCGGCATCACCGGCGTTGTTGCGGATCTGCTTGATCTTCTTCATGTACTGCGCAAGACGGTATTCGTACACGCCCTGCTTCTTCACGAAGTTGATGTAGAAGTCATTGAGCGCCGCCTGCAGTTGCGGGCTGTTCTTGCGTATCGCCCAACCCGAATAGCCTTCTCCGTTGACCGCGAGATCCTCATGTACCTTGATGTGCGGCAACACCTGCGCCCAGAGATGCGCCTTCCACTCGTCGACCAGGACAATGCCCAGCAGCCCGGCGTTGAGCATCTCCATCTCATCTTCGTCTTCGAGTGCTTCCGGCAGCGGCGTGATCTGCATCGGCGTCTTCCCTTCCTTCCGAAAGCGTTCGTTGAGCGCATTCAGGCTCTCGTAATAGCTCGACGAACGTCGCGCAAAGACTTCCTTGCCTGCGAGATCGTCGAGCTTATTCAGTGGCGGCGCCTTCGGTCCGGTGATGACGAGTTCGCGCACAGGCTTGCGATCGCGCGGCGCGATGAAATCGACGATCTTCAGGCGCTCATCCGTTGCGGTCAGGTTGCCCGCAGAAATGTCGCCTAATCCATCATTGAGCGACGACAGCAGCTTGTCGCGCGTCGTCGGAATGAGGTAGACCGTGAGCGGCCGCTTGTTCAACTGCGCCGCATACTTCTTGTTGACGTAGCGTTCGAAATCGCGCGCAAGCTCGGCAGCAAGCCCACGCTCGCGCCCCTTGTCGACGAAGTAAAGGGTACGGCTGTACGGCACCAGAAAACGAATCATGCGCCGTTCGAGCATAGCGTCGAAGTCGCCTGTCCACGGCTTGTTCGTCAGGCTCAATTGCCGGGCATCGCCGGCGGGCCGTGGAGGCGGAACGGACGATCCGGCTGGCGCACGGGTGGCGCTCGCCACAGATTCAGGCGCGGCCGGCTGTGCGGCCTGCGAATGCGTGCACACGAACGACATGCACAGCGCCATTGCCCAGATCGGCAATCTAC